>NZ_DBUF01000004.1:0-31150 GCF_002307755.1 Acinetobacter sp. UBA1297
ACGGTACCGTACAAGCAGATCATCATTGCTACAGGTGAAGGTGCAAAAGCGTCGCTTTCTGCTTTTGATTACATTATCCGCTCCGGTCAGTAACCAGATAGACTGAGGGACTCCGGTTTCTCAGCTTGATAATTTTATTTATGTTTTACCTCTTTACGGAATCTGGTCTCGCTAACAGCCAGGTTCCTTTTTTATATTCAATACATTAAGAATAAATGCAGAAAAGCCAAAGTGCCCCCACACTTTGACTTTTATCTGTTATATAGCTTTGGCTATAAATCTCTACTTTTAATATTTAGGGTTTTATTCGTTTTGCTTTTTAAACAGGTTCAGATGTTTAAATTTTTCCAAAAGCTGTTCCTGAGTTTCTATATATTGAGGATTAGGCTCGATACAATCAATTGGACAGACAGCCATACAGGTTTCGTGTTCATAAAATCCTACACATTCAGTACAGCGTTCTGCATCAATTTCATAGATTTTTATACCCTCATAAATAGCATCGTTCGGGCATTCTGGTAGACACATATCACAGTTAATACATTGCTGCGTAATATGAAGAGCCATATTATTCTGCTGTATATGCTAATGAGGCGGCAGAGATATCTACAGCCGAGTTTGGAAGATTACGAATGAGCAGGGCATATTGTATATCGACTTCTGCTGGTATAGGAATCTCGACAATATGTCCTGAACCTTTAGCCTCCATAATCAGGTTCCCATTTTTATCTTTTATTTCAGCCAGAGTAAAAGTGATATTACCTCGCGTAGTCATCAACTCTAAAGAATCGCCCACCGTAAAACGGTTTTTTACATCAATCTGGATGTAATCACCATTACGCTCCAAAACTTCACCACAGAACTGCTGATGATCGAAGCGGGATGAGCCGGTGGTATAATTTTGATATTCACTATGTACATGTCGACGCAGAAAGCCTTCAGTATATCCCCGGTTGGCCAGACCTTCTAACTGTGTAAATAGTGATGTATCAAAAGGTCGACCTGCCAGTGCATCATCAATCGCTTTGCGATAGATCTGGGCAGTGCGTGCACAGTAAAAATAAGATTTGGTACGACCTTCGATCTTGAGAGAATGTACACCCATTTTAGTTAGCCGTTCTACATGCTGTACCGCACGCAAATCTTTCGAGTTCATAAAGTAGGTGCCATGTTCATCTTCTTCTGCTGCAAACATATCTTCTTCATTGCGCTGTAACAGTACGAGCTCTTTAACCTGTTGCTGGCCAAGCATATGTTGCTGGTTTACTTCAGTCTTGTTACAGCAACCTTTAGGTAGATCTTGTAGAGCAATTATGTCACCTGTTTCATCTTCAATAGCATTATGAATTTTATACTCCCAGCGACAGGCATTGGTACATGCACCCTGGTTTGCATCACGCTTGTCCATATAACCAGACAGCAGGCAGCGGCCTGAATAAGCCATACACAGGGCACCATGTACAAAAACCTCAATTTCCATATTGGGTACGTTTTGTTTGATTTCCTCTATTTCTTCAAGAGAAAGTTCACGTGATAGAATCACGCGCGTAAGCCCCATGGTTTTCCAGAATTTAACAGTCGCCCAGTTTACTGCATTAGCCTGCACAGAGAGATGAATGGGCATATCAGGAAAATGTTCACGTGCCATCATGATGAGGCCTGGATCGGACATAATGAGTGCATCCGGCTTCATGGCAACTACAGGTGCCAGATCACGTATAAAATTTTTAAGCTTGCTATTATGTGGCTGAATATTCACGACTACATAAAATTTTTTACCTAACTGATGTGCCTCTTCAATACCTGTTTTTAGGTTGTCATGATCAAATTCGTTGTTACGAACACGCAGACTGTAACGTGGTTGACCTGCATAGACTGCATCTGCGCCATAGGCAAAAGCATAACGCATGTTTTTAAGTGAGCCGGCAGGAGAGAGAAGTTCAGTAACGTAAGAGAGAGTCATGGCAATAAAGCAAAAGGCATAAATAGAATATGGCTTTATTGTATGGATTTGAAAAAAGGATTCAACCCAGTAAAACAGTTGGGATTTTTAGAACTATCAGGTTAAGAAAGCTTCTGATTTAAGTCTGGTGAAGGAAATCTTAAATTTTAGTAGAAAGTTTTTTTTATAATAAAAACCGGGCATTATCGCCCGGTTTTTTATTTAACTCATCTTATTTTTCAACAAAAGCCCGTTCAATAACGTAATCGCCCATTTCACCCATACGCGGCGATTCTTTCAGGCCATGCTGATCTAGCAAACCGGCAACATCACGCAGAAAGTGCGGACTGCCGCATAGCATTGCACGGTCATCTTCACGATTAAATGCAGGCAGATTTAAATCTTCAAAAATTTTCCCAGATTCGATCAGAGCGGTTAAACGGCCTTGAGTTTTGAACTCTTCACGAGTTACAGTCGGGTAGTACACTAGTTTATCTTGAATGCCTAAGTCTTGGAAAAACTCATTATTTGGTAGTTCATTTAAAATCAGGTCCTGATAAGCCAGTTCAGAAATGTAACGTGTACCATGTACAACAATAACTTTCTCAAAGCGTTCATAAGTTTCAGGATCACGAATAACAGACAGGAAGGGAGCTAGGCCAGTTCCTGAGGAAAGTAGCCATAGATTTTTGCCTGGCAACAGATCATCAAGTACCAGTGTACCTGTCGGCTTGCGTGAGACCAGAATCTCATCACCCACCTGAACTTTCTGCAAAATTGAAGTAAGTGGACCATCTTGTACTTTAATCGAGAAAAATTCCAGTTCTTCTTCATAGTTTGCACTGGCGATAGAATAAGCTCGCATTAATGGCTTGCCATTGACTTCAAGTCCAATCATCACAAACTGCCCATTTTTAAAACGTAGACTCGGATCACGAGTTGTTTTAAAACTAAATAGCGTGTCATTCCAGTGGTGAACGTGAGTAATCTTTTCGACGTTAAACGCAGCCATTAAAGGTCTCAATTATCTATCAAATTAAACAGCTTGCTATTCTAATCTAAAAACATTCTCGATAAACTGAATATATTTAATTGTGTTTATAAGCAAAAGTGATGAAGCCTACTGTATCACTCCCTATTATCGGGTATATGAAATCTCCCTATCAGGAAAAGTTTGGAATACCGCGCCAGCCCAATCTGGTTCAGATTAAATCCTATATTGATATGTTACCTCCCTATAATGATCTGCTGGCATTTGCAGGTATTGAGGCGTTTAGCCATCTATGGCTGGTATGGCAGTTCCATGACAATAAGTCTCAGCACCAGACTGATAAGTTTAGGCCTCAAGTGCGCCCACCACGTCTAGGGGGTAATAAAAAGCTTGGGGTATTTGCAACCCGAAGTATGTACCGTCCAGCGCCAGTGGGCCTGTCAGTGGTACAGCTTAAAGAAGTAAAAAAAGTGGGCAAAGCACTACGAATTTATGTTACCGGAAGCGATCTGCTTGATGGCACCCCTGTTCTCGATATCAAACCCTATATTCACTATTCAGATGCTATTCCCCATGCACAGAGCGGTTATGCGCAGGAAGAGCCACTTCGCAAAGAAGTAAGCTGGTCGGAAGAGGCTTTAATAAAACAGCAAGTGCTTGAGCTGAGTGATCAACTTATTCAGGAGTTAAATGATGTTTTATCATTTGATCCACGTCCGGCTTATCAGGAAGATCCTGAACGTATTTATAAGATGAAGTTTGCTTGTCTTGATATTAGCTTTAGCGTACAGGCAGAGCAGATTATTATTATTGACCTTGTCTAAACTTAGTTCAGATTGGATTTGATACGGCGTTTATGTTCAAACATCTTCTGATCGGCTTCTGTGACAGCAGTCAATAAGCCTTTAGAGGGATGCCGCATAACATAACCGACAGCGGCACTAACGCCACCTTCTTCCAGTGCTTTTAACATCCGCTGCAATAGAAGTTCTGCGCCTGCCTGGTTGTTCTCAATACTGAGAATACCAAATTCATCACCGCCAAGCCGAGCAACAATATCATTGCTACGGGCATTATTCTTTAATATCTCAGCAGCCTGTCGAATAAAACGGTCTCCTGCTACATGCCCCAGGTTGTCATTTACTTCTTTTAGACCGTTCAGATCAATAATAAAGACCGCAGCAGGATGTCCATGCCGTTTACAGCGTTCTTCTTCTGCATTAACCAGCCTGTCCCAAGCCCGACGGTTATATAAACCGGTCAGTACATCACTTAAAGCTTCAACCTGTAGAAGCTCATACTGGCGGATCTGCTCATTTTCACGTAGTTCAACCTGTAAAATGCGGCTAAGCAGGCCACCGAAAACTTCAATCAGGTCAGCATCATGGATAATTGAATCAGGTTTGGGATGAGGATCAATGGCACAGAGTGTACCGAACAGACTGCCATCTTCATTAAGCAACGGCTGGCCAATATAAGCTCTGATACTGACTTGCTTGGCAATAGGCGCCGCTGCATATAAGGGTATATCTTCAGAGCGGGGTACAATTTTAGGAGCATCACCAGTAACCATATGTGCACAAAAAGAATCTGCCCAGCGAAAGACCTGACCAGGCTGGATGTCATAACCCGTCGTTTCACTTTGTAAAACAATCCAGTTATCACTTTCCACCCGTGTAATCATCCATAAACTGAAGCCGAAGCGTTTATGCAAATAACTTAATACGGCTTTACCGGCTTCCTGAAAACTTCCGAAATTCGCATTGCTCATCCATTGAACCTATAGTGTAAATACCTGGCGAAGAGTTAGTTATTCATTTAATTTAAAGTATTTTATTTAATTAAAAAACTGGTATTAATGATTTTAAAATAATCTAAGTATAATAATAATTGAAGTTTAAGGCAGAAATGATAATATTTTGTCTTACAAGATTAACACTTTACTTCTAAAAGCTTTTTATATCTTTAAAAAATAATATTTTTTATATTAACTATAAACAATCTATTAATTTTATATGGCCCTGTACTGCATCAGAAAATAACTCTGTTATAGTATTTAAGGATGCAGGGGATATAATAGTGAAGTTTAATTTTGAAATAGATACGGTCTGGTGCCTGGACCATTTACAAAAAGACGGCCGGATTACTGAGCGCGACAAACATTTGGTTCAGACCACCCAGCGGCAAAAACAGCATTTTAAATGGCATCCCCTGCAATGGATTGCAAATTTTAATCTCAAAGATCAACAGCATCCATTGTTATCCCTGACATTAACTCGCTTATGCCAATGGCTGGCCGAAAAAGCTGAAATTCCTTTCTATGTTATTGATCCTTTAAAAGCAGATGTAACTGCACTGACTGGAATCATGTCGCAGGAATTTGCTGTTAAAAATCATATTTTAGCAGTAGAGGTTCAGGCAGATCAGGTATTGATTGGTACAGACCAGCCTTTTATGACTGAATGGATTACTAATCTTGAACGAAGCTTAAAGCCTAAAAAAATCCAGCAAGTGCTCCTTAACCCTGAACAGTTGCAGCGGTATCTAGTGGAATACTATCAGGTTAGCCGCGCGGTCAGCTCTTCTCAGAAAAGCAGCACACACGATCGTACTAATAAAGGCGTAGAGGCACTCTTACAACTGGGTGATACTCAGAATCCTGATGCTAATGACCAGCATATTGTAAAATTGGTGGACTGGATTTTACAGTTTGCATTTGAGCAGGGAGCCAGTGATATTCATCTGGAACCACGTAAAGATAACGGCAAAATCCGCTTTCGGATAGATGGGGTATTGCATACGATTTACAACATGCCGGCCAGTACACTGACGGCAGTAATTTCCCGGTTAAAAATTTTGGGGCGTCTGAATGTTGCTGAAAAGCGCAAACCGCAAGATGGCCGTCTGAAAACGCGTACACCTAAAGGCCAGGAAACGGAACTGCGCTTATCAACCTTACCTACGGCGTTTGGGGAAAAACTGGTTATGCGGATTTTTGACCCTGAAGTCTTGGTCCGTAGCTTTCAGCAATTGGGTTTTGAAGGGCGTCTGCTTAATGCATGGCAGGAAATGACTCAGCATAGTCACGGTATTATACTGGTGACTGGCCCGACTGGTTCAGGGAAAACCACAACGCTATATTCTTCCCTCAAACAGCTGGCAACCGAACAGGTTAATGTCTGTACCATAGAAGACCCGATCGAGATGCTGGAACCAAGCTTTAACCAGATGCAGGTGAATCATGGAATTGACTTGGGTTTCGCAGACGGGGTACGTGCCCTGATGCGACAAGACCCTGATATTATTATGGTTGGTGAAATTCGAGATCAGGATACAGCCAATATGGCAATTCAGGCAGCCTTAACTGGCCATCTGGTCTTGTCAACTTTGCATACCAATGATGCGCCTTCTAGCTTAACCCGTTTACATGATCTCGGTGTGCAGCCTTTTTTGACTTCAGCCACAATCTTAGGTGTATTGGCTCAGCGTTTGGTTCGTACCTTATGCCCTCACTGTAAAGAAAAGGGGCAAATTAATGAACATCAATGGGAACATTTAACTTTTGACTATATTATGGAAGTTCCAGATACAGTCTATCAGGCAGTGGGCTGTGAAATCTGTCGTAATACAGGTTATAAAGGCCGAATAGGTCTTTATGAGTTTATGCCAGTAAGTCTGGCACTCAAACAGCAGATCAGTCTTGATGCATCGCTCGATCAGATTCGTCAGCAGGCCAAAAAAGAAGGGGTGGAGCCATTGCGTATTGCAGGCGCTCGAAAGGTAATTGCAGGCTTAACCACACTCGAGGAAGTATTACGCGTAGTGCCTTTAAATTAATAAAATAATTTTAATTTCTTAAGATTCAATTCATCTTTAGCTGTTTTAATACTCTTATTCGATAATGAGTAAATAAACGAGGTAAAGTGCGTATGAATATGGCGAAACTGGCTTTGTTAACAGGTGCTCTAAGTATGGGTGGCGTGGCTATGGCAAATACTGCCGTGAATCATGCATCAATCAAAACGGCCCAGGTTACTACGGTAAAACAGGCACTGACCGCAAAAGATGATACCCGTGTGCAATTGCGTGGTCAGGTGGTAAAAGCCTTAGGCGATGAGAAATATCAATTCCGTGACCGGACTGGCACAATTACTGCCGATATTGATGATGAATTATGGCAAGGTAAACCTATTTCTCCAACTACAACCGTAACATTGACCGGCGAAGTTGATATCGATTATAAACCGACTAAACGTGTAGAAATTGATGTAGATTCAGTGAAATTTTAAAGTTTTTAAGCTGTAGTTGTTTCGTGTTTTGTTAATCCTCCTTAGAAACCACATTACTTGCCATTTTAGTAATGTGGTTTTTTTATTGGGCTTTGAATATTTCAACTTTTCAGGGCACTATCAAGATACATAAAAACAGAGATATAAAATAAGGATGAGAATTTTACTGGTTGAAGATGATACCTCTCAAGGTGAAAGTATAAAGACCTGGCTGGAACTGGACGGTTATAGTGTAGATTGGGTAGAGCGGGGAGATTATGCGATGACTGCTCTTAAACAGCACGACTATGAATGTATTCTGCTCGACCGGGGTTTGCCTTATGCCAGTGGTGATGAAATTTTAAAAACCCTGCGACAACATCAGGCTCAGACTCCTGTTATTTTTCTGACAGCCCGTGACAGTATCAGTGACCGGGTGGAAGGATTAGACCTCGGTGCCAATGATTATCTGGTCAAGCCATTTAGCCTGGAAGAACTTTCAGCACGTATACGTAGCCAGATGAGAAACCTGCAAGCGGGACAAAGCCAGACACTGATATGGAATAATATTTGTCTGGATCCGAAAGCGAAAACGGTACAGCAGGAGGGCGAAAGCCGTGACCTGACAGCCAGAGAATTCCAGATTTTGTATAAGTTGATGCAACATCCGAATCATGTGGTGACACGTGAACAGCTGGAAGAGTCGATTTACGCTTGGGGGGATGAAGTCGAAAGTAACGCCATTGAAGTCTATATTTATCAATTACGCAAAAAGTTAGGTAGCCAAACAATCAGGACTATTCGTGGTTTAGGTTACCGTATGGGCGAAGCCTGAATGAATACAAAGCCAGATTCTTTACAGTCTCAACTCATCCGTACTACTATGCTGGGCAGTATTTTGGCGGGACTGCTGGCCTTTTTGCTGCTGATTGGTATTGCTGTTTATCATGCCATGCAGGTTCATGACGAGATTATGGACGAACTCGCAGATACATTGTTGGTTTCTGATTTGTCTGCGAATTCGGGACAGCTTGACGAACTGAGTAATGAATTTGATATTCAGTATCAACTAAACTGGCAAGGGCGTACGCTGGCCCATTCTACCCACTTACAGCAACAGCTTTTTAACGACCTGCCACAAGATTTTGGACTGGTCTGGAAAAATGGTCACTTGCGGCGTAGCTATACGGCGCAGACTAATGATAAACAGTTGAAGGCTGAACTGATCCAGCCCTTGGCTGTTCGTTTTAAGGATATTATCAGAAGTATTCTGATTTACGCTGTTGTATTGTTGCTGGTCTGGCTGGTTCAATGGCTATGGAGTCATTTTGGTATACAGCGGCAGCTGCGGTCCTTAAAAAAGCTCAGTCGAACGATTGCCCAGAAGTCACCATCCGATTTACAACCTATTGAACAACAGCCGTTGGTACAGGAGATTGAACCTGTTATAAATTCGCTGAATCAGTTATTGAGCCGGCTGGATCGGGCATTGACTGCCGAGCAACGCTTCACAGCCGATGCATCCCATGAATTGCGTTCACCCTTATCTGCAATTGCCATGCGTTTACAGGTTTTAAAACGTAAATATAGCCATATTCCTGAACTTGTTCCTGACTTGTTAGCTATTCAGAATGATGTTACCCGTAGTACCCGGGTGTTGGAAAATTTGTTATTACTGGCCAGACTTGATCCTGCTGCACATCAGCAGATGCCTGGTAGTCTGCTACAGCTCCAGCCACTTATTGATGAGGTTGTATGCTCACTGGAACTTTTTGCACAGGAGCGTCAAGTAAATATTCATCAAATAGCTGCATTACCACACGCAGAAATATATGGAAATCAGGAACTCTTATTTACCTGTATCCGTAACCTGATTGATAATGCAATCCGCTATGCACCTGAACACGGTGCGGTTTATATCACCTTAAAAGACGAGCAGCATCACTACCGGTTAATGATTGAAGATAACGGAGCAGGGGTAGATTCAAATACTTTAGAGCGTTTAGGCGAGCGTTTCTTTCGTGGATTAGGTACACGAACATCAGGTTCAGGTCTAGGCCTGTCTATAGCGCGAAAAATTATGGAACTACATAGAGGCTATATCGAATTTACCCCCTCAGACTATGGTGGTTTAAAGGTTACCTTATTATTTTTAAAAGCCCATCAGATAGAATACAAATAAAAAAACAGTATGGGAGAGCCATACTGCCTGTTTCCACGTTTATTATTTTTTGAAGCTGTAAATAGTTATTTGGTTAGAATTAAACGATTGTTGCGGGTCAGACGTAAGCGGTACTCTTCACCCGCATGCATAATACGGATTTCACGCCCGAGTGCAAAAAGATTGCTGGATTGTAACATTGGCAGAGAAGTGCTGGCTTGAGTCTGGCGTGCAAATAGGTTGAATGGTGCGTTCATTTGTTATAGCTCCGTGGTGTGCGAGAATTCAAATAAATGATAATCATTATCGAATGAGTCTGTCAAATAGAATTTTAAGAATTTATAAACTTCTTATTTTTGCTTACACTAAGTAAAAGCTTATCTCGGATTATTCAATGTCTAAGCCTATCGTGCATATTGCTGTCGCTTTATTGTTTTATCATTCAAAAGTATTGGTTGGCTGGCGAGAAGCTAAGCAGCACCAAGGTAACAAGTATGAGTTTCCAGGCGGAAAAGTTGAAGGGAATGAAACTCCTGAAGAAACCTGTCGACGTGAAATTTATGAAGAAGTCGGGGTTGGCTTGAGTGACTGGCATCCTTTTAGCCTGATCTGTCATGAATATGACGATATTACAGTACATTTGCATCTGTTCTTTGCACATGTACCAGAGGAGATGTTAAACCAGATTCAGAAACCATGGGCTTGGTACACACGTGAACAATTACAAACACTTGATTTTCCAGATGCTAATCAGCCAGTGATTGAGCGGTTATATTGGCCACATTCAATCAGGATTGGTACAGCACTTTCAGCGATAGAGCAATTAGCTCAAGATATGCTCTTTTACTGGCGGCCTGAAGAGGCTGAAATTGATAAAAATTGGCTTTTGGAATATAGCATTCAGCAACTAAATAAATTAATAGTGCCTTATCAAGTCTGGCGGTCTCTTAATGTTGAACAGCAACATCACATCGCTGCTGTACATTTAAAACAGTCTGAACAGATGTCTCTGAAAAAAGGCGAACTATGTATTGGGATTCGTTATATTGCTGCCTGCCATGATGCTGCTTCAGTACAGCATGCTGTTCAAATAGGGTGCGAGGCTGTACTTATCAGCCCTGTACAGGCTACTCCGACTCATCCAGAAGCACCAGCGTTAGGCTGGGATGCGTTTGCAGAACTTGCTCATCAGGCCGATGTGCCCGTTTTTGCTTTAGGCGGATTGTCTAGAGAGGATATGGAGTGTGCCCGGCAGTACGGCGCCTATGGTATTGCCGGAATCCGTCATATCTAAGTAAAGAAACCAGTTTAAACAGGTCAAGAAGCTAGAATGTACTCAAAGCTGTTTTGGCTTCTTGAATGCTTTTACTGTTTTTCTGAGATTGAGCCGCTTTTAAGATATTTAACCAGAGCTGCTTTTTCATTGGATTGCTCTGTGCATAGCTTAAGCCCCGGCGAGCCAGTGCTTCCGCATTAGCTGGCTTGTTTTGTCTATTAGCAATCATTGAAAGATACAAAAAGGTTTCAGCGGACTGAGGAGCCAGTCTTTGTGCTTGCAATGCATAGCTTTCAGCCTGAGACCATTGGCCCTGTTTATAAGCAGTTTGTGTCTGCAGCATCATTTTCCGGAATACAGGAAGTTCACGACCATCCTTGAACTGCTGTTGAACCTTTTGCTCAGGCACCACTATTTGCACCTTCTGGCGTTTAATTTCTTCCGGTTCATACGGAGTAATTTTTACGCCCGAAGGTGTAGCCTGCACTTCAGGAACAGGTCTTGGTGCCGGTTTTTGTTCTTCAGGCTGAGGTAGAGGCGCCGTCTGACAGCCAGCCACTCCAAGCAATGCTAAGGCAAATATGCCAGGTTTTATATGATTCACAAATTTTCTCTATAGCATTTAATTTTCATAACTTCCGCTTGAGATGATTCGGCCTTCAGAAGACGGTAACGTCTGTTCCATTTCAGTCTCGCTTTCACGGATATAGTTTTCGATACTATCTTCTTCAGGCGCAGGTGCGTCGTTATGTTCGGTATCAGGTGTGTAAACTGGTTCGACCTGATAATGTGAAAGGCCACAGGCAGTAGCTCGGCGTGGTACTGTATGACGCAGTATAGGAATGTACATGGCACCTTCACAGCCCTGAGCAGATAAATAACCGGTAGCGCGGTCAATCCAGTGCCACTGTACATTATCAGTCTGGCGCAGATTGACCGGTTCCTGTTTCAACTGTTTCATTACATTAATCCATACCGGCAATGCACCTGTAGAACCAGTAAGGCCTGTTACCTTGTTATTGTCTAGCCCTAGCCATACTACTGCCAGATGATTGCCTGAATAGCCTGCAAACCATGAGTCACGTGTGTCATTGGTGGTACCTGATTTACCGGCCAGTTTAAGGCTGGCTGGAAAACTGTTATATGCAGAACGCCCAGTACCAATGTTCATGACCTGCTGCAGGCCATAGTTTAGAATATAGGCACTCGACGGGTCGATGGTCTGCTGTACATCCAGTCCGTAACGGTCCAATAGCCGGCCATCTGCATCTACTACTGTACGTATGGCACGTGGTGGATATTTAAAACCGCCAGTCGCGAAGTTTTCATAAATACTCATGACTTCCATTGGCGACATTTCCACAGCGCCCAGGAAAATAGACGGAAAGGCTGGAATGTTTGAAGTCACTCCAAATTTTCTTAACTGATTGGTAAATGTCGAGAGGCCAAATTCCTGACCAAGTCGTACAGCAGACAGATTATAAGAGTTAGCCAGCGCCTGCATCATGCTGACTACACCATATTCACCACCCGCATAATTCTTGGGTGTCCATTCCTTGCTTTTATCTATTGGAATACTGATAGCAGCATCCTGAATCGAACTGGCCCAGGTATAACGCCCTGACTCAATAGCACTCAGATAGATCACCGGTTTTAAAAGTGATCCTACTTGACGTTTGGCATCAAGAGCCCGGTTAAAGCCAGTAAAATCCTGAGTTGAACCAACAGCAGCTATGAGTTCTCCATTCTCCGGATGAGCAATCAGTACTGCACCCTGCAGGTTTTTTAAACGGCCCGGATTACGCTTGGATAAACGTTCTACAGAATTTTTGAAAGCTGTCTGCACACGAGTCTGGGCAATCGGGTCAAGTGTTGTAAAAATACGCAAGCCTCGATTGGTCAGGTCACCATCCTGATATTCGGTACGTAGCTGACGGCGTACGATATCGAGAAAATCTGGAAATTTGGCTGGTCCTAAAGTTGGCTTGCTAATCACATTTAACGGGCGGGCACTTTCTTCTTCATATTCAGCTTCAGTCAGGTAACCCATCACCTGCATGTTTTTTAGTACTACATTGCGGCGTTTCTTAGCCGCTTCAGGATTACGCCACGGGTTATATAAGGAAGGACCCTGTACCAGGCCTACCAGGAAAGCCTGCTGTGAAATATTCAGTTCACGTAAAGGCAGACCAAAATAGAATTGGGAAGCCAGACCGTAACCATTAATTGAATAATTACCATTCTGGCCCAGATTTACTTCATTCAGGTATGCTTCCAGAATTTCATCTTTGTCATAATGAAGTTCGATGAGCATGGCCATCAGGGCTTCATTAATCTTTCGTTTATAGGTTTTTTCAGGTGACAGGTAAAAGTTTTTAACCAACTGCTGGGTCAGAGTAGATCCACCCTGGCGGCGTCCACCAGTCAGGTTGCTGACCAGAGCCCGGGCAATGCCTCGTACTGAAACACCATGATGATGATAGAAGTTCCGATCTTCAGTCGCAATTAAAGCTTCAATGAGCGGTTTTGGTACACGGTTCAGTTTAATCAGAACCCGGTCTTCATTATGCTGCGGATAAATACCGCCAATCAATAAGGGCTCCAGACGGGTAATACCACTTGTAGAGGGTTTGGTTGTGCGTACTTCGCTGATCTTCTGGTCATTAAAAGTTAATTCCAGAATCTGTTCTGGTTCTACGCTATCACCAAAATCAAAGCCCCGGGTATGGACATATAAGGTATTCCCCTGAGATACATATGAACCTGACTTATCATAACTACTTGCCGATTTATAGCCGAGCAATTTAAGTTCTTGGGCAAAGTCTTGCTGATTGACCGGAGCATTGGTATAAATTTCCAGAGGGCGAGCGAAAACTTTCGCCGGAATATCCCAGCGCTGTCCTTCAAATTTGTCCCGGATAATATTATCTAAGCGGATTAAATATATTCCAAAGGCGACAAAGCCCCCAATAATAAGCACTGAAAAAATGAGTGCAATCAAGCCAATACCACGTTCAAACTTCATAAACGGAAGACATTACCCAAATAAATTTTGCTAATCATGCGAAGCTTTCACCAATTTTGCAATGCTTAAACTGTGAATAAACCCAAATTGGGAACTTGCTCACTTTTACTGTTGCGGTTTTTGAATGTTTTTTTAAAACAACTTTGATAGTGTTATTATAACCAAGAACCGTAAAGGAGTCCGGCGATCTCGTGCAAATAACACATAAGACTTTTCGTAATATTGGCTTATTAGGACGTCCCGATAAATCCTCTGTTGTAGAGACCTTGTGTTTGATTCATGACCACCTGGTGAGTCGCGGTCTGCATCCGGTATTTGATCAGGAAACTGCACAGCTGGTGCCCTATACAGATCCGCAAACAGTCAGTCGGGCACTGCTGGGTGAAATTGTTGATCTGGTTATTGTCGTAGGTGGAGATGGTTCGCTGCTCCACGCAGCACGTGCTCTGGTCCATCACAATACACCAGTAATCGGTGTTAACCGTGGACGTTTAGGTTTTTTGACCGATATAAAACCCTCTGAAGTAATTTTTAAGCTGGATCAGGTGTTGCGTGGAGAATTCCAGCTGGATCGCCGTTTTCTTCTGGAAATGGAAATTCGGTCACAGGGCAATATCATCTATAATGCAATTGCTCTAAACGATATTGTGCTGCATTCAGGCAAGTCAGTTCATATGATCGATTTCGAGATGAATATTGATGGACAGTATGTCTATCGTCAGCATAGTGATGGACTGATTGTTTCTACCCCGACTGGTTCTACAGCTTACGCACTCTCAGGTGGTGGCCCGATTGTACATCCGGGAATGGATGCTATTGTATTGGTGCCAATGCATCCCCATACATTATCATCGCGTCCAATTGTTGTGGGCGGACATAGTGAAATTAAACTGGCTATACGTGAAAATCGTGTGATGCCAATGGTGAGTGCCGACGGTCAGAACAGCGTTTCCCTGAACGTCGGAGATTGCCTGCATATCCGTAAATATCCCTTCAAGTTAAATTTGCTGCATCCACCTGGTTATGACTTTTATATGGCATGTCGTACCAAGCTGGGCTGGAATCAGGATTTTGACTCTTTTCATCAACAGGATTGATCATGAATATTGAACAGATGCTTGCCGTTTTAAATCCTGAGATTGTAGAACGTCTGAGAACTGCCGTTGAAATCGGCAAATGGCCAAATGGCGAGCCACTTACTCAGGAGCAACGTGAAACCTGTCTGCAGGCTGTGATTGCTTGGGAGGTTAAACACCTGCCTGAAGAGGAGCGCACTGGTTATATTAACCGTGGCAGCAAAAAAGAAGATGAGCACTGTGACTCACATGAGCCACAACAGGATGAAGAATTTAAACCGATTCGTTTCGTTTAACTTTATATACAGGCAAAGATAATCCAGTCTTTGTACTTAAAAGCTTTTACTGAGGCCTTAGATTTAAGTCAAAGTAAAAGCTTTTTTATTGCAAATTTCAGCTTTCCATACAGACATCAATAATGCTGTCCTCTTCAAAAACCACACATATTACATATTGGCTAATTTCATCTGGTAAAGAAAAGTCCAGATGGTTTTCATAATATGTCATCTCCTCTATGTCTAGCTCATCATCTGGAAGCGTATTACTTCTAAACTCAAGTCTTTCTATAACTTGAACTAAGCTTGGTTGAGCGGTGTGAAAGTGTTTTTGCCAGTAAGATGTCTCAATTTCATCAAGATGATGCTGTACGAACTCTAAAATGGCATTATGAAAAGGATGAGTACTATTTATGGCAGCCTGCTGTAATACAGCGCGTGCAGATAGCTCTTTAGTCATATTTTACTCTTTATTGTTATATATAAATTTCTATAAAAATACTCGGGCGTTATGACTTTGACTTACCAGAACTGGTAAGCCAAAATAATTTTTTTACATCTAGGAAGAGTGCCGTGTAGCCCATAGTGCTTTAGCTTTTAACATGGCTTCGTCATAGGTACTACAAACACCCATTGTATATAAAGCAATTCCCATTGTTTCTGTGACAGCTATTTCACCATATACATGAGTTTGTTTGCCTTCCCAGACTGCTTTAAATTTCTCCAGATTTAACTCTTCTTCAGCAAGGCTGCGTTCTTGTGTCAGTTTGGGCAGTTCATATTCATACAGCTCACTATTTTTAATACCACAAATCAGTGTGCGTGCATCTGGGTTACGCTCAAATTCGCCACCTTCACCCTTGATAACAGCGCTATTCTGGTAGCCTAACCGTGATGCAGTCTGCTGATGAGAACTGCGATAAGCCGGATGAAAAATTGCCTGTAATGTAGCTTTGGCATTAAATGGATTAATCAGGCGTGCCAATGTATGAATAGGGGAACGCAAGCCCATAACATTTCTGAGCGAGATCAAATCACTTAAGACAGGGGAAATCGCCTCAAGGGGAAGATAGGCAAAATTATGTTGTTCGAGTTCGTATTCAACATCCTGTTCACTTTGACAGATGGAATAGCCTAAGTGTTTTAGCACCTGTTCAGTATAGAGCCGGTTAAGGGTATGACCTGATGCGCCATGCATAAATACTTTATAACCCGACTGGGCAAGCGTTAATGCTGCCAGCAGAAACCAGGGATAATGTTTCCGTTTGCCGGCATATGAAGACCAGTCCAGATCAACGGTTAAAGGGGCAAAATTTAGCTGATCACGGGTAGCCTGTACAAAACCTGCCAACTCATCAACAGATTCCTCTTTTACACGTAACAGCATCAGAAATGCACCGAGCTGAACATCCAGAACTTCTTGTTTGAGGATCATGCTGAATGCTTGATAGGCTTCTTCGTAAGTTAATGACCTCGCACCATTTTTTCCTTTGCCAATAATCCGGACATATTGTGCAAAAGGATGCTCAAACTCTTTATAAAGATTTTTACGGGTGTTCATTGACAATTTTAATTAGATAATAAGTAAGTTTTTCCACTATGACATAAAACAACAAGGGGTGTAAAACTTTGGTGGGGTTAGACTAATGTCTAATAAGGAATTGTATACAGATTAGCCAGACTTAAAAATAACCATTCCATTATGATATTTCCTTCAAGTAAAATCCGCCTCAGATAGACTTTGTTAAGTTAATTTAATCTTCTCCTGCATTAATAGATTCTACTATTTATAGGTCTGAAGTCTAAGTCATTGATGTTAAGTCCCAAATTCGTTTTTTAAGGCGAATTATTTTCATGCTGAATATTTCCTGTATAGGTAAAAAGTTCTTTACCTTTTTGTTTTTACATGAAATTTCAGGGCTGTGTATTCCTAAGGATAGACCTTGCGCTGGGTATTGACCATGTCCAGAGATATGTAATGAAGAAAAGTTATGGCTAAAAAACCGATTTATAAATCACTTTATTTTCAAGTGATTATTGCGATTATCGCAGGTGTTCTTGTGGGGCATTACTTCCCGAGTACTACTGTCCTCATGAATGGCGTTGAGCAGCAGGTACCAGGTTTGGGCGAACAGCTTAAGCCGTTAGGTGATGGCTTTATTCGTTTAATTAAGATGATTATTGCGCCTGTGATTTTCTGTACTGTGGTAAGTGGTATCGCAGGTATGGAAAGTATGAAGTCAGTGGGTAAGACCGGTGGTGTTGCCTTACTTTACTTCGAAATTGTCTCGACAATTGCCCTGCTGATTGGTCTGCTGGTAATTAATATTGCCAAGCCTGGCGTAGGTATGAATGTTGATCCGGCAACTCTGGACACTGCAGGTATTCAGAAATATGTCGCTTCGGGTGAGTCGCAATCTACAGTCGATTTTCTGCTGCATATTATTCCTGAGACTGTAGTTGGAGCATTCGCAAATGGTGAAATTCTTCAGGTCTTACTGTTTGCTATCCTGTTTGGTTTTGCCTTGCACAAACTTGGTGATGCCGGTAAGCCAGTACTTAAGTTTATTGATCAAATCTCGCATGTGTTCTTTAACATTGTAAACATGATCATGAAGCTGGCTCCGATTGGTGCTTTCGGTGCAATGGCTTTTACTATTGGTAAATATGGTGTAGGTTCACTGGTTCAGCTTGGTCAGCTTATTCTCTGTTTCTATATTACCTGTCTGCTGTTTATTTTCATCGTACTAGGAACGATTGCACGCATTAGTGGTTTCAGTATTCTTAAAATGATCCGCCTGATCCGTGAGGAGCTTCTGATTGTACTAGGTACATCTTCTTCCGAGTCAGTTTTACCGCGTATGCTGAAGAAACTGGAAATTGCAGGTTGTGAGAAGTCTGTAGTGGGTCTGGTTATTCCAACGGGTTATTCTTTTAATCTGGACGGTACTTCAATTTACCTGACTATGGCCGCGATCTTTATTGCACAGGCGACCAATACCCAGCTGGATGTAACTCATCAAATTACCTTGCTGCTGGTTCTGCTGATTTCATCTAAAGGTGCAGCAGGGGTAACCGGTTCGGGCTTTATTGTTATGGCAGCAACCCTGTCTGCTGTAGGTCATATTCCTGTCGCTGGTCTGGCACTCATTCTGGGTATCGACCGTTTCATGTCTGAAGCGCGTGCCTTGACTAACCTGGTGGGTAATTCACTGGCAACTATTGTAGTTGCCAAATGGGTAGGCCAGCTAGACAAAGACAAGCTGAATGAAGCTCTGGCTAATCCGGGTGAGGTAGACCGTCAGATGCTTGAGCAGAAAGCAGGACATATTTAAAAATATTTGAACAAAAAGGAAGCTTCGGCTTCCTTTTTTTAGCTTTATGAACAGCAATAAAAACTCATCAGGTCATGACATCTTTTCGGAAAATAACTAGCATGAGTAAAACAGAAGCTGACTAACAAACTGATAAAAGGAAATAAGACATGCAGCATGATGCCGATCTGGAATTATTCCGTGATAACTTTAGACGTTTTATGAAAGAGCATATTGCGCCCCATTATGAACAGTGGGAGCGTGACGGAATCATGCCACGGCATGTCTGGAACCTGTTAGGTGAAAATGGCTTTCTCTGTGTAGATGTACCTGAGGAATATGGCGGCTATGGCGTGCCTACCTATTATTCACTGATGTTGGTAGAAGAGTCAGCCCGGGCTGGTTATAGTTCACTATCGACAGGTATATCCTGTCATTCAGAAATTGCTGCTCCTTATATTCTGAATATTGGTAGTGAGGAACAGAAGCAGTACTGGTTACCTAAAATGGTGAGTGGTGAAGTGGTGGGTGCAATTGGCATGACTGAACCGGGGGCTGGTTCTGATTTGCAGTCAATGCGAACCAGCGCAATTCTGCAAGATGACAGTTATATATTAAATGGTTCCAAAACCTTTATTTCTAATGGGCAGCATGCAGATCTGGTGGTACTGGCTGCTAAAACCGATCCACAAGCCCGAGCTAAAGGTGTTTCGCTTTTACTGCTTGATACCCATCTGGATGGTTTTAAGAAAGGAACCAATCTGGACAAGATCGGTTTGCATTCACAAGATACCTCAGAGATGTTCTTCGATAATATTAAAGTACCCCAAAACCAGTTACTTGGTCAGCCGGGGCAAGGCTTTGCTTATCTGATGCAGGAGTTGCCGCGCGAGCGTACAGCGATAGCTGCTACTGCTCTGGGTGCTATACGGGGCAGTATTGATGTAACTACAGCTTATGTTCAGGAGCGCCAAGCTTTTGGCCAGCCGATCGCCCAATTTCAGAATACCCGCTTTGTACTGGCACAGGCCAAGATTGATGAACTGGCTACAGCTGCGTTTTATGAGCGAAATGTAGAGCTTTATCAGCAGGGCCAGCTCGATGTTGCTACAGCTGCTGCTTTAAAAAGTTTTAGTACCGATATGCAGATGAAAGTTGCTGACAACTTGCTTCAGCTGTTTGGTGGTTATGGCTATATGTCCGAATATCCGATTTCACGTTTCTTTGTAGATGCCAGAATCCAGCGGATTTATGGTGGTACCAATGAAATCATGAAAGAGATCGTGGCGCGTAGCCTGCTTGGAAAATAAAGATAAAATAGAAAAGCCTGCTTCCGCAGGCTTTTCTATTTTAGTGGTGTAAAATTAAGCACTCTGCAATTGCTGTTGTAAATTACGAAGCTCGGCCCGGAGGATTTTACCTACCGTTGACTTGGGTAATTCAGGTAAAATTTCTATCACTTTTGGAACTTTGTAGGCGGTAAGATGCTCTTTGCAGTGCGCCAGTATTTCATCAGTGGATAGAGACGGATTACGTGTAGCGATATAAGCTTTCACAGCTTCGCCAGTCTGTACATCTGGCACCCCAATAACCGCCACTTCAATAATTTCCGGATGCTCGGCAATGACTGCTTCGATTTCATTTGGATAAACATTAAAACCTGAAACCAGTACCATATCTTTTTTACGGTCCAGAATATAACAGAAGCCATCTTCATCGAGCTGGGCAATATCACCTGTATGTAACCAGCCCTCTACAAAAGTGTCAGCACTTTCTTCCGGCCGGTTGAGATAGCCCTGCACAATATGCGGACCTTTTACACAGAGTTCACCTGCACTACCGAGAGGAACTTCATTTCCATGAGCATCTACAATTTTAATTTCAGAACCAGGTAATGGAAAACCGACAGAACCTTGACGAATTATGCTAATTGGAGGATGTAGCATGGCTGCGCAACTGGTTTCAGTCATGCCAAACCCTTCAATAATATCACCTATTTTAGCTTTCCAGTGTTCAGCTGTGGCTGGTCTTAGTGCTGTTCCGCCAGAAATGGCACAAGTGAGCTCTGGCGGATTTTGCACAAACCAGTCTTCAGCCAGTAATCCTGCATATAATGTATCAACTCCGGTCAGCCAGGTAATCTTAAACTGTTCAAATGCCGGCCTTAAATTGCTGACAGGACGCGGTGAAGGAACCAGAATGTTATGCGATCCGCCTTCAAAGAACATCAGAAAATTAACACTGAATGCAAAAATATGATACAGCGGAATAGCAGTCAGAATACTATCTTGCTGGCTAAAAGCTGAATTGTGCGCACGCAAATAATCTCCGGTCATGCGTACTAAGGACAGTAAATTCTGATGCGTTATAATCGCACCTTTACTGCGACCTGTTGTACCGCCTGTATATTGATACAGCGCGATTGCGGTCGTTTTTGATTGCAATTCAGGTAGCTGTTCTGCTTTTTTAAAAACTTGTGAAAAAGAACAGTAGTCAATGCTTGGTATTAGCGAACGTCCCTGAGCTTCGGCATCTGTTTCTATTTTTTTAGCAATCAGCGCCTGATACGGTGCATCAAAAAAGTCACTTAAACTCGCTGTAACCAGCGCAAGAGATTTTAGATCATTATTTTTCGCAATTACTTTTTCAAAAGTAGCTAAGAACATGTCTGAAACTATTAAAGCTTTTGCCTGACTGTCGGTGAGCTGATACTCCAGTTCGCGTGCGGTATAAAGCGGGTTGATATTGGTAATAATAAGGCCAGCTTTCCAGCAGGCAAAAACTGCAATTGGATAATGCAGACAATTTGGCATCTGCAAGCCCACGACATCACCTGGTTGTAGTTGAAGCTCATGCTGGAAGTAACGTGCCAGCAAGTCAGAATAATACTGAATCTGCTTGAAACTTAATGTCTTTGTGAGGCCCGTAGGCAGAACCAGACTAAATGCAGCCGCATCTGAAAAATCATGCACTGCTTTATCAAACAGCTCACTTAAATTTTGTGGAATGGATGTGGAATCAAACTGGTAGTCCTGCAGGCTGGCTGGCAAGTTCTTTTTCCATGGGCGTTGTGCATAAATCATTTATTATTCCTTTTAATTGTTGATTCAGTCTGTACCTGACCTGTTATTAAAATTATAGGACTATCAAACTTTCACAATGATTAAATCTGCCAATACAAAGGCATCCTATTAAATAGAAGTAACTTGATTTTTGAATAGGTCAAATACTCAATATAAGAGACTCAAATTGAGAAAAATGAAATAAAATACAGATATTTGCTTATAAAAATAAAAAATTCAAGTATTGATACTCGACAGTTAGGCTGAAATATTAAAATAAGTTAACTGGCAAAATACATCAACCGATAACTTTTCTTTGAAGTAACTTGTATAAGTTGATGGAATTAAATTGAAAGCCAATACACATTACATATCTGTTTTCCAAATCATCCACAGTTCTTTTTATAAAAAGAGCCAGAGTATTAAGGCTAAGAGAATTTAACGAGGTGTTCCAAAGTAGCAACTGGCTGTTTTTGCATCTATTTCAATCAAAGTCAGATTGCGCAACATTTAAAAGCTAACTATTGTTATACTAATTTGTATACATGTTTTCCAAGGGCAATATAACAATGGGTCATGATGATCAGAAAAATTCATCCTCTTTCAATCTGGAACAGATCCGTAATGAAATCGACTCTGTTGACCAGCAATTACAAGAGCTGATTAACCGCCGTGCCAGCCTGGCCGAAGCGGTTGCAGAAGCAAAGTTTGCTGCTGAAGAAAACCCGTTGTTTTATCGCCCTGAACGTGAAGCACAAGTCTTGCGTAAAGTTATGGAACGCAATGATGGACCTTTATCAGACGTAACCATGGCGCGCTTGTTTCGTGAAATCATGTCTGCCTGTCTCGCTCTTGAAGCACCACAAAGCATTGCTTTTTTAGGGCCGGAAGGTACCTATACCCATTCTGCCGTACTGAAACATTTTGGACAGGATGCCTTGGTTCGTCCAATTGCAACGATTGATGAAGTCTTTCGCGAGGTAGAAGCAGGTAGTGCCCATTATGGTGTAGTACCTGTTGAGAACTCGTCTGAAGGTGTTGTAAACCATACATTGGATTGTTTTAGAGGTTCAAGCCTCAATGTGATTGGCGAAGTAGAGCTTCGTATCCATCATCAGTTTCTGGTATCTGAAAATACCCGTAAAGACAGTATCAAACAAATCTATGCTCACCAGCAAACACTGGCACAGTGTCGTCACTGGCTGGATGCACACTATCCGGGCGTTGAGCGGGTAGCGCTGAACTCGAATGCAGAAGCTGCACGTCGTATTCGTAACGAATGGCATTCAGCTGCAATTGCTTCTGATATTGCGGCCAGTTTGTATAACCTTGAAATTATGCACAGCAATATTGAGGATAATCCTGAAAATACTACGCGTTTTCTGGTAATTGGTCGTGAGAAGATTCCACAAAGCGGTAATGATAAAACTTCACTATTGATTTCTGCTCATGACCGTGCGGGTGCCTTGCTGGAAATTTTGGCTCCATTTGCCAAGCACAACATCAGCCTGACCAGTATTGAAACCCGTCCTGCATTGCCAGAAAAATGGGCTTATGTGTTCTTTATCGATCTGGAAGGCCATATCGAGCAGGAAAATGTTGCGGCAGCAATCGAAGAAATCCGTCCAATGGTTAAAGAACTGCGTGTACTGGGTTCTTATCCTGTTGCTGTACTATAAAGCTGAGACCTGTTAGATCATGGCAGTAGTAGTTTTTATATTACTGCCATAAACCAAAAGTTCAGAGAGTGATAAATAAATGGATAAAAATTGAGAAGCTATTTTTATCCGAAAAAATTTGAAACTCTTCCCGATACTTGAAATATTAAACGCTTGAAACAAGGCAAAAGCCCTTGAGGCAAAACTGAAGTTATGTCCCAACCCCTGTTTGAAAAAGTTGCATTTATTGGCCTTGGGCTAATTGGTTCAAGTCTGGCCCGGGTAATTGTGGCTCAAAAGCTGGCCCGTCACGTGGTGGCCGCGACCCGTTCTCAAAAAACACTGGAAGATGCCAAAGCTTTGGGCCTGATTGAGCAGGGCTATAGTGATCCTGTAGAAGCAGTACAAGGGGCAGACCTGATTGTTCTGGCTTTACCAGTACGTGCTACCCAGAAAATACTTGAGCAGATCAAACCTCATATTTGCGCACATACTATCTTGACAGATGTCGGTAGTACCAAAGGAAATGTGGTAGAGGCAGCCAAAGCAGTGTACGGCACCCATCTGCCGCCCGGTTTTGTACCGGGCCATCCGATTGCAGGAAGTGAGCATACTGGTGTCCATGCTGGTAAAGTCGATCTGTTTGCCAATCACAAGGTCATTCTGACACCTTTGCCAAGTAGTGCCAGCTGGGCGGTTGATAAACTGATTGAGCTCTGGGAAGCTGCACAAGCAGAAGTTATCTGCATGGATGTTGAAAAACATGATGAAGTTCTGGCGCATACCAGTCATTTACCGCATTTGATGGCATTTAATCTGGTCGAGCAACTGGCCAGCCGTGAAGATAACCTGGACATCTTCCGTTATGCAGCCGGTGGTTTTCGTGATTTCTCGCGTGTGGCCGCCAGTGACCCTCAAATGTGGCATGACATTTTTTTTGCCAATAAAAAAGCAATTTTAAATGCAGTAGATGGCTTTGAACAGCAGCTCGGCATTATTCGAAAAATGATTGAAAATGAAGACTCGCAGGCATTAATGGGCTTACTGGGACATGCTCAGGCTGCGCGTCAGCACTTTAACCACATGTTAGCCCAAAAACCGTTGATGGAGAAAAACAAGGTGACACAACAATTTACCATTCTGCCGGGAAACAAGACTTTTCAGGGTAAATTTACCGTACCTGGTGACAAGTCCGTGTCTCATCGCTCTATCATGTTTGGTGCAATTGCCGAAGGTACTACTCATGTCACAGGCTTTCTGGAAGGTGAAGATGCGCTAGCTACCTTACAGGCTTTTCGCGATATGGGCGTAAGTATTGAAGGCCCGAAAAATGGTGAGGTTACCATTCATGGGGTGGGTATGCACGGACTTAAGGCTCCGGCAAGTGCACTTTATATGGGGAATTCAGGAACCAGCATGCGTCTGCTGTCTGGCATGCTGGCTGCACAGAAATTTGATACGGTCATGACTGGTGATGCCTCTTTATCCAAACGTCCAATGGAACGGATTGCCAAACCCTTACGTCTGATGGGCGCCCAGATTCAAACCACAGGTGAAAAAGGTACGCCGCCGGTCAGTATTAGTGGTCAGCAAAAATTGCACGGTATTCATTATGATTTGCCAATGCCTTCTGCTCAGGTAAAGTCAGGAATTCTGCTTGCGGGTTTATGGGCTGAAGGTGAAACTTCAGTTACTGAACCTGAGCCAACCCGCGACCATACCGAGCGTATGCTACGTGCTTTTGGCTATGAGGTTAAAACTGAAGGTCATAAAATTTCACTTATAGGTGGTGGCAAACTGGTCGGTACAGAGATTCAGGTACCTTCAGATATTTCTTCCGCAGCATTTTTTATGGTGGGGGCCGCCATTACTCAAAATTCGGATGTACTTCTGGAAGCAGTCGGTATAAATCCAACCCGTACCGGAATTATCGAAATTCTGAAACAGATGGGAGCTGATCTGGCAGTTGAGAATGAACGCATTGCGGGGGGTGAGCCAATTGCTGATATTCATATCAGAGGTAGCCGGACGCTCAAGGGTATACATATTCCTGAAGACCAGGTTCCACTTGCAATTGATGAGTTCCCGGCACTATTTGTTGCGGCAGCTTGTGCAGAAGGACAAACAGTACTGACTGGTGCTGCCGAACTGCGGGTAAAAGAGTCTGACCGGATTCAGGTAATGGCTGACGGCCTTAAAACTATGGGCATCGACTGCACTCCGACTGAAGATGGAATCATCATTGAAGGTAAAGGAAAAAGTGGAGACTGGTCGGCTGTCTTTACTGGCGGTGAAATCGAATCACATCATGATCACCGGATCGCTATGAGCTTTAGCATGGCAGGGCTACGAAGTTCAGGAACAATTAATATTATGGGAACTGAAACGGTAGCCACCAGCTTCCCGACCTTTACTGAACTCGCTAATAAAGCCGGGCTTGCCATACAGGTTAGTGAATAAATACGAATAAAGTTTAAGAAAAATGTTGTTTTTGTCTAACAACAGTCAAGTGAATGCTTGGCTGTTGTGCGTTTATTGCTTATGCTAAATCCATACAACAAGAAAGCATTTCAGGACAACGCCAATGAGAACCCTACAATTTACTGCCCACTGTGCTGAACATCAACAAACTGATCATATACAAGATGAATGCCGTATTGCCCAAGAATACGTAACTGACCTTTTGTCTAAGCATCTTGTCCAGCATGGCTTCGAGGCCAGCCGTAATGAGCCTGATAAAATTGCGGTAAGTGTAGAGAGTCATCCTCTACCTATTTCTGTGACATGTGAATCTGCCCAGGATGGAGAGGGGCATCTGGTTTGCAGGATTAATGCACATGCTGACGAAGAACAGGACTGGTTTGAAAAAATTGAAATGCAGAGTGTGATTAAACAGTTGGGGCAGGCTATTGAAACTACATTAAAAAATGATGAGTCATTTAGCCAGTTCGAATGGAAAAGCTAAACTTGTGACTCATCTAAAAAGGCCCAAAATTAATATATACTGGGCCTTTATTTATTTTTTATTCAACAATTAAAAAACGGGAAATCGCGATACGTAACTGTTTTAAATAGCCCGTAAAAAAGTGATTTGCTCCCGGCAGAATAGTAATCAGATGCTTTTGTGGCGTAGCCCAGCTAATAGCATCCGATAACAAGGTGATTTCATCCTTTTCACCATGAATAAACAGGATATCTCCCTGAATTTCAGGCGTTTTATAATGACGCAAGCCGGCTACAGTATTGGTAGGCAGACCACATAAAATCAACTGTTTAGGTTTCTCTACTGCTGGCAGGGCATGATAGGCTTTTGCCATCACGTGAGCACCAAAGCTGAAGCCACCTGCATAAAATGGCAAATGGGAGTGTAGGGCACGAATATGTTGTAGTACCGCTAAAGTATCATCTGTCTCGCCATAGCCTTCATCATGTGTTCCGGTACTTTGCCCTGAACCACGAAAACTTGGACGATAAACCACACAGCCACGTTCAGATAAAATCTGGGCTAAAAGTGCAGGAACCTTATGTTGAGGTGTGCCTCCCTGAAGAGGGTGAGGGTGGCAAACGAGGGCATATCCTTTTACTTCGCCTTGGGGATAATCAACAAAAATTTCAATTTGCCCCACCGGACCTTGAATAAAGATTTGCTCGGACATAGTACAAACGATAAATAGCAGGAGAATCGCGTATTTTAGCGATTAACTTCAGCAAAAACACAAATTGGCATTAAAATAAGTCGACTGTTATAGTTTGATTAATTACTTTTTGACCAGGTTGTTTATGTTAGCTCTAATTTCCCCTGCCAAGACCTTAGATTATGAATCTGCATTACCTACCGATGAACATACTTTACCAAGACTGCTTGAGCACTCACAAGAACTTATAGACTTTTGTCGTAAACTGTCTGCTTCAGAAATCGCCAGTTTGATGAGTGTTAGTGAGAAAATAGCCCAATTGAATACTGCGCGTTTTCAGGATTGGACACCAGAATTTAATTTTGGTAATGCCCGACAGGCTATTTTTGCTTTTAAAGGCGATGTATATACCGGTCTGGATGCCTATAGTCTGAAACACAACAATCTGAATTTTGCCCAGCAACATTTGCGAATGCTATCGGGTCTATATGGCTTGTTAAGGCCACTAGATTTAATGATGCCTTACCGTCTGGAAATGGGTACCAAACTGCAAAACAGCCGTGGACATAACCTGTATGAGTTTTGGGGAGACCTTATTACCCAGCAGATTAATCAGGAACTGGCTGAATACCAGTATAACTATTTAATCAACCTTGCATCAGATGAATACTACAAGGTAGTCCAAGAAAACAAAATACAAGCTGCTATCATTAAACCGATCTTTCTTGACCAGAAGAATGGTAAATACAAAGTCATCAGTTTTTATGCCAAAAAAGCACGTGGCCTGATGGCACGCTTTATTATAGAAAACCAGTTAACCCAGCCAGAAGATTTAAAAGCTTTTAATAGTGAGGGTTATTATCTGGACACAGTAAATTCAAGCGCTAAAGAACTAATTTTTAAACGTGATGAGCAACCTGTTTAAATATTTTCTCATGTATAGAATAACCAGTATTCGAATTATGGCTATTGGTTATTTATAGAATAAGTTTTCATCAAAAAATAAGGTAAAAGTCCGGCTGAGCTAAGAAATAGGAATACTAATTTATGCAACCTAAGCTAGAAAGACTTAAGCAATACTGGCAAGAACTTCAACAGACTAATGCATTGTATTTATCAGACAGCCTGCTTCAGAAATTAATTACTGCCTATCAGGAACCTCAGCGTTATTATCATACACTTCAACATATAGAAGAATGTCTGGACTTATACCAGCCTCTAAAAATGTGCGTGAATGACCCCTTGGCTGTTGAGCTGGCGATCTGGTTTCATGACGTGGTTTATGAGCCAAAATCTGATCAAAATGAATTAAAAAGTGCCGAGTTAATGAAACAGAGTCTGGCAGCTTACATGACTATTGATCAAATCTCTAAAATTTACTCGTGGATACTGGCAACACAAACTCATGAACTGTCTGAAGATGACGATCTGAACCTTAAAACCTTGCTTGATATAGACTTGGCGATTTTAGGTAGTAAACCGTCCCGTTTTGCTGAGTATAAGCAGCAGATTCAACAAGAATATGCCTGGGTGTCAGAGGGTATATATCATGAAAAGCGCAAAAAAGTTTTATCTCATTTTTATCAAGCCCATCCGTTATTTAAAACTAAATATTTTCAGGATAAGCTAGAAAATCAGGCAAAAATTAATCTTGAAAAAGTTTTAAAGGCTAATTAAAAGGCTCCCGGAAGGGGAGCTTTTTAACCACAAAAAATTTACTGGGTCTGACTATTATGCTGAGAGCTATCGCGTGTTTCACGCTCTTGTGCAGGGTCAATTACCCGTGATTCGCCAGTGGCTTCATTTGCAGCCTGTCCCGCACCCTCACTCACTTCTTTAGTAGCTACTGCAGTTGCATTAGCGCCTTTTTCCATCGCTATGGTTGCACCTTTGGTAGCCTGACTGGTCTCATCGAAACCAGCTTTAGTTGCATCCTTTAAACTTTCACCTACGCCATCTGAAGGGGCTTCCATCTGGTCCATAGGTTTAGCCATGGCATTATCTTTCGCCATATCCGAAGACTTTTCTTTATCACACCCAACCAATAACAAAGCCGAAGTCATGCCTAAAGCAACTACCAGTTTATTTAAGTTTTTCATGTATACATCCTTCTAATTTTTTCAACTTTTCTTCACTATTTAAATCTAAACATAAAGAAGGGTGGTATTACGACTCAGCTTTGTTGAAAAGTTGTAAGAGTTGTTATCTATTAGATTTTTTAGATAAAACTTAGATATAAAAAAGCCCTTAATGTAAGGGCTTTTTTATATTCAGTACAATATTACTGTGAACTGCCAGTTCCGCTGGTACCACCAGTTGTACCTGTGGTGCCAGTAGTTCCCGTATTAGTCATGGTATCTGTTGTACCACCAGTTGTGGTACCTGTAGTTGCGCCAGTTGTATCTGTAGCAGTGCCTGTTGTAGCCGGATCAGCCACTGTGCCAGTAGTATTGTCTAATCGCTCGCCTGCGGTATTATTCATATCCATAGTAGAGTCTGTTGTAGTTGTGCCAGTAGCAGTCGAATCGGTAGTTGTACCAGCAGTCGCAGCATGATCATCAGCTTTTGGAGTTTTATTGTTATTACAGCCAACAATGAGAACTGTAGAAGCTAAACCTAACGCAGCAATTAACTTTTTCATTTATTTTCCTTCCTTTTGTTGATTAAAAAACACTCAGGAAAATATAAGCATAAAGAAAAGTTGTAATAAAGACTACATATTGTTGAGGACTTGTAAGATATATATAAAAAAAGCATATTCTTGTAAGGAATATGCTTTTTCGCATTAAAAAATTACTGACCGGAGCGGATAATGTAATCAAAAGCAGAAAGCGACGCTTTTGCACCTTCACCTGTAGCAATGATGATCTGCTTGTACGGTACCGTCGTACAGTCACCCGCCGCAAATACACCTTTTACGTTGGTCTCGTTACGCTCGTTCACCACAATCTCACCGCGGTTACTCAGCTCGACTTCTGACCCTTTCAGAAAGTCAGTGTTCGGCAGCAGACCAATCTGTACAAAGATACCCGCCAGTTCAATTTCCCTGTCCTCTCCAGATACCCGGTCCTGATAACGCAGTGCAGTCACCTGTGAGCCATCTCCCACCACCTCGGTGGTTAACGCAGACTTGATTACTGTCGTGTTCGGCAAGCTCGCCAGCTTGTCCTGCAATACCTGATCTGCACGTAAAGTATCAGCAAACTCAAGCAGGGTGACATGCTCAACAATACCGGCCAGATCAATCGCTGCCTCAACCCCGGAGTTACCGCCACCAATCACCGCTACCCGTTTGCCCTTGAACAGCGGACCGTCACAGTGCGGGCAGTAGGCGACACCACGGGTCGCATATTCCTGCTCGCCCGGTACATTCATCTGTCTCCAGCGCGCACCGGTAGAGAGAATCACTGTTTTAGATTCCAGTCGGGCGCCATTGTCCAGAGTCACTTCAACCAGACCATTGGCCGTTTCTTCTGCACCTTTAATGCTGGCAACTTTCTGCAGGTTCATGATGTCGACTTCATACTCACGCACATGCTCTTCCATGGCCGCAGCAAACTTTGGCCCCTGGGTTTTGGTGACCGAGGTAAAGTTTTCAATATCCATGGTGTCCATCACCTGTCCACCGAAGCGTTCAGCCACGATCCCGGTACGAATACCTTTACGCGCTGCATAGATGGCAGCAGTATTCCCGGCCGGGCCGCCACCAATCACCAGGACATCAAAGGCTGCCTTGGCATTGAGTTTCTCTGCATCTTTGGCCGCCGCACCGCTGTCCAGCTTGGCAATAATCTCTTCCAGGGTCATACGTCCCTGACCAATGTGCTGGCTGTTCTGGAACAGCATTGGAACCGCCATGATCTTGCGCTGTTCGACTTCTTCCTGAAAGAAGGCCCCGTCAATCATGGTGGCAGTGGTGCCCGGGTTATAGATGGCAATCAGGTTGAGGGCCTGCACCACATCCGGACAGTTATGACAGCTCAGTGACACGAATACTTCGAAGTCAGCAGTCAGGTTGAGCGCTTTAATCTGTGCCAGTACCTCGTCAGAGACTTTGGGAGCGTATCCGGAAACCTGCAACAGGGCCAGAATCAGCGAGGTGAACTCATGCCCCATCGGCAGGCCGGCAAAGAATACCCGGGGCTGCTCGCCCGCTTTGGCCACACCAAAGCTTGGGCGGCGGCTGTGCTGGCCATCAAGGCGTGCAGTCACCTGATCAGACAGGGCGGCAATTTCATTGACCAGCTCTTTGATTTTATCTGACTTGTCAGAGCCATCTAAAGAGGCAACCAGTTCAATCGGGCTTTCCAGACGTTCGAGTAATGTTTTAAGTTGTGCTGAAGTATTTTGGTCTAACATTGCTAACTTCTCCAAAGGAGTCAATATTAAGGAATGAATTGATGATACTGCAAAGCCATTAATAGGTAAAACAATATGTTTTTATAAATACAATCGGTTTTAAGAATT
>NZ_DBUF01000028.1:0-354505 GCF_002307755.1 Acinetobacter sp. UBA1297
ATGAGGGGGCTTTTTTTTATGCTTTGATTCTGGAATAGAAGGGGAGTTAGCCATCGCGATGCTGGCAATGGCTGATAGTCCGGTTTAAGCGGCTTCTAGTTCTTTTAAGATTGCTTCATTAAATTCAGGCAGGTCTCCTGGATTACGTGAAGTAATTAAAATCCACCCATGGGCCTTGCAATAGGCCACCGCTTCATCTTTCCATAATCCACCTGCATTTTTCAGGTCCAGTTCCAGGCTTTGATAGCCAGTAACGGTTTTACCTTCAATTCGTCCGGCATTAATTAATGTCCAAGGTGCATGACAGATCATGGCAATGGGTTTACCGTTATCTGTAAAATGCTGAATGAGTTGTTGCACCTGTTCATTAATGCGCAGGGTATCAGCATTTACCGTACCGCCTGGTACAATCAGAATGTCATAATCGGCCGGATCGACCTTTTCAAAAGTACTGTCAGGTGTGTAGGCTGGTCCAGGTTCTTTATCACCTTTCATGGTCTGTACTTCTTCATTTTTTTCGGCCGCATGAATTGCTTCAATGCCCTTACTCTTCAAAAATTCAAGTGGTTTAATCAGCTCGTCATGTTCTACACCGGCATTTGAAGTAATAATTAATGCTTTTTTTGCCATGTTCCTGAACTCCTTACTGGTTTTATATTTCTTTAGATTAGTCGAGTTTTATAGAACCCCCTATAGCAGTTCTTAAGCAGCTTTGTATAAAACAGATACAGTTTCAAATTTATTTACATTCATTTTTACGACTTATTTAAAAAGCTCTACTAAAAGCAGGGCTTTTTAAATACTGTTTTTTTATTCAGCATTAAATTGTCTAATTCAAGTAATAATCATTGTCCAATTTCAGTGATTCAGGCTTCCCGTACTTCTGGCTGTAATGCTACTTTGAGTAATCCATTATGTATGAAACGGAGTTTATCCAGTACTGTATCGGATAAGGTAAACGGATAAGCGTCTTCAAGGCCCATACTGCGATTAAGTGCATTTAAGCTATAGCTCAAAGCAAACCAGTTAATTAGGGTCTGTTCAAAGTCCTGTGAGCCAATAGGAGATTCTTTAAACTTCATGGCAGGGTCAGATGGACGGTTAGGCTCTAACCTTAGACCAGCATGATATGCGGTATCGAGCGTATCCATCATATGTAGGTAATGCGCCCAGGTTTCCGCCCAATCTTCCCAAGGATGTGCAGAGGCATATTGGCTAATATAGCTCTCACTCCAGTTCTCTGGTGCACCCTGTTCATAATGATGCTCTAAGGCCTTAGCGTAGTCCTGTCTTTCATCACCAAACAGCTGGCGAAATTCTTCCAGCCATTCCGGATAAGTATGGGTCAGTAGATCAAAATAATAATGGCCGCTTTCGTGACGGAAGTGGCCGAGCAGGGTGCGATAATTTTCACCCATGTTAAGCCGTGTCCGTTCACGATGCACTACATCCGCTTCTGAAGCATTTAAGGTAATCACACCATCAGCATGGCCAGTCATCACAGACTCATGCGGAAGGGGCATCAGGAAATTGAAACGCAGGCCATAACGGTCATGATCATCTGTTTTCGGACGCGGCAAGATATTCATCTGCTGGGTTAGATATAAAAATCTGCGTTTGGCCTGTTCTAATGCTCCCCAATACTGTTTATTTTCGGGAATGGATAGATCCGGAATCTTATGGGTTAATTGACACGAAGGACAATACATATTCGGGTCATCTACCGGAATCATCCAGTTGCAGACCTGGTAGTGAACGTAGTTATAACAGGGTTTATAGTCTGGCTTGGAGTCCTTGGGATCCACATGTTGCCAAAGCTGGTCATTAACTGGCTTGAAAGTACCCATTATTTTCTTTTCGACAATATAGCCTAGAGCGGCTTGGCACTTTTCGCAGTAGATATTATTAAAGAAAACTTGGTTCTGGCATTGTTGGCAATAGAAGATTTTCATTGCTTACTCAGTATGCATAGGTGATGACGACCAGTAATGAAGTTTTATTGGCTGGCCGTCTGGATGTTCTTGTTAAAAATGTGCTTCTAATCCTAGATATGGACCTTTGAACTCGAATTTCAGATCATTATCTTCATAGTCATCCAGGTCGATACTCAAACTACGGTAGCCAACTTTTGCACCTAAATCAACGAGCAGACTGTCAATTACGTTATATTTTATTTCAGCTTGTAGATCAGTTATTTTGGCATCATTAACGTTAGTATAAATACCTTCTGCCTGAGCACTTAGACCAGTAAAGGGAAGTTTGGCCTGCACCAGACCATAAAGTACCGGGTAGGTCTCATCAATGTCGAGGGTATTTAGCCCTACAGAAGAAATTTTACCATCAAGAAAACGTGCTCCCACACCGACATCAGCACTGATAATATTGTCGAGTATCTCGTAATATAAAATAGCATCAGTCTGATCTAGATCTACTTCATGTAATGGTACACCGGCAAGCTCATTTTCTGTCTGACTGTTTAAATTAACATATTTAAGTTTGGCATTCGGTATCAACGGTACAGGATGTTCAATAGAAAGCGACAGCTGAGGGCTACCTTTTTGGTCAAGGTCCTGATCATTAAGGTTCTGCTGGTTGCGGTTGAGCTGGCCATCATAGAACCAGTAATCTATACCGGCTTTTGCACCAATGATATCTGCATGGCTAAGCTGGGCTAGGCTGACCATTAATGCAATACCTGAATATTGAAAAAACTTCATAAGGTCACTTTTATAATGATGAAAAAGCAAATTAAAAAACCGGAGCAGTAAAAAGGTGTTTTTTTACTATTTCTACGGACAATAGAGCGCATCATATAGCAAACTTTATTTGATGACTTATATTTAAATATAGAGTCAGCAAGAGAAAAATATTGGGTTATATTGGATAAAACAGAAAATTTTTAATAAGATTTTTATAATTTTTAGGACTATATAAGACTGTACTTTATAAATTATTTTTCTAAATAATTGAAATTAAAACAAGTGAAGGATGAATAGACGAAAGATTTAAAAAGGTGACTGTAGAAATTACAGCAAAGTAAAACAAAAACAGGTATTGTTTCTTCATAAAAAAGCAAAACTCCAGATTCGGCTTTAAGCAGGCCTTTCTGACTTTGCAGGTTTGTGAATTAGACATACAGCTCAAAAGGCTGACCTAAGTTCAAACAAGGAAGATTTATTCAGGATACTTTTTTTGCTTGCGTTATTATCCCAAAAAAAAGCAGCATTAAAAGAAACCTAAGATTTAGGTGTTTTATGACAGATACTCGTGAAAATTGGTCCGCGCGATCAGGTTTTATTATTGCGGCCATCGGTTCAGCCGTGGGGTTGGGAAATATTTGGCGCTTTCCCTATGTTGCCTATGAAAATGGCGGTGGTGCATTTTTAATTCCCTATCTTATTGCTTTATTAACAGCAGGATTACCCCTGCTATTTCTGGACTATGCCGTCGGGCACCGAAGCAATGGTGCACCGCCTAAGGCTTATAAAAAACTGTTTAAACCTGCTGAATCACTGGGCTGGTGGCAGGTGTGTGTATGTATCATTATTGCTTTGTACTATGCAGGAGTGCTCACCTGGGCGGGTAGTTATATATTTTTCTCTATGGGACAAATATGGGGGAATGACCCGGAGACTTTCTTCTTCAAAACCTTCCTGAGAACTTCAGAAGCCAGCAATTTTGATATGTCTTTTGTTAGCCATCTTTTTTGGCCTCTGGTGGGTGTCTGGGCGCTGGTTTTGGCTATTCTCTATGGAGGCGTAAAAAAAGGAGTTGAGCTTTCTAACCGTATCTTTATGCCTTTACTGGTAGTACTATTCACTATTCTAGTGATTCAGGCGTTACGCTTACCAGGTGCAGCTGATGGTTTGAATGCCTTCTTTACCCCGAACTGGAAAGCCATGATGGATTATAAGGTCTGGCTGGCAGCTTATGGTCATATCTTTTTTTCTTTGTCTGTTGGCTTCGGTATTATGGTGACCTACGCCTCCTATCTAAAGCCAAAAACCAATTTAACGGGTTCGGGTCTTATTGTCGGTTTTGCCAATTCGTCATTTGAGCTTCTAGCTGGTATTGGGGTATTTGCTGCATTGGGCTTTATGGCTCACTCGGCCGGTACTAGCGTACAGGAAGTAGTAAGTGGCGGGATCGGACTGGCCTTTATTGCATTTCCTAAACTGATTTCAAGTCTGGGAGCCGGGGCTGATCTGTTTGGTATTCTGTTCTTTGGTTCACTGTTTGTAGCTGGTGTAACTTCAATGGTCAGTATTCTGGAAGTGCCAATTGCTGCCATGCAGGACAAGTTAAACTGGAGCCGCAAGAAAGCTGTAAGTGTGATTGGTTTCAGTACAGGTGCGGTATCTATTTTCCTGTTCTCAAGTGTCAATGCCATCAAGCTGGTCGATATTATTGACCACTTTATTAATAACCTTGGAATTGTGTCGGGTGCTTTAGTTTCAATTATTATCGTTTCCTGGTTCAAACGTGTACTGATGACTGAACTAGAAATTCACATCAACTCGATTTCTACAGTTAAACTGGGCCGTACTTGGGAACTTACACTAACTGTAGTTACTCCAGTGGTACTGCTGTCAACTTTGGCACTGACTTTAAATGCCTTACTGCAAAAAGGCTATGGTGATTACTCCTTAAGCCTTCAGGTCTGGTTTGGCTGGGGCAGTATTATTTTCTGTGCGCTAGGCGCATTGCTGTTTACTAAGCTCAGTCAGCGTTAGGAGGTGATATGAATACATCTGCAATTATTATGCTGGTCATTTCCATTGTCTTTCTATGGGGTGGTCTAATTTTATCTATTCTTCACTTGATGCGACATCCTGAAGAGATCGATATTAATGACCAACATAGACTCTAAATAAAAATACATTGCTTCAATACTGAAAGCCTATAAAAAAAGTCATTATCTCTTGTAGATAATGACTTTTTACTTTTAAGGGACAAACCATGGATAACTTCATGCAGCAAGAAGTCCTGACAGCTTTTCTGGTCACTTTATTGGCCGGACTGGCCACAGTGATTGGCGGAGCGCTGGTCCTGTTTTTTAGGCAGCCCAGCTTCCGGTTTTTATCATTCGGTCTGGCCTTTTCAGCCGGTGCGATGGTTTACGTTTCGCTTACTGAAATTCTTAATAAATCTATTGCTTCTTTCTCTGGTGCTTTTGACCCTAAAACCGGTTATGCCTTGGGAACTTTTTCATTGCTGCTGGGCATTATTCTGGTATTACTACTTGATCACTTCATTCCTAACCCGCATGAAAGTGTAGAAAAAGGTACAGAGCATGGACTGGATCAGCAGCAGCTGATGCGGACGGGACTGCTGACCCTGTTTGCTATTACTGCCCATAATCTGCCCGAAGGTCTGGCAACTTTTTTTGCCACATTGGAAAGTCCGACCTTGGGAGCACCACTTGCAGTTGCAATTGCTATTCATAATATTCCTGAAGGGGTAGCCATTGCTTTACCCGTCTATATAGCCACTCAGAATAAAAAACTTGCTTTAGGTGCAAGCTTTGTTTCCGGTCTTGCTGAACCTATAGGTGCAGCACTTGGCTATTTTATTTTGCAGCCTTTCATGAGTGATGCAATTTATGGCATTGTCTTTGGAATTATTGGTGGAGTGATGGTTTATCTGGCCTTAGACGAGCTGCTGCCCACAGCCAAACGTTATAGCCAAGGCCATGAAACCGTATATGGACTGGTATCCGGCATGGCGATTTTGGCTTCAAGTCTGGTACTGTTCAGATTTATCAGTTAAGAGTGGCTGAATAAAAAAGTGGCTTAAATTGCCACTTTCTTAATTCTACAGTAATAAAAGCCATCGCCATGTCCAGGTTCTGGCAGCAGCTGACGGCCATAGAGCTGCTCAATCCCCCAATCTGCCTGGATCTTGTCTTCTACAGCATCTTTGTGTTCAATAAAGAACTGGGTCATTTGCTGCTCATTTTCAACTTTTAAAATCGAGCAGGTGATATAAAGCAAAGTTCCCCCAACATTAAGCTGTTGCCACATATGATGCAAAATCCGTTTTTGCAGATCGACAGTCTGGGCAATGTCTGAGGGCTGACGCAACAGCCGGATGTCGGGATGCCGGCGCAGGACCCCAATAGCCGAACAGGGCGCATCTAAAATAATACAATCTACTGGCTGTTCAGGCTGCCAGCGTGTTGCATCGCCTGTTTCAATCTGAACATGACCAGCTTCAAGGTCAAGCCGTTGCAGATTCTCTGTAATTCGTTTTAAACGCTGTGGGTCCTGATCTAATGCAACCAGTAGCGCAGGTTGGTACTTTTCTAAAAGATGCGCCGTTTTCCCGCCAGGCGCTGCACAGGCATCAATAACCGTTTTGGTATTCAGATTGGGCAAAAGGCTGGTACTTAGCTGGGCATGTTCATCCTGTACTGAAAACCAGCCCTCGTCATAACCTGATAGTTCACGGATAGGCATACTCTGGTCCAGTACAATTCCTACCTCTGATACAACGCAGGCATGGGCCTGAATCTGTATATTATGCAGTTGTTCCAGATAGGCTTCACGACTGATTTTACGCTGGTTTACTCTTAGGGTCAGTGGGGCTGATTGCTTGAGGTTCTGGCTGAGTGACTGGATCTGCTCGGGCCAGTCTTTATTCAGTCGTTTAAACAGCCAGCTTGGCAGACCATGCGCCTGGTTCAGGGTGTGCTGAAATTGCTCGGTTTCCCGTGTGGCCCGTCTTAAAATGGCATTAACCACGCCACTGAGCGGATGAAAGCCCAGCTGTTTGGTTGCAGTGACCGTTTCCGAAATTGCAGCATGTGGCGCAATACGGGTGCAAAGTACCTGATACAACCCTAAATACAGGCAGGTTTCGACTACAGGATTATTCAGGGGCTTGGTCAGCAATGGCAGGGCCAGTGACTTGAGGGCGAACCATTGGCGTAAAGTACCTAGTAACAACTCATGGAACAAGGCTCGGTCACGGTCGGCCACCTGGTTTAGCTGCTGGTTCAGGATCAGTGACAGAGACTGGCCCTGTTGTACTGCCAGCAGACTATGCACCACTTGTGCACGTAAATTCAGGTCTGGACCGGGAGAGGGAATATAACTCATTGTAGGATTTGCCCAACCTTCAGTTTCTGGGTTTGATTAATTTGTACAGCATTCAGCGGTTTACCGCCTGGCCATTGCAGGCTGGTCAAGCAAAGTACAGTGTGCTGACCGCACTTTATATGAACCCCTTTTTTATCGACCGCAACAATCTCACCTGGCTGGGCGGCAGTATCTTGCTGGTCTGAAAGCCGTGATTCCCAGACACGCAGCGCAGTATGGTCATCTAGTTGACAAAATGCTACCGGCCACGGATTAAACGCCCGGATATTGCGGTCCAGAGCTACTGCATCCTGAGTCCAGTCAATTTCTGCTTCAGCCTTGCTCAGCTTATGGGCATACACAGCCAAGCTGTCATTCTGGACTTCACTGTCAGCAAGTGCCTGTTGCAGGGTCTGCTCAGATTCGAGCACTGTACAGATGGCTTCAGCGCCTTGTGCTGCGAGTTTATCATGCAGAGTTGCCGAGGTATCACTGGCCAGAATCGGACATAGCGTTTTAAGCATCATATCGCCTGTATCCAGCCCGGCAGCCATTTTCATAATAGTGACACCAGTAACCTGATCGCCTGTAGCGATAGCGCGCTGAATAGGGGCAGCACCACGCCAGCGTGGCAGCAGCGAACCGTGAATATTCAGGCAGCCATATTTAGGAGTATCTAAAACAGCTTGTGGCAAAATTAGACCATAAGCCGCCACCACCATTACATCTGCATTAAGTGCGGCCAGCTGCTGCTGTGCGGCTAGTCCTTCTGCAGTACTGCTTTTAAAATGCAGAGGCTGAAAAACGGGCAGATCATGTGCAAGTGCCAGCTGTTTTACCGCTGAGGCAGTCAATTTCTGGCCGCGACCTGCCTTGCGGTCTGGCTGGGTATAAACCGCCACAATGTCATGAGGTGTTTTTAATAATGCATTTAAAGCTACTGCGGCAAATTCAGGGGTGCCGGCAAAAATGATTCTCACAAGTGCAATCCGCTATAAACTTGTTTCAAGTATAAGGCATAATCGGCTGGAGGCCTAAAAGCGATGCGTATCCGGCTGTAACCTGAACAAAGTGGATGCTATATATGAACAAAAATTTATTTAAAACTATTTATTGATAATTTTATTTTATAGAAAAATAAAAAATTATTCATGCAAGTTTTCGGGATTATTCGAGAGATAAAGCCCTTTGCAGCTTTAAGAAATACAGAGGCTTCTATAGAATGATCACAATTAAAAAATACAGATGATGCGATCATAGCTACGGCCATCGCCTAAGCCACGGAGTGAGTTTTCATGAGCAAAGAAAATATACGCGAGCATTCAGCACCAGTTTATGAGGGCATCGAAAATGCGCCGGCACGTTCCATGATGCGTGCGGTGGGCTTTAATGATGATGATTTTACCCGTCCATTTATTGGTATTGCCTCGACTTGGGCAAATGTTACACCATGCAATATGCATATTGATGGTCTGGCGCGTGAAGTAGAAAGTGGTGTGAATACAGCCGGTGGTAAAGGAATCATTTTTAATACCATTACTATTTCTGACGGTATCTCAAATGGTACTGAAGGTATGAAATATTCACTGGTATCCCGCGAAATTATTGCTGACTCAATTGAAGCTGTTGTTGGCTGCCAGGCTTATGATGGCGTAATTGCAATTGGTGGCTGTGACAAGAATATGCCGGGATGCATCATGGGACTTGCCCGTCTGAACCGCCCGGGCCTGTTTATTTATGGCGGTACGATTCAACCGGGTGAAGGTCACACCGATATGATTTCGGTCTTTGAAGCAGTAGGCCAGCATGCCAAAGGTGAAATCAGTGCAATTCAGGTCAAGCAGATTGAAGAAGTGGCATTGCCTGGTCCAGGATCATGCGGTGGAATGTATACCGCAAATTCAATGGCCTCTGCCATTGAGGCGCTCGGCATGAGCTTGCCGGGTTCATCTTCGCAAGAAGCTATATCAAGTGACAAACAGCTTGACTGTGCACGTGCTGGCGAAGCAGTAATGAACCTGTTACGTCTGGATATCAAGCCTCGCGATATCATGACCAAGGCGGCATTTGAAAACTCAATTAAAGTTCTGATTGCTCTGGGCGGTTCAACCAACGGTGTATTGCATTTGATTGCGATGGCACATACTGCCGGTGTCGAACTGACACTGGATGACTTCGTACGTATTGGCAAGGATATTCCGGTTGTTGCTGATGTACGCCCTTCAGGTAAATATCTGATGTCGGAACTGATTAAAATCGGAGGCATTCAGCCCCTGATGAAGCGGATGCTGGACCGTGGCATGCTGGATGGTTCTTGTATGACAGTAACTGGCAAGACTCTGGCTGAAAACTTGGCTGATGTAGAAGATTATCCTGAGGGTCAGCAGATTATCATGCCGTTTGATGCACCAATCAAAAAGGATTCACATCTGGTAGTGTTGAAGGGCAACTTGTCTCCTATGGGGGCCGTGGCAAAAATTACCGGTAAAGAAGGGCTTTACTTTGAAGGTCCGGCGCGGGTATTTGAAGGTGAAATTGGAGCTATGCGCGGTATTCTGGATGGCGAAGTTCAAGAAGGGGAAGTCGTGGTCATCCGTGGTGAAGGACCAAAAGGTGGACCCGGTATGCCAGAAATGCTCAAGCCAACCTCTGCAATTATCGGTAAGGGCCTGGGCCAGTCAGTTGCCCTGATTACAGATGGCCGCTTCTCGGGTGGTAGTCATGGTTTTGTAATTGGTCATGTAACTCCGGAAGCCTATGAAGGCGGACCGATTGGTCTGGTCAAAAATGGTGACCGGATTTCGATTAATGCCGAGACCCGTGAGATGACCCTGCATATTTCAGATGAAGAAATGGCAGCTCGTAAAGCCGCCTGGGTTAAACCGAAACCAAATTATACTTCGGGTGCGCTGGCCAAGTTTGCTAAACTGGCAGCAGGCGCAGACAAGGGTGCCGTTACTGATCTAAATCTGGATGTGTAATTGAACATTTTGTCCTGACTTGTTATAAACCCTTGTATTAAGACAAGGGTTTTTTATTTTTAGAGGCTACTCACATGTCACTGTTACGCCGTTGGTTTGATCCAGTCCGATCGAGCTGGTTTTATCAAAAACCTTCCCGGCAGGCGGTATTGCCTACAGATCAGGGGCTGAGTATTTATCTGCGGCTGGATGATGTCTATAGTTATCTGGCTGCACAGCAGCTGACCCAGCTCGACAATATTCTCAGTGATGACATCAAGCCGCTCAAAATTATTATTTCAAGCCGGGCAGCTGAACCACCTAATAACATGACTGCCAGTGAATGGCAGGCCTATTGTGTTAATGATGCGCAGATTCTGGCAAAGCAGCACCGTTTTAGTTTTCATGAAACTCCGGAACTGCCTACTGCAGAGGCCTTGCAACAGGCCGAACTGATACTTCGGAATACACCGTTACAGGGGCGTAATTTCCTGTATTTGCTTGAGGATGTGTTTCATATGCTCTGGCAGCAGCAATATGGCAAGTTGCGCACACTGTATGCAATGGCCAAGCGCCATCAACAGCCGCATGACTATCCGGAGCGAATCTTTACAGATAATGCAATCTTGTCCAGCTACTTTGAGTTCGGTGGACGAAAATACCATGCAGTTGATGATCTGCTGCGTTTAACCCGCCGTCTCAAACAGCAAAAACTGCTGACGGGTAATCCGATTTTCCTGATCAATCATATCGAATGGCGTGAGCATCTGCTCAGTGATGCTGAAGAGCTGTCAGATATTCAGAGTATGCATCCGGAGCTTGATCTGTATATTGCACTTGAAGACCCTATTAGCTGGCTACTGCTGGCTTATATTAAAGAAGAGTTGGCAGATTATTATAATATCCAGTTGCAGGTTTATCCGCTCAGTTACCATGGCCGTGACTGGTTTGACTGGAGTCTGGCCACCCGCCTATCAAAACGCACCGAAGTTGCTTTTACGCCATTTTGCCGCCCCACTCAGGAAGCAACTTTAAATATGGCACGACTATTTTATAGTGTGCCGGAAGAACAGCGTATTGAAACCATGTACACTCTACTCAAAGCAGTGTGGACGCAAGGCAAAGATCTGTCATTTAAACCGCATTTTATGCAACTACAGCATAGTCTGGGAATTGAGCAGCTTGGTGAACAGGATGTTGTGACATTACTGGAACAGAATGATATGCGCTGTGAAAACATGCACCAACCTAGTTTACCAGTATTGCAATTACGGATTGATGGGCAGAGCTATACCTTTAACAGCCTGTACCGGGTCTGGATGATTGAAAGTATTTTTAACAATGTATTGGAAGAAAAGTATAAAACTGAAAATGATGCAGAGCATCAGCAGAGGGATTAATCAAAGAACCTGAACCCGACTGGAATAAAAAACAGCTGTAAGTTTCAAGCAGTAATATATCAGTTATATTTTCTTTGACCAGACTGGGCTGACAGCCTGCTGGTTCAGAACCTCCAACAATTCTTTATAGTCCTGCACTATATAGTCCGCTTTAAGACGGATTTGATCCTGTTCATGTTGGGAATGTTCATCATATATGGCCACGACCTGTATGCCAGCCGCATGCGCTGCCTCTACACCGATCAGCGAGTCTTCAATAATCAGGCATTCACTGGCTGTAATCTGAAAATGTGCCAAGGTCTTAAGATAAACTTCAGGGTCCGGTTTAATGCGCGTAACATTTTCGCGGGTAAGAATGAGGGAAAACTGGGTATTAAAATCTATCTTCTGGTAAATGTTGGGATTATTCTGCTGATAACGCTGGATATTATGAATACTGGTTGTGGTGGAGAGGGCCAGCAGAAAATTCTGCTGTTGTAATTCCTTTATGAAATGCTCGGCATACGGTTTTAAACGTATTACCTGATCAAGAAAATGCTGGGAGATGGTATAACGTAATGTTTTAATTTCCTGTTTTGATAAAGCAGAACCATAACTGTCTTTTAAAAAACCACAATATTCTAGGTATGGATCAGCATGAGTCCTGAACAGATTCAGTTGCTGGTCGCGCTGCTGTTGAATCTGTGACAGTGAGATGTTCTGGCCACTCAAGCTTTCAATCAGGTGGGCATCAATATCATTCCAGATTCCAACTGAATCGATCAATGTTCCATCCAGATCAAAACAGATTACTTTTTTGTTACTAAACATGGTACGTATTCTTTACTCAGCCCAAGCGCATGGAAGTATAACATGGGCAGCTAAAACAGTTTTCTGCTCTGTGCCTTATATCATTTGGCCTCAATCTTCTGTTGAGGCCTGCTCCATAAAACCCTGATATTGGAAGTTAATGACTTTACCTAAAATAATCGCTCTACCCAAAGGGATGAGTTGAATGCTTGGTTATGTCATAGGTGTATTTGCAGTAGCGGGAATGATCAAGGGAACTATTGGTCTGGGGCTGCCCGCAGTTTCAATGGGATTGCTAAGTCTGGTAATCAGTCCATTTCAGGCGGCGACCTTATTGATTATACCTTCCATGGTCACCAACTTTTGGCAGCTTTTTGCCGAAGGCCATGTGGTACGGCTGATCCGACGTTTCTGGCCAATGTTAGTGGGAATCGTCACCGGGACAATATGGAGTATTTTTCCAACCCTGGGTGAAACAGATACGGCGTTTCATAGTGAAATTTTACTGGGGGCCATGTTGGCGCTTTACGGATTATATGGCCTGTGCGCTAAAAATATGCCGAATCTGGCACCGTATGAGAAATGGCTTTCTCCAGCAATAGGATATCTGGGCGGAGCACTGACGGTGGCAACTGGGGTGGTGGTAATCCCGGTTGTCCCTTATTTGCAGTCTTTACAGCTTAAAAAAGATGATCTGGTACAGTCCTTGGGGTTAGCTTTTACCGTTTCTACACTGTGTCTGGCTATTTTTCTGCATCAAAACCCGGTTGATAATACACCGATTGATTATACTCTATCGATGATTGCCCTGATTCCGGCACTTATTGGCATGTGGTTGGGTACTAAAATCCGTTATCAGATAAGCGAGCAGAAATTCCGGAAAGTGTTTTTTATTGGTCTGGTTTTATTCGGCAGTTATATGATGCTACACCAGTTAGGCTGGCTCTAGCCCAGACTGAGCTGACTTTTCTTTGCCAGCAAAAACTGGCTGAAATGCTGATATGGCACAGGCAGCTCGTCAAAACTACGTGCGGCCAATAAGAGTTTACGATTGGCCCAAGCACCATTCAGCTTGATCTGATGGAAGGTGTAATGAACACTTAGTCGCATGGCTGCACGTTTAGGCATAACTGCCACCCCTACGCCATTGGCAACTACCTGGGCAATGGCTGCAAAATTTGGCAGGCGTAAACGGTACTGGATAGCGCAGCCAAGAAGCTGGGCTTGGGTTTCAATTGACTGCTGTAGAGAATGATGCTGCATTAATCCGACAAAAGGCTGAGTGAGCGTATCGGCCAGAACCAATTCTTTAAAATGACTCAGTTCATGCTTTAGGGGGCAGATCAGTACCAATGGATCATCAGAGAACTCCAGTGTCTGTAACTGATGGGCCTGAAAGAAACTGGAAATCAGGCCCAGGAGCGCCGTCCCCTTATCCAATGCATAAATAATATCGTTACTTTCTGCCTCTTTCAGATCGATTCTGACCTGAGGATTTTCAACCAGATACTGGGGTAGCAACTGTGGCAGATACTCACTTTGTGCAGATGAGTTACACCAGAGTGCGACTTCACAGCTTAAATTTCTGGAGAAAGGTAGCATACTGTGCTGTAAATGCCGCCCTTGCTGGATCATCAATGTGGCCTGCTCGGCAAAGGCTTGTCCGGCTAAGGTCAGACTGACACCAGAAGAGTGCCGGATAAACAGCTGTACGGTAAACTGCTGTTCCAGTTTTTTGATACGTTCACTGGCTGCCTGCAAGGAAATGGCTGAGTGCTCGGCACCCCGGGTCAGACTGCCACTGTCTACAATATTCAAAAAAAGCTGCAGATCAAATAAGTCAAGGCGCATGGCTGAGCTGTTCTGGGAAAGTACCTCTATCTTACTAAAACCCCCATAAAAAAAGCAGCCCGAAGGCTGCCGAAATCAACAGATCAAATCAGGTTTTATCTTTAAGGCTAAAAAACCAGTTCAATAAAATTGCTGCGAAGGTTGCAGTACCAATACCGCCCAGATTAAAGTTGCCAAAGACCAGCTCAAAATTACCGGCTCCCAGAATAATAGTCACGGCAGCAACTACCAGATTTTTGTTATTAGCAAAATCGACCTTGTTTTCAATCCAGATTTTGGCGCCGGCAATGGTAATCAGGCCAAATACTACAATTGATGCACCTGTCAGGATAGCGGTAGGAATAGTAGAGATGACTGCACCAAATTTTGGTGAAAGGCCCAGAAAAATTGCAAAGATACCGGCAATCACAAAAATAATGGTGGAGTAAACCCGGGTAATTGCCATTACCCCAATATTTTCACCATAGGTGGTCATACCGGGAGCACCAACACTGCCTGACAGTGAAGTCGCAATCCCGTCTGCAACAAATGCCTTGCCTAGATGCGGGGTCAGGTTTTCACCTGTCATCGCCCCAACTGCCTTGATATGTCCCAGGTTTTCAGCTACCAGGATCAGTGCAACAGGTGCAATAATCAGCATGGCATTCATTTCAAACCGGGGCGTGGTCATACTTGGAAGTCCGAACCAGGCTGCATTCGAGATGACTGAAAAATCAATCGGTTTACCATAGCCCAGCACATTACTAATGATAAAATAAAGCAGGTAAGACAGTAGTAGCCCAACCAGCAATAATAAACGCTGCAAAAGTCCACGGGTAAAGACTGCGATAATACCCATAGAAAGTACCGTTAGTAGCGCCATCCACATATCAAACTGATTGCCTGCTACACTCTTGACAGTCACTGGCGCAAGGTTCAGGCCAATAATCATTACCACTGCGCCTGTTACCACAGGAGGCATCAGTTTCTCGATCCAGCGGGTACCAGTCAGCATGACAATGAAACCGATGACGGCATAAAATACCCCGCAGGCCACTATACCGCCCAAAGCAACAGCCAGGTTCGGATTGACACCGCTACCAATGGCATGGCCACTTGCTGCTGCGACTACACCAATGAAAGCAAAGCTTGAACCCAGATAACTTGGTACCCGGCCGCCTGTAATTAAAAAGAATAAAATGGTGCAGATCCCGGACATCAAAATAGCCAGGTTAGGATCAAAGCCCATCAGTAAAGGTGCAAGTACCGTTGCGCCAAACATGGCGAATGCATGCTGGATACCTAAAACTACACTTTGTGCCGGAGGGAGATATTCATTGGTAGAGACGGGTCGCTGGTCAATATGACCGGCATAAGGACGCCATTTGGGAAACCAATTGGACATAAAATGAGCTCTTGAAATTCAAACTGGCGACATCATACTCTTTCTTTTCTGGAGAATTAATCTTTCCAGTAAAATTAAATGATGATAATTACAATAGTTTTTTGGTTTTTTTACCAACCGGTAAAAAGGTTGAATAAGCTAAATTTTACGAAATCAATCAATTAATTTATGATTTTTTAGAGTATTGACTTTAAAAATAATTTTTGCATGAGATAAAAATAATATGTTTTAAGCAGTATTTTTTTAATAGAGTCTGATCGGAATGGCAAAACGGATGAGAGCTACATATTGATCTGCCAGTAAATTAAATCTTATTTACTGGCAGAGATTTTTTTGTTTAAAACCTATTTGCTAAAGTATGGATTAGCCTGTGTTACGTAAACCTGCGGCAATACCCGCAATACTGACCATCAGGGCGTGGTCAACCGGTGTATGTTCAAGTTGCTGTTCAGCCAGATAGATCCGGCGGCGTTTCATCAATTTGGCCTGTAACAGGTGCAGGGGCAACAGATACGGTTTACGCACCCGCATTGACTGGTCCAGTACTTCATTATGGCTGAGCAGCTTGGATTCGCCCTTGAGTGCCAGTAAAGTCTGAACAGCATCTTGCAGACGCTGACGCAACTCTTGTCCAAGTGCTTTGAGTTCAGGGTCATCGGTCAGATGAGCCTCATAATATAGCGCTACATGGGCATCGGCCTTAGACAGCACCATTTCCAGCATGTCTATCAATGTCTGAAAATAAGGCCATTGCTGTAACATTTCATCCAGCAGTCCTTTTTGGCCCTGATCCAGTACCTGATTCAGCGCAGCACCTGTACCCAGCCAGGCAGGGAGCATCAAGCGGATCTGGGTCCAGGCAAATACCCATGGAATAGCACGCAGGGATTCGATACCGCCACTGACTTTACGTTTGGCCGGGCGTGAGCCTAGCGGCAGCATCTGTAGTTCCAGCTCAGGAGTTACGGTACGCAGATATTGCACAAAGTGTGGGTTCTCCCGTACAGTCTGGCGATAGACCTGTACTGAAAGATCAGTCATGCGATGCATCAGTTCACGCCATTCGGCTTTAGGTTCTGGCGGTGGCAATAAAGTTGCCTCTAGCGTTGCTGCGGTATAAATTTCCAGATTTTGCAGGGCAATACCTTCCACACCAAATTTGAAGCGGATCATTTCACCCTGTTCTGTTACCCGAATAGCCCCTGATATTGAACCGGGCGGCTGGGAGAATAAAGCCTGCTGGGTCGGTGCTCCACCACGGCTAATAGAACCACCACGACCATGAAACAGAGTCAGCTGAACAGCATGTTGCCGGGCCACCGCAGTTAGCTCTTCCTGAGCACGGTATTGTGCCCAGTTGGCAGACATAAAGCCGGCATCTTTTGCGGAGTCGGAATATCCGATCATTACCTCATGCTTACCTTGAATGTGCTGTTTGTACCAGTGCATATTGAACAGTGTCGCCATCGTAGCGGCTGCACTATCCAGATCCTTTAAGGTTTCGAACAGGGGCACAACACGCAATGGTCGTTGTATACCTGCTTCTTTTTGCAGTAGTAGTACGGCCAGTACATCGCTCGGGTACTCCGCCATGGATATAATATAGGCACCCAGGCTTTCAGATGGCTGTTCGGCCAAGGTCTGCATGGTCGCAAACACTTCCTGAACATCGGGATGCAGGATCAGACTTTGTGCCGGTTCATTGAAGTGTTTAGGCAGTAAAGGCCGTTTACTTTGTAATTCCTGCAACAAGAAATTCTGGCGTGCCTGTTCTGTCCAGGTGTCAAAATTGCCCAGACCCAGGTATTCAGTAATGGCCGAGATGGCTTGGCGATGACGGCCCGACTCCTGACGGACATCCAGTTTTAAGAGTTCGATACCAAAACAGTTAACCCGACGGATAAAATCCAGCAGTCGGCCATTGGCAATTTCTGGCAGGTTACAGGCCATCAGTGAGCGGTAACAGAGAAGTAAAGGCTGGAGTAATTCGTCCTTACTATGAATAACAAGGCTGGCGTCAGCATCTTGCCCCTGTAATTTCTGTGCAAGCCAGTGACGGGTAGCGCGTAAACGTTCGCGTGTTTGACGCAGATATTCCCGGTAGGGTTCAGGGTGAGTATATCCCAACGCTTCGCTCATTTCCTCGGAGCAGTTCTGAATGGAAAGTTCCCAGCGCAAGGCTTCGATATCACGTACATACAGATCAGCAGCCTGCCAGCGTGATAGCCATAAAACTTCCTGTGTAACCTGATGGGTTACATTCGGATTCCCATCCCGGTCGCCGCCCATCCATGAAGCAAAGCGAATAGGTGCAACTTCGAGCGGCAGAGGTCGGCCACAATGCTCGAGTACCAGCTGATCCAGTTCATGAATAAATTTAGGTACAGCATTCCACAGGGTTTGTTCGATAGTGGTAAAACCCCATTTTGCCTCATCAATCGGGGTTGGACGATGCTGGCGGATTTCATCGGTTTGCCAGGCTGAACAGATCAGCTGCTTCATTTCATCCAGTACACTCTGACGTTCATGAGGGGTCAGTTTTTGCTGGTCCAGACGCGACAGGCACTGGTTGATTCCATCATATTTCTGAATTAGGGTACGGCGGCTGACTTCTGTAGGATGTGCGGTCAGTACCAGCTCGATCTTGAGTTCACAAACTTGCTGGTAGAGGGCATCAGCACTGATATCTTTTTGTTTAAATTTCTGAAACAGGTGATCAAGCGGGTTTGGAGAAGGAGCATTTTCATCGAATTCATGCTGTCTCCGGCTGCGGACCAGATGATATTGCTCGGCAATATTGGCAAAGTTCAGAAAATGGGAAAAAGCCCGGGTCAGGGGCAGAATTTCTTCATCTTTTAATATTGAAAATAGTTCTTCGAGCTGTTTTTCTGCTTCTTTTTGTCCATCACGCGCACCTTTAGCTAAAGCACGAATCTGTTCAATCTGATTAAACAAATCCTGTCCCGCATGCAGTTTGAGGGTTTCACCCAGAAGATTACCGAGCAAACGGACATCTTCACGTAACGGGGCATCAATTTGTTGAATCATCACCTTTCTCCTGAGGCTGTTTTCCTTATATCTTTTTGACTATACCGCGATTATGTGACTTGCCAAGACAGAGAATTTGAATTCCTGATCTTTTGTGCAAAAAATAACAGGCAATACAGTTAAAATTTTTAAAATAGAGTAGAAGTCTGGTTCAAGGTGGAGATGAGCGAACCTGATAGCGTAATAAAAACAGCTCAATGGACTGCTGAATCATACAGTCACATTCTTGCTGATCTGGGACCGGCTGCATACCAAGTAATACATGCTGATGTCGGATACCTAATAACAGGGAAAGTAATAGCTCGGTATACATGACCGGGGCAGCTGGCTGAATAAAGCTCAACTCAATAGCCTGGCGGAAGAAATCTGTCAGGCTATTGGTCAGGCGCTGATGCGAAGCCTTAAAAAACTGTTCTACCAGAGGACTCTGCTCGGCTGCCAGCTGCAGCAGTATATATTCAAGCTTGAGCGCTTCTGGCAGGTAAATTAGATGTAATACTCGGCTACAGACCTGATACAGCTCTTTAGCAAAATGGCTTTGTGCATGCAGACTGAATTGGCGGGCCGGTATCGCTTCCTCGCAACTTTCTTCAATGGCACAGGTAAATAAAGTGGCCTTGTCCTGAAAATGATTATAGACCGTCAGCTTGGTTACACCGGCTTCAGATGCAATCTGGTTCATACTGGAGCCGTGATAGCCCTGTTTTAAAAACATACACTTGGCTGCGGCCAGGATCCGGGCTCGTTTTTCCAAATCTTTAGGACGACCTGCTGTTATTTGCACACCATTATCCAGAAACTTTAAATAAAATAAGAATTAAAAATATTTTAATTTATGTACCGCACGGTATATTAATTAAAAAATAAACAATTTAGTATAGCGATCATTATTCTGCCTTAAAAATAAATCTGAAATAAGAGCAATTTGCATGAGTTTAACCAAATCCGCCCTGGTGAGCCTGATTTTTATGTGTTACCTGAATTTAGGGGGGTGTAGCCGGGAAGCTCCCCAAACTGAAGAAATTCCTTATGTAATGGTCGCACAGCCCTTGACTACGCATCATGAACAGAAAAGTTATGCCGGCGAGGTTCAGGCCCGCCAGCAGACAGCACTGGCTTTTCGGGTTGGCGGGCAGGTTACTGCCCGGCTGGCGGAGGTAGGGGATCGAGTCCGGGCAGGGCAGGTCTTGGCCCGGCTGGATGTGAGTGATGCACAACTACAAAGTAATGCTGCCAGGGCTCAGCTGGAAAGTGCTCAAGCTGCTTTAAAAATAGCGGCCGATGAATTACAGCGCTTTAGACAGCTGTTGCCGATGAATGCAGTCAGCCGTTCCCAGTATGACGCGGTTGAAAACCAGTATAAATCGGCTGAGTCCGCCTATCGTCAGGCCCAGTCCAATTATCAGGTCAGTACCAACCAGACCCGCTATAATCAGCTGCAGGCTAATCGAGCGGGCGTAATTACCGAACGTAATATTGAGGTTGGGCAAGTGGTAGCAGCCGGGCAGGTAGCATATCAGCTGGCAATTGATGGCGACCGGGACGTAGTTATCGGCATACCCGAACAGACTACCAGCGCTATAAAAGTTGGTCAGACTGCCTGGGTTACCCTTTGGTCACAGCCACAAGCCAGATTAGCTGCTTATGTTCGGGAAATCTCACCTGCAGCAGATGAGTCACGTACCTTCAAGGTTAAAGTTGCGTTACGTGAAGGGCCATCTGCCATTCAGCTCGGGCAAAGCGCACGGGTATTTTTTGACTATAGTCAGCCGAATGTCCTGAGTGTGCCTTTATCCAGCGTATCTGCCCATGAAAAACAGCCTTATATCTGGGTTCTTCAGCCTGATCAGCGTATACATAAAGTACCAGTTCAGCTCGGAGCCTATGGCCGGGACTCTGTGCCCGTACTTTCTGGTCTCAAAGCTGGGGACTGGGTAGTAATTGGAGGAGTACACCTGTTGCATGACAAGCAGAGAATTCATCCGGTAGACCGTAATAATCGTCCGGTGAAGCTTGCAGCAGGAGCACAACCATGAAGTTTAACCTGTCGGAATGGGCACTGCGTCATAAAGGATTAGTACTTTATTTGATGATATTGCTGGGTATTGTCGGCATTTATTCTTATTCCAAACTGGCACAAAGTGAAGACCCGCCATTTACCTTTAAGGTTATGGTGGTACAAACTTACTGGCCGGGAGCAACAGCCAGAGAAGTTTCCTTGCAGGTTACTGACCGTATTGAAAAAGAGCTGATGACCACGGGACAATATGAACGCATCATGGCTTATTCCCGGCCGGGCGAGTCAATGGTTACCTTTATTGCCAAGGACTCGCTCAAATCAGACCAGATTCCCGATGTCTGGTACAACGTGCGTAAAAAAGTCAGTGATATTCGCCATCAATTACCTCAAGGTGTACAGGGGCCATTTTTTAATGACGAGTTTGGAGATACCTTTGGCAATATCTATGTACTGACCGGAAAAGATTTTGACTACGCCATTTTAAAAGAATATGCCGACCGTTTACAGTTACAGTTACAGCGGGTCAAGGACGTCGGTAAAGTTGAGCTGATCGGACTGCAGGACCAGAAAATCTGGGTTGAAATTTCTAATACCAAGGCGGCACAGCTGGGCATCCCGGTGACTGCCATCCAGCAGGCCCTTCAACAGCAAAATAGTGTTACTAATGCCGGATTCTTTGAAACCAGAACTGATCGTATCCAGCTACGGGTGAGCGGACAGATTCAAAGTGTAGAAGAATTAAAACAGATGCCGTTACTGGTCGGCGGGCAGACCATCCAGTTATCTGATGTGGCAGAGGTTTACCGCGGCTTTAGTGAGCCGGCCCAGCCGCGGATGCGCTTTATGGGTGAAAATGGAATTGGAATAGCCGTTTCCATGCGTAAGGGTGGAGATATTCTGGCGCTGGGTAAAAATCTGGAAAATACCTTTGCTAGGTTGCAGAAAACCTTGCCGCTGGGTATGCAACTGCAAAAAGTATCTGACCAGCCAGTTGCAGTGAAACGTAGTGTTAACGAGTTTATGAAAGTACTGGCCGAAGCAGTTATTATTGTTCTGCTGGTCAGCTTTTTCTCTCTGGGCTTTCGCACCGGTCTGGTGGTGGCTTTTTCTATACCGCTTGTGCTGGCGATGACATTTGCCGGAATGAACCTGTTTGATGTCGGACTACACAAGATTTCACTCGGTGCCCTGATTTTGGCTTTAGGTCTGCTGGTAGATGATGCCATTATTGCTGTCGAAATGATGGCTATTAAAATGGAGCAGGGCTACAGCCGTATAAAAGCTGCTGGTTTTGCATGGAACAGTACAGCTTTTCCAATGCTGACTGGAACACTGATTACTGCTGCCGGTTTTCTACCAATTGCCACAGCTGCTTCAAGTACTGGTGAATATACCCGTTCTATTTTTCAGGTAGTCACAATTGCCCTGATTGTTTCCTGGTTCGCAGCAGTGTTGTTTGTTCCTTACTTAGGTGAGAAGTTTTTACCTGATTTTAATCAGTTACCGGTTCGGGCACCGTGGTACCAGCGTCTCTGGGCGCGGCTGCGCAAACGCCCTGAACCAGAGCCGGTCAGACCGGTACATATATTGGATGAAGTTCATGATCCCTATCAGAGCGGTTTTTATCAACGGTTCAGAAAACTCGTCAATACCTGTGTAACTTATCGTAAGACCGTCATCATCAGTACAGTGGGATTATTTATACTGTCAATCCTCATGTTTAAACTGGTGCCACAGCAGTTCTTTCCACCATCTAACCGTGCTGAAATTCTGGTTGATTTAAAACTTGAAGAAGGTGCCTCGCTTACTGCTACTGAAAATGCTGTCAAAAAGGTCGAGAGATTCCTCTCCACACAAGAGGGTATTGATAATTTTGTAGCCTATGTCGGAACCGGTTCACCACGATTTTATCTGCCTTTGGACCAGCAGTTACCTCAAGCCAGCTTTGCCCAGTTTGTGGTACTGGCTTCTTCTCTGGATGACCGGGATGAAATCCGTCGCTCACTGGACCAGCAGATCCGTAAACTTTTACCGGAAGTTCGTACTCGGGTGTCATTACTGGAAAATGGGCCTCCGGTCGGATATCCGATTCAGTACCGGGTTTCAGGTGAGGATTTAAGCTTAGTCCGTCAGTGGGCACAGCGTGTAGCGCAGGTCATTGGTAAAAATCCAAATACTACCAATGTACATCTGGATTGGGGTGAGCCCAGCAAGACTATTATTTTAAATATTGATCAGGACCGCGCTCGCCAGATGGGAATTAGCAGTGCTGATCTGGCCAGATTCCTGAACAGTTCCATCAGCGGGGCGGCTATTGACCAGTACCGGGAAAAACGTGAACTGATTGAGATCCGTCTAAGAGGAGACCAGGCAGAACGGGTGGATGTCGGTTCATTGGCCAGCCTGGCCGTACCGACCAGTCAAGGGGGTACTATTCCTTTGGCCCAGATTGCCCAGATTGATTACAGCTTTGAAGAGGGATTGATCTGGCATCGTAACCGTTTACCGACCATTACAGTCCGGGCAGACATACGCAGTCAGCAGCAACCTGCAACAGTCGTGAATGAAATGGCTGGACAGATCGAGCAGTTACGTACCGAGTTACCGCCTGGTTACCTGATTGAAGTTGGCGGGACAGTGGAAGAGTCGGCACGTGGCCAAAGTTCAGTAAATGCAGGAATGCCGCTATTTCTGGCTGTGGTCATGACTTTACTGATGTTACAGCTCAAGAGTATCTTGCGGGCATTGATAGTATTTCTGACCGCACCTCTTGGCCTGATTGGTGTAGTCATCTTTTTGTTGCTGTTTAACAAACCTTTCGGTTTTGTGGCCATGCTGGGCACGATTGCCCTGTCTGGCATGATTATGCGTAACTCTCTGATCCTGATTGACCAGATCGAGCAGGATATACAGGCCGGTCATGATCGCTGGAATGCCATTATTGATGCGACGGTTCGGCGTTTCCGTCCTATTATTCTGACGGCCTTGGCGGCGGTTCTGGCCATGATCCCCCTATCACGCAGTATTTTTTTCGGTCCGATGGCTGTAGCGATTATGGGTGGACTGATTATTGCGACGCTGTTAACACTATTTTTCTTGCCAGCTTTATATGCAGCATGGTTTAAGGTGAAAAAACCGTAAATATGCAGTAATTTTTGCTGAATATGAGGTGCGAAATATTGAAAACTTCAATATAGTAACACCTTATCTTTTACACAAAATAACACAGCAAATTTCATTGCATAAAAATAACTGATGCATGCAATGAATGAGGTCAGAGAATCCATGAGGCAAGATACACTCGCACAGCATCGCCGTTATATTGCGATCTCGTATGTTTTCATGTTTCTGGCATTATTTAGTGTCATTACCGCAGTCATTGCCTATATTCTGGCGCGCAAAGTTGCTGGTGTCGATCATGCAGAAGTCTGGCTTAATTCCCATGCCTTATGGATTATGCGAAATATAGTGCTGTTTTTGGGAATGACAGTTTTTGCAGCGCTATGGTTTATTCCGCTGATTTTCTTTTACTGGGACAGCGAACTTTGGGTTACAGCCTGTACAGTTCTAGGCATCGTCTTTACTGCGATTGCCTGGCTGTTCCTGTTAAATGCCTGGATTAAAGGTATTTCCAAGTTCTTCAATTACAAGGCAGTTTTTTAAAGTCTTTTAAAAAAACCGGCTTTGCCCTTGTAAAACAGTACCTAATCCCCAATTTTACACGGCAGTTGTATAAATTAAAATTCCGTGAGGAGCATCGCCAGTCATGGCTAAACGTGATTATTATGAGGTTTTAGGGGTTTCCAAAACCGCAAGTGATGATGAGATTAAAAAAGCCTACCGAAAGTTGGCGATGAAATATCATCCGGACCGAAATCCTGATAACCCGGAAGCTGAAGAAAAATTTAAAGAAGCCTCAGAGGCTTATGAAGTCCTGTCTGACAGCGAAAAGCGTAGTATGTATGACCGTATGGGTCATAGCGCGTTTGAAGGCGGCTTTGGCGGCGCAGGCGGCGGCTTTGGCGGTTTTAGTGCTGAAGATATTTTTAGCCAGTTTGGTGATATCTTTGGTGGGGCTTTTGGTGGTGGTGGACGTCAGCAGCGTCAACGCCGTGGTTCCGACCTGCGTTATGTGATGGAATTGACACTTGAAGAGGCAGTACGTGGTGTCAAGAAAACTATTACTTTCAATGCGCCTGCGCCTTGTGAAGTCTGTCATGGAAAGGGTTCCAAGAATCCAAATGATGTAGAAACCTGTAAAACCTGTCACGGTGCAGGACAGGTACGGATGCAGCAGGGCTTTTTCTCTGTACAGCAGACCTGTAGCACTTGTCGTGGCCAAGGTAAAATTATTAAAAACCCATGTCATGCCTGTCATGGTTCCGGTGTTGCAGACCGTCAGCAGACTCTGGAAGTCACGATTCCTGCAGGTGTGGATAATGGTGACCGGGTACGTTTAAGTGGCAAGGGCGAAGCTATTCGTGATGGCCAGTCAGGTGACCTGTATGTTGAAGTCGTAGTGCGTGAGCATGAAATCTTCCAGCGTGATGGGGCTGATCTGTATATGGATGTGCCTGTCAGCATTGCTGATGCAGCGCTTGGCAAGGAAATCCAGATTCCTACACTTGAAGGCCGTGTGAGTCTGAAAATTCCTGAAGGTACCCAGACCGGAAAGCTGTTCCGTTTACGTGGTAAAGGCGTACGTCCGGTACGAAGCAGCATGGTAGGCGATCTGCTTTGCCGTATCGTGATTGAGACCCCGGTCAATCTGACCAGCCATCAACGTGAACTGCTAAAAGAATTGCAGGCCTCTTTTGATGGCGAAGACAGTACGTCTTCACCGAAGAAAAAGTCATTCTTTGATCGCCTGTTTGACTAAGCAGGTGCTCTGAAATAAAGGGCAGCTATTGAGGAGCTTTTCTTCATAGCTGCTTTTTCTTATTTAAAATAATCTGAAATACTTAACAAACCTGTCTGTTTAGTCACAAGTTTATTCTGGCTGTATAGCATCAATATCATTCCAGCTTACCAGTTCCTCCTGCCCAGTGGCTGAGGTAGAGGCCTGGACTATACTCTGCTGGGTAACCTGTGCCTCAGAAGACTGTGTCTGTACTCTACTTGCCTGCTCATCGGGCATAATAGTGTCAATTTCCTCGACTGCAATACTTGTAGCTGTTTCATTCGGAACCTGTACTATCCCAGACGGTAAAGAGGTCTGGCGCAGAGTCGTCGTGATGCGTGCTGTAGATAAACTTGCCAGTGTATCGCCCGCTTGAACTGCCGGCTCAGCCCAGACTGCACCCGTACACAGTATTAAAACGATTCCCAAACCCGTAAAGTGAAAGCGCATATTTTTTCCTTATTTGATGACACCCAATGGTGCTGGCTAGTCTGCGCCTGCTTGTTTAAAGAATTGTGAAAAATACGAAATTGTCTGAATATTTTTTAATATTTTTCAGCAGTTAACTGGATAAATAAAGTCATGAATGAGCTAAAAATATTGCTTCTTCTTTGAACTGCTTGTTTTTTTAATGGTTCATTTTTATAAAGGAACTTTAAGCCATAATTTTTCCAGACAAGTTTCAGAGAGCGGGAAGAGTTTTGTTATAGTAGAGCAATTTTAAAGATGACTGCAGGGAAAATGTTATGTCAGCAACTCCACGTATTGGTGTTTTAGGTGCAGGTGGCCGTATGGGCCGGATTCTGGTTCAGGCTATCCAGCAGGCAGGTTACCAGCTGGCAGCAGCAGTAGAGCGTCCAGAGAGTTCACTGGTAGGAGCCGATGCGGGTGAGCTGGCAGGTATTGGTACGCTGGGGGTCAAAGTATCTGGACAGCTGGCTGACGTGCTCAATGACTGTGATGTAATCATTGATTTTACGGCACCTGCTGCCACTGAACAGCACTTGAAACTTTGCCGTGAAGCAGGGGTAGCAATGGTTATTGGAACCACTGGCATGAATGATGAACAAAAAGCCGTACTGGAAGAAAGTGCTAGCCAGACACCTGTAGTTTATGCAGCCAATTATTCAGTTGGAGTCAATGTGTCGATCAAACTGCTCGAGCTTGCAGCAAAAGTCTTTGGTGATACGGTTGATATTGAAGTGATTGAAGCACATCACCGTCATAAAGTTGATGCTCCATCGGGCACTGCGCTCATGATGGGTGAAGCGATTGCGGATACTTTAGGCCGTAATTTAAAAGAAGTGGCAGTTTATGGGCGTGAAGGCCATACCGGCCCACGTGAGCGTCAGACTATTGGCTTTGAAACCATTCGTGGTGGCGATATTGTTGGTGAGCATACTGTCATGTTTATCGGGGAAGGTGAGCGCGTCGAAGTGACCCATAAGGCAACCAACCGGATGAATTTTGCCGCAGGTGCAGTACGTGCAGCCGCATGGGTTGTTGGACGTGAAGCAGGTAAATATGATATGAAAGATGTGCTTGGATTCAATAATATCCAGATGTAGCGCTAATGGCCCTTTTCAGGAAGAAAGGGGCCTGATTACACTTATATAAAAAGTATGAAAAATAAAAATGAGAAAGAAAACTATATTCAATATTTGCTTGATGTTACTGAGTCTGTTAATTACTCAATCTACCTCGGCAGAGCAGGCCAGACTAAAAATTAATAAACAGAATATCAAGGTCTGGACTTACCAGACGTCTCGTAACCCGGCTGCATCCTATAAGGCAGAGACAGTATTTAATGTACCCCTGGAACGGGCTGTTGCGCTAATTATGGATGTTGAGCGTGCCCAACAATGGGTCCCCTATATGGGGAAAATCAGTATATTAAACCGAGATGATCAAGCTGGAGGATTTTTGCTGCATGTGGTAATGGACTTACCTTTTCCGCTTAAAGATCGTGACCTTATTATTCAAAGTAAAATTACTAGAGAGCGTAATGGTACAGTGAATATCCGTAACCGGGGTATGGCAGATTCCCGTTTTAGTCAGCCTGACTATATACGTCTTCAAGACTATCAGGGGGACTGGACTTTTCAGCGTTTAGGTGCAAATAAAGTTAAAGTCACCACAATGGGATATGTAAACCCGGAAGGCAGTTTGCCCATCAGTTTTATGAACATGTTTGTGGAACAGCAGCCTTACCAAATGCTTAAAATCATGCGATCCGAGCTTGAACGGCCCATGTATATCAATGCCAAACTTCCTGTGGCCATTCAATAAAGTCATTTCAGCCTGCATTACAGGCTGAAATTGATAGCACTTATGATTCACAGGCTATGGAAGGCTGTTGTTCTTTCCTCTGGATGAATACTAGAAGCAGGCCTACTATGCTCAGTACTGCGCCACTGACCGTCACTGCCATATAACTCCAGCCCATGCTAAGTACGGCACCACCCGCTACAGCGCCAAGCGCATTACCCAGATTAAATGCCCCGATATTAACTGAGGACGCAAGTCCTGGTGCATCATGAGCGGCTGACATTACCCGCATCTGTAAAGGGGGTACCAGAGCAAAGGTGGCTATGCCCCAGATCACCAGTCCGACTGCTGTCCCCAGTGGACTTTTTGCCAGTAATGGAAAGAGCAGCATACTGACAATCAGCAATACAAAGAAACCAATTAGGGTTTTGTCCAGAGACAGGTCAGCAAATTTTCCGCCTAAATGGTTACCGATTGAGAAACCTATACCAATCAGTACCAGCATCAAAGTGATGAATCCCGGAGATGCTTGGGTAAATTCAACCAGGCTCGGGGCAATATAGGTATACAGGGTAAACATTGCACCAGAGGCCAATACTGTGGTCAGCATTGCCAGTACGACCGGTCTGCGTGTCAATACTTTCAGCTCAGCTCTTACATCAGGTTTGCTACCTCTATGGTCTTTAGGTAAAGCTTTCCATAAAGATAGCATCGTCAGCAGACCAAGACCGGTAATTGCCAGAAAGGACATTCGCCAGCCAATATTTTGTCCAACCCAGGTTGCCAGAGGGACACCACCAATATTGGCAACAGTCAAACCCATGAACATAGCTGCTACTGCGCTGGCCTGTTTATGGACCGGAACGACACTGGCGGCTACTACAGACCCGATTCCAAAAAATGCACCGTGGTTTAAACTGGTGACAAGACGTGCACACATCAGACTCATATAACTGGTAGAAACTGCTGCCAGCAAATTACCTATAGTGAAAATAGCCATAAGTAGAATAAGTGCCTTACGGCGGCTAAAGCTGCTAAACCATAAAGTCATCACTGGAGCGCCAAGCATTACGCCCAGCGCATAACCAGTAATCAGCATACCAGCTCTCGGAATAGAAACATCAAGATCCCCGGCAATATCAGGTAACAGTCCCATTGGCGAGAATTCGGTTGTACCAATCGCAAACGCACCGACTGCAAGGGCAAGCAGCGGAAAATTAATTTTCATCCGTACTTAATCCCATACTGGTGCCAGCTGCTCCGGACTGATTTCCCGTCCATTACGTTCAAGTTCGGCGATTTTCTGCATTTCTTCATGGCTCAGCAGAATTTTCTGGGCTTCTAGATTACTGAGCAGATGCTCACGCTTGGTAGAAGATGGAATTACTGAAAAGCCCGGCTGCATAGCCCATGCCAGGGCAATCTGGGCGGTACTCGCTTCATGTAAGGCTGCAATACGCATAAGAACAGGGTCTTGCAGCACCTTGCCATAAGCCAGTGTCATATAAGAGGTAACCTGTATATTCTGGCTCTGCAGATATTGCACTAATGTACGGTTTTGCAAATAAGGGCTTAGCTCGATCTGGTTGGTTACAATCTGGTCTGGTCCAACTGCTGCAATCGCCTCTTCTGTCTGGGCAATATTGAAATTGGACACACCAATATGTTCGGTGAGTCCCAACTTTTTGGCTTGATACAGGCTCTGCACCAGTTCAGCAGCAGAGTAGCCCAGACCGGGTGCTGGCCAATGAATGAGTGTCAAGTTCACAGCATCTGTCTGTAACTTGTGCAGGCTGTCCTTCAGGCTGGAAATCATCCGTTCTGGTGCATAATTTTCAGTCCAGATCTTGGTGGTTAAGAAAAGCTCCTGTCGGGAGACCTTACTTTGCTGTATGGCTGTACCGACTTCTGCTTCATTACCATAAATCTGGGCTGTATCAATCGCCCGGTATCCAACGTCGAGTGCCTGGCTGACTGAATCAATGACGGCTTGGCCAGACAGGCGAAAGGTACCTACACCGATTTTAGGAATAATCATCGTAACCTCGATCATATTTTTAAATAGTTAAGATTATTTTGTCGGAAGCTTTGTTGCTAAAAAAGTAGATAATCTGCAAAATATTATTGTTAATTTGTCATTAATTGGATGTGATGAAATCTACTTTTGAAGAGCTGCAGGTTTTTGTCAGTATTGTGGATAGTGGTTCGATTGTTAAGGCGTCTGAACAGCTCGGCCAGTCAACTTCTGGATTAAGCCGTATTTTGCAGCGTCTGGAGAGTAAGTTAAACGTTACGTTACTGGAACGTACTACCCGCAAGCTCTCGCTGACACAGGAAGGCCAGCTGTTTCTAGAGCGTGCACGCAAGATTATCAATGAGCTGAACGATGCTGAAGAGCTGCTGCTTAAATCTGACCACGAGGTTTCCGGTAAAATCCGGATCGACTCGGCCACCCCCTTTGTGCTGCATGTAATTGCCCCACTCATGCAGAAATTCATGCAGCGCTATCCGTGTATTGAAATTGAACTGAACAGCCATGACCAGATTATTGACCTTTTAGAACATCGGACCGATGTGGCTATCCGTTTTGGTCAGATGCATGATTCAAGTCTGCATGCCCGTTTACTCACTCAAAGCCGCTTATATATAGTTGCTAGTCCCGCTTATCTGGAACAGTATGGCACTCCACAAACTGCTGGGGAGCTATTGCAGCATCAGTTAATCGGGTTTAGTTCTCCCAAGCATTTGAACACTTGGCCTCTCAAACTGGGTAATGAATACTTTACCGCAACTGCACCAATTCGGGCATCTAATGGTGAGACTGTACGGCAGCTGGCCCTGTTGCATCATGGAATTACCTGCCTGTCTGAATTTCTGGTGGGTCAGGATCTGGCCCAGAACAGACTGGTTGCCTTGTTTGAAGACCAGATTGAATTACATTATCAGCCTATTCATGCGGTTTATTATCAGCAGGAACATTTACCAAAACGGGTCAGGCTGCTGATCGAATATCTGGTACAGGAATTAAGCTCGGGTTTTCATTTTGAACCATTTGCCTGAGAGGCTGGCACAGGCAAACGGAGCTCAAATAATGGGAGCCTGAGCTGTCTGGATGTCTGCAATAATTCGAGTCGCAAATGCTGCTGCTGTTGTGAACAGACAAACTCGATTTTAGGTTGGAGTAGACCTGTCATAATCAGCCCGTTTTCAGTAGGTTTCTTATAAAGATAATGCCACTCTGTGCTGGAAGGGAGTGCTGTAATTTTCCAGAGCTGATAGCCAGGCAGTGACTGCATTTTTAAATAACCCCCAATTAATGTCTGACACAGTGCATTTTGAGAAGTATTCTGCTGATATTGTGGCTGGCAAGCTGCTAGCCATAGACAAATAAATAATAAAGTGCAAGTTTTCATCAAGTTTTGCTCAATTTTAATTTTTTTCAGCTTAAACCTGTGCTATAGAGCATTACAGACACAAAAAAATTTAAAAAAGCAGTACAGATATGGCATTTCACTACCAACTTCTTGCCAGTCAGCTGGCTGGAAAAATTCACAGCCAAGCTTTAAAAGCCGATCAGCGGCTCAGTTCTCTTCGGGATTTTGCCCGGCAGCATGAAGTGAGCCTGAGCACTGCACAAAGCTGTTATGAATTATTGGAAGCTCAAGGCTTAATTTATGTACGGCCCAGATCTGGCTATTTTGTAAAAGGGCAGTCATTACAAAACCCGTTACCCCGTCATTTAGATTTCCAGTCCAGACCGCGTGATGTCAGTAATNNGCTATCCAGCTATCACCACAACTGGTACCTGTAGAGGCTTTGCGCCGTTCGATCCAGCGTGCGCTCAAGCATAGCCAGCCGGAAGACTTTCTATACAGTGACCGGCAGGGCCATAAAAAGTTACGTCAGGCTTTAAGCGAACACTGGGCAGAAGATGGCCTGTATATTCAGCCAGAGGATATTTTAATTACCAGTGGCTGTATGCCTGCGTTATCACTCATTATTCAGCAGCTTACTGAAGTGGGTGATAGCATTCTGGTACCAACTCCAAGTTTTAATGGCCAATTACAGCTACTGGCCAGTCTGAAGCGTAAAATTATCGAAATACCGGCCAGCCATGCAGGCGTTGATCTGGACCGGCTGGAACAGATGATGCAAAGCGGGCAGGTAAAGGCCTGCCTGATGACTGCAAATTACCAGAATCCGCTCGGCTACTGTCTAAGCAATACAGAAAAGGCACAGATTGCACAGCTGGCAGAACGTTACCGCTGTTATGTGATTGAAGATGATATTTATGCTGAATGCGGCTTTAATCTGGAACGACCATTACCTATTAAGTACTGGGATCAGGCCGGTTATGTCATCTACTGCGGTTCAGTTTCCAAGTCTTTATCATCTGCTTACCGCATTGGGTGGGTATGTATCAGCCAGCAGCTACAGTCTTTTAGAATTGGGTTATTAAATGGAAATGCCATCGTCAATACACCATTGCAGCTTGCACTGGCCGATCTGATATATAGCCGCAGTTACCGTGAACATTTAAATAGTTTACGCCCCCGTCTTATGCAGCAGGTAAGACAATATCAGGAATATATTTTAAAGGCTTTTCAAGGCGTTAAAATCGGACTAAGTCAGCCTGAGGGTGGTTATGCCCTATGGCTGGAATTTCCGGTACAGATTGACGGACTGGAAATGTATCATTTTGCACAGCAGCATGGCATTAATATTGTACCGGGAGAAGTATTTGGAGAAGACCGACGCTACCGGCATTTTATCCGTCTAAATGCCGGACATGGCTTAAGTTATGAGATCTGCCAGTCGATTGATAAACTGGCAGAATGGGTAAAACAAAAACTTGATAACACAGACAGTTAGTCAAAATCTGCTTTTAAAACCACCCGGTAACGTACTTGACCTGAGTGCAGGCGTTCAATAGCTTCATTAATCTGTGACATTGGAAACAGTTCAATCTGTGGAGCAATATTTTTACGTGCTGCAAACTTGAGTAACTGACGCAAAGCCGCCGGTGAACCGGTGGGTGAGCCCGTCACTGATTTGTTCCCTCCAATAAGGGTTCCTACCGGTACCTGCATCGGTTCAAGGGTGAGTCCCAACATATGTACGGTACCATGTGGTGCCAGTGTGTGCAGATAGGATTTCCAGTCCAGACTGACATTAACGGTACTGAGCAATAAGTCAAACTTGCCGTATTGGTCTTTAAGTGCCGCAGAATCACGGCTGTTTACTACGTGGTCTGCACCCATTTCAATCAGCTCGGGTGTTTTATCCAGACTGGAAGTGAAGGCAGTAATTTCGCAGCCCCATGCTTTAAGCAGCTTGATGGCCATGTGGCCCAAGCCCCCAATCCCGATAACACCGACATGATGTACAGATTGAATTTGATGTTTTAATAAGGGGTCAAATACAGTAATACCGCCACAGAGCAGGGGGCCGGCACTTTGTGGATCCAGATCATCGGGAAGAGGAATCGCCCATTGCCAGTCGGCACGAACTTTTTCAGCAAAACCGCCAGCATGGTCAACAATAGTCGCTTTAGAACCACCATTACACATTACCTGATCGCCGGCAATACAGTAATCACAATGCTGACAGCTTTCTGCTGTCCAGCCGATACCTACACGTTGACCCAGTTGCAAGCCTCTGGCTTCTGAGCCTAAGCCAATAATTGTACCGATAATTTCATGACCAGCCACAACCGGATAAACCGAACTGCCCCAGTCATTATTTAGTACTGAAATATCAGAGTGACACAAGCCACAGTACTCAACCTTGACTTCAACCTGATGTGGCTGTAAATCACCGGCATCGAACTCATAGGGAACCAGTGCTGCACCTGGCTGCATGGCAGCATAGGCACGAATAGTATTCTTCTGACTCATAACAACTCCTTGGCAGAAAAGCGGATGTTTGGCTTAGACTTAAATTTACAGCTATTTTCATGATCATCAACCATACCGACTGCCTGCATAAAAGCATAACAGGTCGTCGGTCCAACAAATTTGAAACCATATTTTTTTAAAGTTTTTGAAAGTGCAAGACTGGTCTCTGTCTGGGCAGGAGCCTGACGAAAATCTGTTACATTTCGATATAAAGGTTGACCATCGACAACTTGCCATAACCAGTGGCCTACATCACCGACTTCAGCTTTAAGTTTTTGCCAGGCAACTGCGTTGTCACGAATAGCCTTCAACTTGCCCAAGTGACGGATAAGACCTGAATCCTGCATTTTTTGCTGTAACGACTCATCACTCAAGCCGGCAATCTCAGCAATCGGATATTGAACAAAATGCTGCCGATAAGCCTCGCGCTTCTTTAAAACGGTAATCCAGGAGAGGCCGGCTTGCTGACCTTCCAGACACAGCATTTCAAATAGGCGTTGCTCATCATATTCAGGTTTTCCCCACTCTTGGTCATGATAGGCAATATAAAGCGGGTCATCCGAGCACCATCCGCAGCGCTGAGGGGTCATCATGGTGCTTCCTGAGTGGTTTAACTTAAGGTTCTTAAATAGTAAATCTTATCCACTCACTGGTAAGATTATTCCAAAAATATAGTTCGGCAATAGCAAGATCGTCAAACTTTAGCCAGCAATCTTTACCATTCTTATCATTAAAACCTGTGCTGATCATCAGCGCATCTTCAGTAATTTCCATTATCCAGCCCTGGTAACTCTGTCCGGCCAGCACAATTTTCTGCTGGTTTCCAGATTCTGCAAATTCGACCAGCCGTTGAATTAAAGCTTCTGACATATTTTTTTCCTAACGCAGATACAGATATGGATTCACTGCACCACGACCTTTGCCTTGCAGATAAATTCCATAATGAAGATGAGGGGCTGTATGACGGGCATTACCAGTATTGCCTACGTAACCGATGAGCTGTCCCTTTTTAATATAATCACCGACTTCCAGACCTCGCTTGTGCCCATCAAGATGGGCATAATAGTGCCAGCTGCCACCTGGTCCCAAAATCCAGATGACTTTACCTCCAAGATTGTTATTGCGCAGATCTGCGATTAGCCCCTCTGTGGCACTATAAACTTTTGTACCGCGTGGAGACATAATATCAATACCTTCATGAGTGCGTCCTTTACTACGTGACACTCCCCAGGTATCACTGAGTTGTTGACGCTCAACACTCTTCACTGGAACCGGCAAACGCGAAGCAAGCTGCATACGATGAAGTTTACTTACTTGGGCAGCGGGTAGGGTAGAAGGTTTTTTCGGCGCAGAGGTACAGGCCGCTATCAAGATAAAACACAAACTTAAAAAAATATAACCGGCAAAACGTGACACACGACTTCCTTGATTAAATAAGTTTATAAAATGACAGTAATCAGTATGTCATCACTCGATAAGCTGAATCAATTTTTTCATAGCCGTTGGCAGACCACGCATTAGAGCCTGTTCAGGACTCAGCCATTCACCACCCAGTTCAGTCTGTAGAAACTCACGTTGTTCTGGTTCCACGTGGAACAGATAGGTATCCAGCAGCCAGGTAAAATGAGTGAAGCCATGTGTAATCTGAATGGGCGTTTGTTTCTGCTTTAAATCATATTGTGCCAGCAGCTGAGAAAACTGCTGCTTATCTTCAATTATAGGCAGACAATACAAGCCGCCCCAGAGACCGCTAGCTGGCCGCTGCTGCCATAACCATTGATCTTGGCTTTGCAATAATAAAATATGGCCCTGTTTTAGCGGCACAGGCTTTTTTGGTTTTTTATAAGGCAATTCAGTTTCTAACCCCTGCTGATGGGCAAGACAGTGCTGCTGCATCGGGCAGTAAAGGCATAACGGTTTTTTGGGGGTACAAATGGTAGCACCCAGATCCATGATAGCTTGCGTATAATCATGGTTGCGTTCAGTCGGACATAGCTCTTCTGCCATTTTCCAGAGTCTGCGTTCTTGCGCTGGCTGGCTCAAATCTTCTTCAATTGCAAAAAAGCGTGCCAGTACCCGTTTAACATTGCCATCCATAATGACACCATACTGGCGCAATCCGAGTGACATTAGTGCGCCTGCTGTCGAGCGGCCTATACCGGGCAAAGCAATCCAGCCGTCAAGACTGTCTGGAAATTTGCCTTCATGGCTAACTATTCCAGCTGCTTTATGCAGATTTCGGGCACGTGCATAATAGCCCAGTCCAGCCCAGTATGGAGCTACTTCATCCCAACTAGCCAGTCCCAAGTCATTTACGGTAGGAAACCGCTGGATAAAGCGTTCGAAATATTGCAGCACAGTCTTAACCTGGGTTTGTTGAAGCATAATTTCTGAAACCCAGACTTTATAGGGATCATCACTGACTTGCCAAGGCAGATCATGCCGGCCATGAACATCAAACCATTCAAGTAAAGCATGTGAAAAGGAAAATTCGGACATATAAATTTCAGGCAGGAATTACTTGGAGATTATAGCTGAACTACAGCGAGAATAGATTTTTTAGTTGGAAAAAGGCTGTTTCATGGCAGGTGTTTTAAACAGCTTAAAGATTAAGTATTAAAGATAAATAGCACCGTTATAGTAAACGGCAGAAATCATTAAACCCAGTAACCAGGATAAAAGATGATGCCCTAGGCATCATCTACTCATTTATTCTTCGTCCAGTATTCCCCAGCGCTCGTCCAGTCTTAAAGCCTGACCCGCATAGCGTGGAATAATATGGATATGGAGATGCTGGGAAGCTTCTCCAAAGACAGAACCATCATTAAAGCCGATATGGAAACCTTCAGGCTGATGACGAATTTTAAGTTCATTACGCGCCAGTTCCAGAAGCGACATCAGACTTTTACGTTCTTTATCAGTGACATCGAAAAATGAACTGATATGGCGCAGGGGAATAATAACAGAATGTCCCTTAGATAACGGTTTTGGCTCAGGCAAAATGGCACCAAAGTCATTTTTATCAATCACATCATATTCATCAAAGTCACAATATGGACAATTATTTTCAATCATGATTATACCCTCATCGTTTTATTTATAGGTTGAATCTATGCAGTAAGGTAATCAGCACCTTACTGCGGTTTTAATCTTTTATAGGTTAAAGGTGACGTTGTAGCAAATCATACATGGCCTTCAGGCTTTGTCGCTCTGCTTCTGCGTTATAGCCCAGATCTACTCCATTGACCCGGGCACGTTCATCGGCTAATGGATTACTAAAACCATGTTTTGCTGCTTCAAATACAATAACATCATGCTCTACACCGGCTGCCTGCATTTCCTGCTTGAAACTGGCTACATCATCTAGAGTGACCATGCTGTCGAGTTCACCGTGCAATACCAGAACTTCAGCCTGAATTTTTCCACGCTGTGCCGGCTCTTTTGCAGAGAGATTACCGTGAAAAGTAGCAACGGCTTTAAGTGGTGCACCTGAGCGTGCCAGATCAAGGACGACCTTGCCCCCATAGCAAAAGCCTATTGCTGCCAGTTTATCCGGATTTACTTCATTTTGTTCAGCCAGAGCCTTTAGGCCAGCTGACGCACGAGTCACTATTGTGTCCGGATCCTGAAAAGTTTGAGTCATCCATTCATTGGCTTGGCCCGCATCGGTAGTTACCTTTTTGTCACCATACATATCAATTGCAAGTGCAGCATAACCATGCTCAGCCAGCTCACGGGCACGTTGTTCAGTATATTCAGTTCTGCCCCACCATTCTGGCGCTACAATCACACCCGCTACTGGTGCATCAGATTCTGGCGCAGCAAAATAGCCAACTAAATTGGTACCATCTGCTGCGTTATAATGAATTTCGCGGGTTTTGATTGTTGAAGTCATTCTGATCAATCCTTGTATAAACTTAAGAGAATGACCTGATTAAATCATAAAAAATATTTAAAATGACTGAAAAGAAAAAGAATATGAAAGAAGAAATGTGAAAATTTATGTTTTTAATAAGATGAAAAAATAAAAAAGAAGGATAAATCCTTCTTTTTTATAACACGATGAATATATATTTATACTCGGCCGCGTGAGATAAAACCAACGATTGCCAGAATAACTGCAATCACAAGCAGAATCACTGCAAAGTCTTTAGATAAGCCTGCTACGCCACCAAAACCTAACAGACTTGCAATTAGTGCAATCACCGCAAAAATAATCGCCCAACGAAACATAATTTATCTCCATAATTTTTTATTAATGTGTTTTTAGTATAGAGAGCAAAATAAAATATAAGTGTGAGCTTTGTGTTTAAAAATTATACCAGGTATTGCGTTAAGTAAATGATTTGTGAGAGATGTATTTTTTAAAAGTCAAAACACACAATGATATACTGTTCAGGTAGTAAATTTGTATGAAGTATTATGGTGAAGCATTTGCGTCCACAGTTTTGGAAAGTCTACCCACTTGAACAACTTAGCCCGGAAGAGTGGGAAGCGCTTTGTGATGGCTGTGGTTTGTGTTGTCTGGTCAAACTTGAAGATGAAGAGACCCAAGAGGTTGCCTATACCAAAGTTGCCTGTAAATTACTGGACTGCAAGACAGCGCGGTGCAGTGATTATACTAACCGGAAACAGCAGGTTCCTGACTGTATCCAGCTGACTCCAGAAAAGCTCGCTACAATTCACTGGTTACCTCCGAGTTGTGCTTATCGCCGTCTGTCTGAAGGTAAAAATTTGCCTTCGTGGCACTATTTGAATACCGGTAGCCGCCAAAGTGTGATGAAAGCCAAAAAATCGGCAGCCGGCCGCTGTATTTCTGAACTGGACATTGAGGAAGACCAGATAGAAGAATATATCGTGCGCTGGGTACGTTAAATTAAAAATAAAAGAGAAGTATCTCAAGCTTCTCTTTTATTCTATCTCATCCGAGCTTGGCCTGAATCCGTTCTTTCCATGAGGTCCGGATAATAGTAAGGCTGGAGCTTAAGCCAAGTAAAATCATAATTAAGGCTACAATTAAATCTGGCCAGACCTGCTGTGTTCCAAATACGCCTACAGCTGCCAGAACTACCGCAACGTTACCAATTGCATCATTACGACTGCACAGCCACACTGACTTCATGTTGGCTTCGCCATCCCGAAAAGCATATAGAATCAGGGCAGTCAGGATATTCGCGATCAGTGCAAATGTACCAATAATACCCATAGTAATCGCTTCTGGTGGTACACCATGTATATAGGACCAGACCACTTTGCCCAGAACAATGAAAGCAAAAACCAGCATCATCAGTCCTTTTAACAGGGCAGCTGTTGCGCGCCAGTATAATCCAAGACCCAGTACAAAAATAGAAATCAGGTAATTGAAAGAATCTCCTGCAAAATCCAGTGCATCAGCCCAGAGTGAAGTGGAACCTGTATGTGCTCCACCTGTAACCTCAACAATAAACATAGTGAAATTTAAAAATAGGGCTATCCACAGCGCATTTCTGAATTTACGGCTTTTGGCCTGTGTTTCCTGACAACTACAGCAACCTGCCATTATTTAACTCCTGAAAGATCAGATAGAATAATTAAAAAGTCTGGAGTTACTCCAGAGTCAAGAGGGGAATGTATGCTGTATTCGATTGGTGAACTGGCCAGGAAAAGTAAAATTTCGGTAGACAGTATCCGCTTTTATGAAAAGAAAAATCTGCTTTCGCTGCCATTACGGGGTAATAATAACTATCGTTATTATGATGACACTGCGCTTGAACAGCTTATCTTCATCCGGCATTGCCGTGAACTGGGAATGTCACTTAAAGAAATTGGGCAGCTGACTGAACTGTTGAAAAAGCCGCAACAACAGTGCAATACAGTTGATCAACTGCTAGAAGATCATTTGGGACATATTGAACAAAAACTTCAACGCCTTGAAAATTTTCGTACAAAGTTACAACAGCTGCGCCAGACCTGTCGGGCTGACCTTACTATTCAGGACTGCAAAATTGTTTCTGGCCTTAAGCACCCTGAACCATAAGCTTTGACTTCCCTGAAAATTAACCAAATCAAAAGGAAATATTTGGTAAAGCAATACTTTGATTAAATCGGACAGATATATTCATTCATTTGTATGATGGAAAATATAGTCAGAATTTAAGAGAGAAGTGATGTATAACAATAAATTCCGCATAACATCCGTACTATTCTTTAGCCTGTTTACTTTGTATGGCTGTAATTCAAATCAGGGACACACTAATACTCCGGAAAGCCATCAACAGGCTGACCAGACTTCAACTTCTAAGCAGTTACAGACATTTAAAGTACAGCAAATTACCCAGTTTAATGAACCTTGGGCACTCGCTATCCTACCTGACCAGCGACTACTGGTCACTGAACGAAAAGGTCAGCTCAAGCTATTTGACCCGCTGACAAAACGTACAGTAAATATCACAGGTCTGCCTGAAGTAGCATACGGTGGGCAAGGCGGTCTGGGCGATATCGTATTGCATCCAAATTTTAATCAAAACCAGTGGGTTTACTATAGTTATGCGGAAAAAGGTCCTGGAGGACAGGGAGCAGCTGTCGCCAGAGCCCGGCTGGACCTGAACAGTGCAGCACCAGCTTTAAAAAACCATGAAGTAATCTGGCGTCAGATACCAAAAGTTTCGGGGCAAGGCCATTATGGTCATCGTCTGGCTTTTGACCATGAAGGAAAACTCTGGATTGCCTCAGGTGAGCGCCAGAAGTTTACGCCGGCACAGGATATGAAATCTAATCTTGGGAAAGTACTGCGTCTAAACGATGACGGTACGCCGGCCAGTAATAATCCATTTGCACAGCAGGGTGGAGTAACCGCCGAGATCTGGTCACTCGGCCATCGAAATCCGCTTGGGATTGCATTTGATGCTAAAAATCAGCTCTGGGTCGTAGAAATGGGACCGAAAGGTGGGGATGAGCTGAACCTGATTAGAAAGGGGAAAAATTATGGTTATCCCATCGTTTCCAATGGAGATCATTATGATGGTAAAGCGATTCCTGACCATTCAACCCGACCTGAATTTCAAAAACCCGAGCTAAGCTGGACACCTGTCATTTCTCCCTCGAGTCTGCTGATTTATCAAGGCCGGCAATTTCCCAAGTGGCAGGGGAAGGCACTGATTGGAGGGCTGTCTTCAGAGGCTTTGATCATCGTAGACCTGGAGCAAAACCCGGCGAAAGAAATTCAGCGTATTGATATGAAAGAACGTATTCGGGGATTACAGGAAGCTCAGGATGATTCGATCTGGGTTATTGAGGATGGCAAAAATGCAAAACTTTTGAAACTAACGGCTGGCGTATGAAGCATCCGGGTATGAAGCTGATATTTTAGCCAGAATATTTGCTATTTTTGCCCCGCACTTATATACAGTACTGCTTAAAAACTGCCGTGCAGCAGCCTGAAAATACGCTACTATAAAAGCTTATACAGTAATGCAAAAAGAATATGTCAGATACTCAAATCCCTCTACCTGAACGTCTGCGTCCACGTGACCTCTCAGAAATTATCGGACAGGATCATCTGCTCGGTGAGCAGGCACCTTTACGGCAGATGATTGATCAGGGGCATTTGCCTTCTATTATTTTCTGGGGTCCACCGGGTGTGGGTAAAACTACTATTGCCTTGCTTCTGGCACAGGCTGTAGATCGACCTTTTATTAGCCTTTCAGCGCTCAATACTGGGGTTAAAGAACTACGGGAAATTATTGCTGAAAGTGGCGATCTGCTGACACCTGTAGTTTTTATTGATGAAATTCATCGCTTTAACAAGTCTCAGCAGGATGCGCTATTAAATGCGGTAGAGAAAGGTAAAATTACCTTAATCGGAGCGACAACTGAGAACCCGTCTTTTGAGGTAAATGGTGCGCTTTTGTCACGCTGCCAGGTTTATACCTTAAATATTCTTGATAGCGAATCTATTCAAACCTTGCTTGATAAAGCACTTCAAACAGATGAATTTTTAAAAGAACGGCATATCCAGATTGAAGAATATGATGCACTCATCCAGTTTGCTGCTGGAGATGCTCGCAAAGCACTCAATCTACTTGATCTGATTGCCAGTACCTTTGAATCCGGCCTTGAAAATATAATTAATAATGCCATCGTGGTTAAGGTTGCACAGCAGAATATCGCACGTTACGACAAATCCGGTGAACAGCATTATGATTTAGTATCAGCATTTATTAAGTCAATTCGGGGAAGTGATCCGGATGCAACTTTGTACTGGATGGCCCGGATGCTTAAAGGTGGAGAAGATCCGGTATTTATTGCTCGCCGTATGCTGATTGCAGCATCAGAAGATATTGGCAATTCTAATCCGAATGCACTTTTACTGGCTGGAGAATGCTTCCGTTCAGTTCAGGCAGTGGGTATGCCTGAAGCACGGATTATTTTAGGTCAGACAGCAGTATATCTGGCCACCAGTGCGAAAAGTAATAGTACTTATCTGGCAATTAATAAAGCCTTGGCCTTGGCCGAGAAAACTGCCAACCTGCCTGTTCCCCTACATTTAAGAAATGCGCCTACCAAAATGATGAAAGATCAAGGTTATGGGGTGAATTATCTATATCCGCACGATTATCCGGAGCATTTTGTATTACAGGAGTACTTGCCCCCTGAGCTAAAAGGTACTCAATTGTATGAGTCGGCACGTAATAAGCGGGAAGTAGAAGGTGAGAAGCTACAACAGCGCCGCTGGCAGCAACAACAGCAACAGTAAATCAAGGCCCGAACCCGGGCTCTTGTTTTTAGGATTTAAAGAGTCTGTTAATGATATTCAGCCTATTTTTCTAGATATTATTTTGAATAAGTTGAGTCTTCCGATAAGCCATTTTTATTTTCAGTATATTTTTATTTACTCAATGGGTTATATAAAAAAGAAAAAAATTTATTAAATATTTTAAAGGTATTTATTCTCTTAATTTTAATAGTCTAAGTTATTAATTGGCTGGAGATAAATTTTTTAAATAGAAAACTCCAAGATTCTTAATCTTTAGGCACTCTATATAAGGAATTTAAATTATATAAAATATTTAATAGTATTTTTTTATAGCTAAAAAACTCAATTTTTATAAGTTTACATTGAACACTAATTGTACAAATAAAAGTAACCTAGTTAAAATTTAAACTCTATAAAATGACACTAGCTCAACATAGAAAACAGCTTTTTAGCATCAAAACAACATATTAAATTTAATTAAATTCTCATAATTAAAATATATCAAATAGATGGCTGGAGAGTAACCTATGAGACTTAATACAATCGACTGGATTGCATATGCTTTAACAATTATTGGTGGAATTAACTGGGGCCTGGTTGGTGCATTTAATTTTGATCTAGTTGCTGCAATTTTTGGTGAAATGAGTGCTCTATCCCGAATTATTTATGTATTGGTTGGTTTGTCCGCACTTTATCTAATTTATACGGGTACTAAACTGGGTAAAACAGTGCACCATGACCCTCATGCAAAAGTTGTTCGCTAAGTAAACCTAATATTATAAATTTTATATAAAAATGGAGTCTTGGCTCCATTTTTATTTTTATAAATCACTATTTTTATCTTTTACTTAATATTTAAAAGCCACTCTATAAATATTAGCTTATAGCTTTTCTATTATTTTTTTATAAATTTCCTACCGCTGCTTTACAGTTAAATATTAAATTTCTATTTTAAAAATTAACTTCTTATTTTAATGGAAAATATTTAATCAATACTATTCACCCAATTATAAAATAATTAACAGAATATTCTAGTAGAGATCCTCTTTTAAAGTTAGTAATAAAATTGACATAACATTAAATTATTATACCCAGCATTTCCTTATCTATTATTTAAATTATATGAATAAAATATTTAAAATCAGTATATTAGCTTTAAATTTATTTATGGTTGCCTGTAACGATGAAACTAGTAAAAATTTAGTCATACCACCTTCAAATCATACTGAGTCAAAATATTATCAAACTAAAACTCCTTATCAGCCACAACAGGATTTAAAAAGTTACGAGCCAGTTCCTTCAGGCTTTCAGCCTGTTTTTACAGAAATGGTTGCACGTCATGGATCAAGAGGGTTATCAAGCCTTAAGTATGATCTGGCCTTATATCATTTATGGAAACAGGCGAAAGCGGAAAATGCCTTAACTCCTTTAGGGGAACAACTGGGTAAAGACCTGGAAACTATGATGCAAGCTAATATACTTTTAGGCTATGGGGTAGAAGGTATTCGCCAGTTTGGTTACGGTAATGAAACTGTGACAGGTATTTTGGAACATCGTGGAATTGCTGACCGGTTACTGCAGCGTTTACCAAACTTGTTTAATCAGGATGCCTCAATCTGGATACAAAGTTCTGGAGTGGACCGGGCAGTCGATAGTGCAAAATTTTTCACAGCTGAATTAATTCAGCAGCGAAGTGAGCTTAAAAATAAAATAGAACCTGACTCCTATACCAGTCTGACCAGTACTATTTCTCCTACCATTGAAGAAGGTGGAGTCGACCGCTTCAAGCTTTATTTTCACCGCTTAAATGCAGAGGAAGATTTAATTAAAGCACTTAACCCTCATCAACAGGAAATTTATGAGGCGAGTCAGACCTATCAACAGTTTGAAGAAAATAATGATGACTTGAACAAGAAACTTGATGAATTATCTAACCATACTCAGGCTGAGGCAGTTGCATTAACTGTACTCGAACCCATCTTTAAGGCAGATTTTATTCGAAAGCTCGGTTTACCTGACTATATTTTCAGTAATACAGGCTCATTTACGGTCACTACTCCTGCAGGGGAGCAAGTTACAGAAAAGGGTAAGGGTAAAAATACAATCGCAAGCACGGTAGATGCTGCAGCTTATCTGTATGAGCTTTATTCGATTTCAGGTGGAATGCAAAGTGAATTACGAGGAACAGACTTTGCTAAATACATGCCTTTAAATGCTGCCAGGTTTTACGCTGAATTTAATGATGCTCATGACTTTTATGAAAAAGGACCAAGCTTTTTAGAATCAAATCAGGTAACAAGTAAAATAGCATATGGCCTAAAACAGGATTTATTTCAGCAAATTGATCAGGTCATTGAGAAAACACAACCTTATAAAGCTGTTTTACGTTTTGCCCATGCAGAAATTATTATTCCGCTTGCGACCAGTCTTGATCTGCATAGTATGATGCAACCTTTAGCCCTGCATCAGACTTATAGTTATGCTACCAGCACATGGCGGGGCGAAACAGTTTCACCTATGGCCGCCAATATACAGTGGGATATTTATCAAAATCCTCAAGGCCATACGCTAGTAAAAATGCTTTATAACGAAAAAGAAACTTTATTTAAACCAGCTTGCAATTATGCACGTTACCAACCCACAAGTTTTTATTATGATTATCAAAAATTAAAACAGTGTTATCAGAGCCGTTAAATTACTGGGTAAAAAATTATACTTATCTGAATAATAAATCCATGATTGAAGTGTCCAAACATAATACTATTAAATTAAAAAACCGGACTCTATGTCCGGTTTTTTAATTTACTGCTATCTCAGATGTCAGACAGATCAATACCTAAACGTGCGGCTACTTCTTCATAGGCCTCAACAACACCTCCTAATCCCTGACGGAAACGGTCTTTGTCGAGTTTTTTCTTGGTATCCTTATCCCATAGACGGCAGCCATCTGGAGAGAACTCGTCACCAAGTACTATACGGTCATGGAACACACCAAATTCAAGCTTGAAATCTACCAGAAGCATATTGCCCTGAGCAAACAGGTCTTTTAGAACTTCATTTACTTTATAGGTAAGAACCTTCATCTGTTCCAGCTGCTCCGCAGTAGCCCAGCCCAAGGCAATTGCCTGAGACTCGTTTACCATTGGATCGCCTAAACCATCATCTTTAAAGAACAGTTCAAAAGTAGGTGGATTAAGTTCCTTACCTTCTTCGATACCTAGACGACGACATAATGAACCTGCAGCATAATTACGGATCACACATTCTACCGGAATCATTTTCAGTTTCTTGACCAGAACTTCTGTAGGTGAAAGCAGCTTCTCGAAATGAGTTTCGATCCCGGCAGCAGCGAGTTTTTCCATGATAAAGGCATTAAAACGGTTATTCACCTTGCCCTTACGATCTAATTGTTCGATTTTTTCGCCATTGAACGCAGAGGCATCATCACGAAAGACTAAAATCAGATGGTCGGCAGAATCTGTTTCATATACAGATTTCGCTTTACCCGTATAAAGCAAGGTTTGTTTTAACATGGAGGAACCTTTTTACAAAAAAAATGCCTAGTACGACTAGGCTGGCCAATTTTGGTAAATCTGAGCTAACAGCTCTGCAGCCTGCTGTGGATCTGCAAAACTATTATCGGCATTAAACACAGCAAGTGTATGACTTGCACCTACGGAGGTTAGTCTTAAAACATATGTCCGGTTATCAGCTTTAATAGTGGCTTCATGACCATTTTTACTCTGGCCAACCACGCTATAGTTAAGGCTGCTCAGCGTGGCAAGAGTATATTGCCAGATTGTTGCCGAGTTACCCTCAATTTTAAGTAGCGGATTGCGGTTACCATCCATCACTACTTGAGGACGCCCAGTTTCAGTCACATTCTGAGCTGTAGCAGACTGATTTGTACCTTGCTGAGCTGATTCTGGACGAGGCAGGGCAAAACGGTTGCCCCGCTTATTTTCAAGTTTAGGCGCATTATCAATGGCGAGCTGTTCCACTGTAGGTGCCGGATACAGCGGCGTAGCTGGTCGTACCAGAGAACCTTCAGGATATTTAAGTGGTTCTAGTGTGGTTGTATTTTTATAGTCAAGAGAACCATTATTGATGCTCATGGAACTGCAACCAGCCAGACTTAAGGCTGAAAGGGTCAGGGCTAAACCAATACGTAACTGCATAATCTTTGTGCTCTTATTCAAGTATACCCGCTGCTTTGAGGGCATCACGCAGTGGGGAACGATACTGTTCTGCAAGTGGGGTCAGCGGCAAGCGAATACCAGTGCCAATCAGACCCATTTCATGAAGAGCCCATTTCACAGGAATTGGATTCGATTCACAAAATAGAATGTTATGTAAATTTGATACTTTATTGTTAAGTTCAAGAGCTAAAGTCTTATCTCCCTTGATTGCAGCTGCACAAATTTCACTCATGATCTTAGGTGCAATATTGGCAGTTACAGAAATATTCCCCTGAGCCCCGCCATGAATCAGCTCGCATGCTGTAGCATCATCACCCGAATATACTGAAATCTTGTTTTTCAGCCCTTCGATCAGTTTGCAGCCCCGCATAATATCGCCGGTAGCATCTTTAATACCAACAATCTGTGGAAGATCAGCCAGACGGATTACAGTTTCATTCTGCATGTCTACACCAGTACGACCTGGTACATTATACAAAATCTGTGGTAAATCGACAGCTTCAGCAATCGCTTTATAATGTTGATAAAGACCTTCTTGTGTCGGTTTATTATAATAAGGAGTCACCAGCAGGGCGGCATCTGCACCCAGTTCCTTGGCTTCTTTAGTCAGTTCGATGGCTTCGCGTGTTGAGTTCGCACCAGTACCGGCAATAATAGGAATACGTTTGTTGGCCACACGAATGATTTCTTTGATCACCTGTGTATGTTCAGCCATACTTAAAGTCGATGCTTCACCTGTTGTGCCAACAGCAACAATGCTGTTAGTGCCTTGTTCTATGTGCCACTCAACCAGCTTTTCAAGACCCTTCCAATCTACGCTACCATCTTCAAACATTGGGGTGACAATGGCGACAATTGAGCCTTGAATGGTCTGTGCTTGCTGAGTCATTTTAAAAAAATATCCTTGTTGTCCATCCGGATAGTTTAAGAATTAAGTGTCTGGATGGTTGCAGTATTTTGAGTGTAAGCAAAATATGAACAGGCATGGCCCATTGCATAATGCTTATGCAAATTATGACTGAACATCTGGTGAAGAACAATATACTTTCGCCAAAGCGGTGAAAAACTTTGATGAAACATATTCAAGCGACCAAAAAATTTTAATTTCCAGTCTGATAATGAATTGAACTAAGTTATTTTAATTTAAAAAACCTGTAGTTCAGGACAGTGAAATGACCAGGTAAATCATCAAATATTAAAATTAATAGTCTAAAGAGCCATAAAAATAAAATTCACCTGATTAAGAGCTAATTGTGATGAGCTTATAGAGGAATATAATAAAAAAATTTTAAAACCTGATGTGCTAAAATTACTCAAAAAATAATAAGTTATTGGTTTCAGCTATCAGAAAATCAGTAGAAGTTAGGCTAAAAAATTAAAAAAATATAGTATTTACAGCTCTATTGTTGAGTTTTTTAGTCAGTATTATTTCCCAGTTATTGTTTTTATCACTATCTCAGTATTTTTATATTAGAAGAAAAGTCCAGTAATTAATAAAAAAAACAGAAATTTCTAGAACTTATGGATAGTTATATTAAATATTGGCCTTCTGGATGATGTGAGGCTAAGTCATCACCTCTACTTTAAGGATACGCTAGATGGGTGGATCAAATAAAAAGCATTCCATTATTACGGTGGTTATCTGTTTTTTAATTGCTGTCATTGAAGGGCTAGATATTCAGGCTGCGGGAATTGCAGCTGCCGGTATCCGTGAACATTTTGGGCTAGATAGCTCACAGTTAGGCATATTTTTCAGTGCTGGTATTCTGGGGCTGTTACCGGGCGCATTAGTCGGGGGACGTTATGCAGACCGGATTGGCCGTAAAAAAGTTCTGATCTGGTCAGTTGCAACCTTTGCGGTATTTACTTTATGCACGGTATGGGTCAACAGTTTCTATAGCCTGCTATTGGTACGGTTGCTGGCAGGTGCAGGGCTAGGCGCGGCTATGCCGAATCTGATTACTCTGGCTTCAGAAGCCGTGAGTCCTGCCCAGCGTGGCCGTGCTGTAGGTTTAATGTACTGCGGTATGCCGGTCGGCGCTGCCGCACTATCCTATATCGCCAGTCTGGAGTTTGGGGCTGACTGGAAAAATATTTTCTACCTGGGTGGATTGCTACCGATTATTGTTATTCCGATCATGGTTAAATTTTTGCCAGAATCACATGAATTTTTGCAATCCCGACAATTACAACCCCGAATCGAAACACCGAGTTCATTTAAGTCACTATTCAACCAAGAAAATTTATTACGGACTTTGCTGGTATGGGGCAGTTATTTTTTGACCCTGATGGTGGTGTATATCATGTTAAGCTGGTTACCGTCCCTGTTTATGGAACTCGGTTTCTCGCGTAAAGAAGGCAGCACTGCACAGTTCTTCTTCATGGTCGCAGCTACCGTTGGTACAATTATTCTGGGTATTTTGACAGATCGCTGGAAAAAAGCCTATGTCATAGTCCTCATGTATGGCGGTATTGCTGCCGGGCTGTTTAGTTTAAATGCAGCGGGTTCCTTGCAGCAGATGTACTGGGCAGCTGCTTTAACTGGTGCTTTTGTCATTGGTTGCCAAGGGGTACTGTATGCGTTTGGCAGTATTGTTTATCCGACCAATATCCGGGCTAGTGGAGTAGGTATGGCATCTGCTGTAGGACGGGTTGGAGCTATGCTTGGGCCAGCAATTGCAGGTCAGTTGCTGTCTGCCGGTTTTGGTGCTGTTGGAGTCATTTCTGCAGCTATTCCCTGTATTATTATTTCAGCAATACTCATGCTATTTTTAGTACGCCGCTTGCCTGCACAGACCTGAATCTGATCATTTAAAAGCCCGCATCTGCCGGGCTTTTTTATTGGTGTGACGAGAAAAACACAGAAATTCAACTTGTCTGGTTAAACTGTACTGAAACCACGCTACACTATTTTAATTTTCAGATACAGCTTAGAGGAGCTACCGCATGCTTCCGCAAAACAGTGCTTTGATTATTGTCGATGTGCAAAATGGTTTTTGTCCCGGTGGCAATCTGGCAGTCAATGGGGCGGACCAGATTATTCCGCTAATTAACCGGCTGGCTCAAAAGTTTAAAAATATTATTCTGACTCAGGACTGGCATCCGGAAAATCATGTTTCATTTGCAAAAAACCATATAAATAAAAAGCCTTATGACAGTATTGAGCTAGCTTACGGGACACAAGTACTGTGGCCGGCACATTGTGTTCAAGGCACTGACGATGCTGAATTACATCCCTTGCTTAATGTTCCAGCTCCACAGCTGATAATCCGAAAAGGATTTCATCCTGACATTGACAGCTACTCAGCTTTTCTGGAAGCAGACCAGGAAACTGTAACCGGTCTGGCAGGTTATTTAAAAGAACGCCGAATTGATACAGTATATATTGCAGGGATTGCTACAGACTTCTGTGTGGCTTGGACAGCAATGGATGCACGTCAATTCGGTTTTAATACTTTTGTAATTGAAGATGCCACCAAGGCAATTGACTTTGAGGGTTCACTTGAACAAGCCTGGCAGCAGATGCTGGATAGGGGCGTACAGCGTATCCAATCAGATGATTTATTTAAAGTCACAGTTCAAGATGAATGATGCGCTCAAAGAATATGGCAGAATGGGTGTTTAAACCCGCTTACCTCAACAGAAAAAGAATATTTTTATAGTAAAACTTTAAAGTTTGATTTTCTCTGTCAATACATGGATGAATTTTATGGCTGCCTTGTTACGCTTGACCCAGTTTATTCAGAAAACTTTTGCATTATGGGTTGTCCTGTTTGCAGGGATTGCGTTATTAGTGCCTGAGGCTTTTGTCTGGCTCAAGGCCTATATTACCTGGATGCTGGGTATTATTATGTTTGGCATGGGCATGACCATGACACCAAATGATTTTAAAAGCATATTACAAAGCCCAAAAGCAGTAATCATTGGAGTGACTGCCCAGTTCGTAGTCATGCCGGGCCTGGCTTTTATTTTATGTAAACTATTCCAGTTACCGCCTGAAATTGCCATTGGTGTCATTCTGGTCGGATGTTGCCCGGGAGGTACAGCTTCTAATGTAATTACTTATATGGCCAAGGGCAATACGGCGTTATCAGTAGCCTGTACCTCGGTATCTACCTTATTGGCACCTATTTTTACACCAGCAATTTTTTATGTATTGGCCAGCCAGTGGATTGAAATTAATGCTGCTTCTATGCTGGTTTCTATTTTGCAGGTGGTGCTATTTCCGATACTGCTAGGGCTTATTGTCCGTAGCTTACTTAAGCAAAAGGTAGAACAGTATATTCAGGTCATGCCTCTGGTTTCAGTGGTTGCTATTGTGGCCATTGTGGCTGCGATCATTGGTGGCAGCAAGGCTTCTATACTGGAATCCGGGTTAATGATTCTAGGAGTAGTCATGCTGCATAATACCTTGGGATATTTGTTGGGATTCTGGGCCAGTCGCCTGTTTAAGTTACCTTATGCAGACAGTAAAGCGGTGGCAATCGAGGTTGGCATGCAGAATTCAGGACTGGGTGTTGCACTTGCCGCCGTACATTTTGCTGCTTCACCAGTTACAGCAGTACCAAGTGCCATCTTTAGCCTCTGGCATAATATTTCCGGCCCGGCATTGGCAACTTACTGGGCCAGCCGAACTCGGCAGGAAGTAGCACCACAGCGGCATGAGGAATAAATCTGGTTGTATCTAAACTGTGAACCCAGCTTTTCTCAGATATAATTATTTAAAGGGCTAGAGTGGTAGTGTTCAATAAGATTGCGCAATATTAAGCTCAATATAAGATAGATTGGTGACCAGACCGGTTTAAGCACTACACGCGCTTCAGCCGGTATAATATAAAATTTGGCTAGCCTTAAATTATCAGATGAAACAGGTACCACTTATGGTTTTCACCCGGCCATACCATATAGCGAGCGATAATATTGGAAAATAGAGGTTACGCATAATCTTGAAAATTCATGAGTATTGAAACTGTCAGCGGTACAAATACACTGATCACCCAGAGACTAACTTTTCTAATCGCTTATAGACGGACATACAAGACGTCTATACTAATCAGGAATAATCCTGCAGTTAAATGTCGGTGCTGCCAGCTCTGGATTGTTTGTTTAAGACTTTCTCCAGGATCTGGTAGATTTTCTTATGATTGGACTGTGCCACATTAAATCTTAGGAACTGGTTAGCGGTTGGTGATGAGCTGAATGCTCCACCTGGTGCGAGAATTACGCCGTGTTTGAGCGAATCTTTAGAAATTTTATCCGCCTGATAGCCCGCAGGTAACTGGCACCAGAGAAACATACCCGCTTTAGGTAACAACCAAGGGTGAATATCTAGCTTTTTTAAGTTTCCTGCAGTTTTACTCATAGCCTCTGCCAGATGCAGGCGCAGCCAGTCCAGATGCTTGCGGTAGGCTGAATCTGTCAAGGCATGATAAATAATTTCAGTATTTAAATGATTACTGTTAAAACAGGTAGCAATCTTAAGATCGATCAGGCGTTCAACCCATTCCGGTTTGGCAGCGATATAACCGCAGCGAATAGACGCTGACAGGGTTTTAGAAAAGCTGCCAATCTGTATTACCTGATGAAAGCCGTTTAATGCTGCATAACGGGGCGCCGGAATTAATTCAAGATCAGCAAAGATATCATCTTCTATAATAATCAGTTGAGCTGCCTCGGCCAGTTTGAGTATCTGGTATGCAGTAGAAATCGAGAGGCTGGCCCCAGTCGGGTTATGTATACCGGCATTGGTAATATAAAGTCGCGGCCGTTTAGCCAGTGCAGCTTGAAACGCTGCTATATCTGGACCCTGAGCTGTAAAAGGAACTGCTATGGTTTCGACTTTATGCACCTTGAGTAACGCGTGAAAATTAAAATAGCAAGGGTCATCAATCAGGACAACATCACCTGGATTTAAAAAGAGCCGACAGATCAGGTCGATTGACTGTGTACCACTATCAGATAAAATTATCTGCTCAGGTAGACTGTATACCCCTGTCATCTCCATACGTCTGGCAATCAGATGGCGTAAGGGTGCATAACCGGCAGGTGTAGAATAGCTGACCAGACCATCAGGTTCAGTTCGTGAGGTTTTTCTCAGTGCTTTTCGTAAAGCAGCTTCTGGCATCCAGTTTGCCGGCATCCAGCCACATCCTGGTTTGAGAGAATCTAGCTTTGCTTCAAGAGATTGCCGTGAGATCCAGAGCGGATCTATTTCCCGGGTCAAACAAGGTTCAACCGTATTTAAAGGATAAGCCCTGACCGACGAGCAAACAAAATAGCCCGCTCCGGCACGTGCTTCTATAAGTTCTTCCGTGACCAGCCGTTCATAAGCCTCTACAACGGTAGAGACCGAAAAATTAAATTCCTGAGCCATTGCCCGTACTGAAGGTAAGCGTGCCCCTGAGACCAGATGGCGGTTTGCCACTTTTTCACGCACACTTTGCATGACTATTTCTATTTTTGTTTTCTTTACATTATTTTCCATAACAGTGCCAATTTCTAGAGCAATACAGTATGTTTAAATTGTATGGAGCTGTATCTGTTAGTACAACTATAAGATGTCTTATAACACATCAACCGTTATAGGAAGATAGAGTATGTATAAGTCATCTAGAGGCTGGTTAAATGGGCTGATTGGCGTAATTATTTTTTCAGGTTCCCTGCCTGCAACCCGAGTCGCTGTGGCAGGTTTTACCCCGGAGTTTTTAACTGTTGCCCGTGCAGCAATTGCCGGATTGCTGGCCTTATTGGTCTTAAAAATATTGAAAGAGAAATGGCCTAAACGTACTCATGTGAGCTCTCTGGTAATTGTATCTTTAGGCGTTGTTATAGGCTTCCCTTTATGTACTGCACTTGCGTTGCAATACATTAGTGCATCATATTCAATTGTCTTTATTGCTCTGCTGCCCCTATCTACAGCTATTTTTGGGGTAATACGTGGTGAACAGTGGCCCCAGCCTTTATTTTGGCTATTTGCACTTCTGGGGAGCAGTGGTGTCATGGGTTTTATGCTGCTTAAAGTACAGGGTGAAAATAGCATGTCTGGAAACCTTTGGATGCTAGCTGCCATCACGGTTTGTGGACTGGGTTATGCTGAAGGAGGAAAACTGTCGAGACAGCTTGGCGGGTGGCAAGTAATTTCTTGGGCTTTGGTAATTTCTTTACCGCTTATGCTCATGCTGAGTTATGTCTATCTACCACAAAGTTTTAGCCAGATTACTATTTCTGAGCTACTGGCGCTGTTATATGTCGCTTTCTTTAGTATGTTTCTCGGTTTTATTTTCTGGTATCAAGGCTTGGCACAAGGTGGGGTACTGGCAGTAGGACAATTACAACTGCTACAACCGTTTTTAGGTTTAGGCTTGTCTGCTTGGTTATTGAATGAAACCGTAAGCCCGGTAATGTGGGGGATTTCATTCATGGTTGTCATTTGCGTAGCAGGAGCTAAAAAATTTTCGGTATATCCCTCGTCTACTAATTCTATAAACAATGTAAAACAATCTTAATTATGAAGATGATCATTTCTTTTAAATAATAAAAAAGAGAGTGATAAACTCTCTTTTGTAATGAGACAATAAAGTCTCATACTCAGCCATTTCATAAACTATTGATATTTATTTCAGTATGAAACAATAAAGTTTCATACTAGATGTTATCCATTATTGATAATTATGAATTTAGGAACAATAAAGTATCATACTAAATTGTTCCAATCCATGGAATTTTGATCTTGTTTTTAAGGCAACTCGGGTAATCCGAGTTCTCTTAAAAAGGCATTATGGGTATCTTTAGATTGTTTAATTTCTTCAGCAATTTTTTGAAGAGATTGATTAACATCTTTCAAATCAATCTCCTCTTCGGCTTCTGAAGTATTAATATATCTAGAGATATTAAGATTGTATTCATTTTTATTCTTTATCTCATCCAAACTTACACGTTTTGAATAACGCTCTTCTTCTTTACGATATTGATAGGTATCAACAATTCTCTCAATATCTTGTTCGCGTAAGTAATTTTGTTTTTTACCTCTTTCGAAGTAATCAGCAGCATTGATAAACAAGACATCATCAAATTTCTTGCAGCGCTTTAAGATTAAAATACATACAGGAATGCCTGTTGAGAAAAACAGATTTGCTGGTAGCCCAATTACTGTATCGATATGACCATCATCAATAAGTTTTTGTCGTATTTTTTGCTCAGCTCCTCCACGGAATAACACTCCATGTGGCAAGATAATAGCCATGACTCCATCATCTGCTAAAAAATGAAAACCATGCAACAGGAATGCAAAGTCAGCAGCCGATTTAGGGGCTAAACCGTAATCTTTAAAGCGAAAATCTTTAGCTAAAGCTTCAGTCGTATCCCATTTCAAACTAAATGGTGGATTAGCTACAATGGCATTGAATGTGATTTTCTTAGATGGATTAAGCTCATTTAGAATATCCCAATCATTTGCTAAAGTATCACCATGGAATATTTCAAACTCAGTATCTTTTACGCCATGTAATAGCATATTCATACGGGCTAAGTTATAGGTGGTAATATTTTTTTCCTGCCCGTAAATTTTACCTACCTTGCCATTATGCTCTTTTACTTGATTACGTACATTTAGCAATAATGAGCCCGAACCACAAGCAAAGTCTAAAATCCGATCTAAAGATTTTTTATAGCCAGTGCTTGGGTCTTGACTATCTAAAGATACAATTCGAGATAAAATTGTTGATATCGGTTGAGGTGTATAGAATTCACCTGCTTTTTTGCCTGAACCTGATGCAAATTGTGCAATTAAGTATTCGTAAGCATCACCTAGTGTGTCATTATTTGTTGAGAAGTTAACAAGTTTTTCTTCAATACTACTAATGATTGAGCATAGTTTAGTATTGCGTATCGTGTAATCTTTACCTAATTTTTCGGAGTTAAGATTAATCTCAGAGAAGAGCCCATTAAAACTACGTGCGAAAGATTGTTCTTCAATATACTTAAAACCAGCATTTAATGTTTTAAGTAGATCTTCATGTTGAGTACGTGCAAGTTCGGCAATATTACTCCATAAGTATTCTGGTTTAATCACATAGTGAATTAAACTTCTCATACTACTTTCAAAGTCAGCCACATCTTCAGGGTTATTTGCATACCAAATATTAAGTGATGTTTGCTTAACTAAACCATCATCATTTTTAACTGGTTTTGGATAATCTTGCCCAAGTTCTTTAGCAGCAGCTTCTTCATAGTTCGCAGATAAATAGCGTAAGAATAGGAATGACAACATGTAATCTCGAAAGTCATCGGCATTCATTGAGCCACGTAATTGGTTTGCAATATCCCAAAGTAAGGCACCAAGTTTTTGCTGTTCCTGTTCGGTCATGACTGAGTTTCCTGTGAAGAAGCTATGTGAGGAGATGTAGAAATAGTTGCCTGAGCAACCTCACCAATATTAGGTAATTGAAATGGATAGCGTTCTAAAAACGTATCTAAAATATTTTTAAACAATTGTTGGTTATCTAAGCCCATTGCCTGAGGATCATAGACTGAATATTTACCATGACTAAGCAGATTTAGTGCACGAGAGAACAGCACCTCATTTTCAATACCACTGATACAGTTTGAAAAATCTTCAAAGCCAAAAAAAGATGCTGTTTTTTCCATAATACTTCGTAAAATATTAAAGTGGTATGTGTACAATCTTGAAGGCGTAGAATACGCAGCATCTTTTAATTCCTTTAGCATTGCAACATGATAAAAGAAGGGGGTATCTCCAGTAGTTTGTAACTGGTACTGATTGGTTTGTTTATTTTTATACAAAAAATAGCATTTATGTTTATGTTTTTTTAACTCATTATTCATGATATTAAAAAAAAGACCATGATGTGTAGATATTACTACCTTAATATTGTCTTGGCAGCTACGTAGCAATTGTGCAAGATCGCTAGATAAAGCAATGACATTGTTTTCATCAAGAGAAGAAATTGGATCATCAATATAAATATATTTCACCCATGTATAAGCTTCTTGTTGATCAATTGCTAGTTCGCAAATAGCTAAAAAAGTACACCAGATAAACAGATTTTCCTCGCCTCTAGATACTTTAATATCATTTTTAGTTTCAGATATAGGTTCTGCCCGGCCTCTTCTTACCAATTCGGTCCTTGAAAAGGATACAGTCCACGCTTCATAATCTATACGAAAATCAAAATCCGCATATTTTTCTAAATGTGCGTAAATTTTTTCTTCAAGTGCAAGCGCTTGAAAACCCGAAAAAAATCTTGAATGGCCATTTAAATGTAACTTTCGAGTTGTATCATTGCTCAAATCGTTATCCCATCTAAATAAATCCTCAGTAAAAGCATTAAAATAAAGAGTATCACGGCTTCTAGCACGATCACCTTGACGTTGAGTTTTCCATTTATCTTTAAACTCCATTGAGAGCCGAGTTTTTCCAGTGCCATTATAAGCATAGATAAGCAAGAAATCATTACCACCGTTATCTAACTCATCTCTTAAAGTCGTTACTAATCGACCGAGAGTTGTATAAGGTCTAATATTTCTAATTGTACTCACGTTCAAATTTCCTCAACTACTGGAAATAGTTGTTGCATTAAACCTTTCATATGTCTTTTAATTTGATCAATATAATTTTTTTGATGAGAAATTAAATGATCGAGCGAAGTAAGACAGGAAGCAATTTTTTCTTGCTCTGCAAGAGATGGCTGCATAACATTTATTGATAAAAACTTATCAATAGAAATATTATAACGACCTGCTCTAGCACCCTCATTTACGATATGCTTAATTTCACTTTCGTGGGTTTTGGATTCGAAAAAATATTCCCAAAAAACAGGATCTTGATTTTTTTCAAAGCGAAAACACTTATAAATAGGTGAAACAATTCCACTTTCATATAGCGAAAGTCTTTTAATTGTTCCATATATTGCATTTTTAGTTATCCGGTCATTATATACAAAATCATTTTTTTCTAAAACGATATATCGATCAGTATTATTACCTGCTATTTTTTTCTGGAAATAATCAATTTGTGAAACTAAACCATATTCATTAGAGAGAGATAAAACTTTAATTTCATCTTCAGCAGAGTTCTTTTTCTTAATAGGTTTAGCAATTTTGGAGAGCTCAACGGATTCCCAAGTTTCACTAAATTCACCTAATCTTAATCTTGGTAAATTTTCTCTATCTCTTGGAAAAAGCTCTTGTAATAGACCATTTCTATGTTGTTTATAGCTTTCAAGCTTACTTAATTCATTTTGAATTAATATGTCAATTGAATAGATGCAAGCAGAAATTTTTGCCTGTTCTTGAGGTAATGGTAATGGTAACAATATTTCAGAAAATTGTTTATAAGAAACCATTTTCCCATCTCTTAATCCTTCTATTCTATGATTTAATTGTCTAATATAAATAGAAGTCTTTAGATAGTATTTATAAAAAAGATCAATATTTGAAGGATCCTTTTTTCTTAGAATAATATAAGCTGGACTACAAATTCCTTTATAACGAGAATATTCTATTCCACCCTGAAAAGAGCGTAAGCTAATGATAAAGTCACCTCTATCGACAACTTTATAACCTTCAACGCTCTTATCAGTTACAATAACTGTATAATCTATTTCGTCTCTTGGAATAGCTCCATATTCTTGAGTTATGGCTAGAATTGGTAAATCTGAATTATGATTTTTATTTGAAATAGCTTCAAATATTTCATTACCATTTTTATATGTCCACTCTGGTGTATTTCTAAATTCCGTAAAACGTAGTTTAGGGGAATATGTAAACTCATTACTTTCAATTAGTTGATTATTTGACATGTGCATCCCACCCAGAAATTTCACGCCCATTGGCACATTTTTGCATTGGTTCAGTTAAATCCTGTATTAAAGCTTTACGAGTTTTACTGCGTTCTTTCCAGCCTAATCCAAGCGGAGAAAGCAATTCATGTAGTAGATCATTATCTAAAATCATGCGTGCAAGAGTCGCATCAATAAATAGTTTGAGCGCTTTGACTTCTAAACCGTATTTTTCAGCAATTTCTTCAATTTCATAGTCAGTTTTTTCTAGTTTGAATTGCTCAAAACCACGTTTGATATCTTCTACGCTTAAACCTTCACCGATTTTTAAACTGAATATATATTCCTTGATATCTTCAGCATCATCGACAAACTTAGCATCACTGCTAATTAGATTGACCAGCTCTTCACGGGTCATATTCTGTTTTTCAGGTGATGTATGGCTGTAATCACTAATCAGTTTCATGATGTAGTCATAGTCAATCATTGCAGAGTTAAATAAGACAAATTCAAAATCGACTTGCTGTACTGCCTCATCTGAGACGTTATCTGGATTGTCTTGCTTTGGTTTTAAACGCTTTGCAGTCTCTAAGTAAACAGATTGAAAACTTCGCAATTCATCTTTAGGCATAATCTTATTAATAGATTCGGTTTGCTCTTCGGTTAAATCTGTATATTGACTTAATTGAGTTTGCAAGCGTTGAATTTCTTTGAATTTATTAATAAATTCAGCTTTGGCGGTATCACCTTGTAAGTTAACAACTTCTTCAGGGGCGGTTGGTAGCCCTTTTGATTGCATGAACGTATCGAGCTTTTGTTTGGCAACAGCAAGTTTAGCAATTACTTGTGTCGCTGATTCAACAAGCCAGATTTCTTTAACATGATCGTCTTTTTCTAAGTTAGAAAATAATTTTACTGACTCATCAACAGCAGACTCCAAGCCTCGGAAATCGATAATTGTCCCATAAGGTTTAGAATCATTTAAAACTCGATTCGTACGTGAAAACGCTTGAATTAAACCATGATATTTTAGATTTTTATCGACATATAACGTACTTAGATATTTAGAATCAAAACCTGTTAGCAGCATATCAACCACAATTGTGATATCAATTTTCTGTGATTGAGGAAAAGCCTGACTATTTGGATATTTCTGATCTTTAATGCGCTGTTGAACATCCTGATAGTAATTATCAAACTGTGCCAAGCTATGACTGGTACCAAATTGAGCGTTATAATCATTGATGATTGTAGTTAAAGCTTGTTTTTTTTCATTTGACTTATCTAAGTTATCTAATTGCTCATTTGGTAAATCTTCAGATAACTGCTTTACATCAGCATCACCTTCGGCAGGGGGAGAGAAAACACAAGCAATATTTAATACTTGATAATCTGGATTGGTTTCTAATAATTCTGCTTGTTTTGCCTTAAACAAATGGTAATAACTAATTGCATCATTAATTGAGCTCGTTGCAAAGATAGCATTAAACTTTCGCTCATGAGTTGCGTGATGATGCTTATTAAGAATGGCTTCAACAATTTTTGCTTGGGTTATAGGATCACCCACACGAGCTGTAATAGGTTTATTTTGATCAACCTGAGTAGCACGAAAATATTCAATATTAAACTTTAAAACGTTTTGATCTTCGATTGCATGAGTAATGGTATATGCATGTAACTGTTGTTGAAAAATATCTTTTGTTTCGGCGTAACTTGCTTCTCTTCCATCTATCCTTTGCACCGTTGAATTTTTTCCAAAAATAGGTGTACCAGTAAATCCAAATAGCTGTGAGTTAGGAAAAAACTTTTTGATTGCTTGATGATTTTCACCAAACTGTGAACGATGACACTCATCAAAAATAATTGCGATTCTTTTATCTTGCAGAGGTTTTAATTGTTCTTTAAAGCTTGGAGATTTTGAACGTGAACTCTTAGCTTTATTAAGATTGTCTGACTGATCATTTAACGCAAGCGCTAACTTTTGAATTGTGGTTACAATGACCTTATTACTATAGTTCGTAGAAAGTAGTCGTCGAACTAATGAAGCTGTATTGGTATTTTCCTCAACGCATCCTTCTTGGAATTTATTGAATTCTTCACGTGTTTGACGATCTAAGTCTTTGCGATCAACCACAAATAGGCATTTTTCAATATCGGGATTATCTTTAAGTAAAGTTGATGCTTTAAATGAAGTTAAAGTTTTACCACTACCTGTAGTATGCCAGATATATCCATTACCACGGTTTTGTTTAATCGTTTCGATGATCGCTTCAACGGCATATATTTGATAAGGCCGCATGATCAAGATTTTTTGTTCTGTCGCTACTAGAACCATATAACGGCTGATCATTTTTCCTAGTTTACATTTATTGAGAAACTTTTCAGAAAACTCATGCAAATCATTGACTTTACGATTGTCAGGATCAGCCCATTGATAAATTGGTAAAAACTGTTCGTCAGCATTGAAGTTGAAATGTTGCTCTTGGTTATTGCTAAAATAATAAGTTTGCTTTTGATTACTAACAATAAATAATTGCATGAACACAAATAGAGTATTGGTATAACCATTACCAACATCATTTTTATAGTCCACTATCTGTTGCATTGCACGACGAGGAGAAATATCTAAGGTTTTAAGTTCAATTTGAACTAAAGGTAAGCCATTAATTAAAATAATGACATCGTAACGATGATGACTATTCTGAGAATTTACACGGAACTGACGGATGACTTCAAATTCATTTTTACACCAGTCTTTTGTGTTAACTAGAGTGTAATAAAGAGGCGTGCCATCTTCTCGGTCAAAAACATGCTGTTCTCGTAACCGTTGAGAACAAGTGAAGACATCAGAGCTAATATTTTCTTGTAATAAACGCTCAAATTCAGCATCTGTAAGTTGAACTTGGTTTAACTCATTAAACTTATTTCGAAAATTGGCATTGAGTGAGTCTAGATCATGGATTTCATTTTTCTTATATTTTAACTCTTCAAGCTTAGCTATCAGTGCATTTTCGAGATTATTTTCGGAGCTAGACATGTTATTCCATAATATAAAAAATAGAGCTACTTCTTTTAGACAAACAATATATTGACCATCTAACAGAATAATTAAGCTATTTTAATGCATCTGAGAGTATGTATGTACAAAATAAGTGATTAAGCCCATAACGTTTTATGAAAGATCAAGTATTTTTTCCATCCTTTGTAACCACCCATTAAACTCATCATCAGACTCAGTTAGCTCTACTAAATGTTTAGGATGATTTAGCGTATAAGGAACTCCAAAATCTTGCAGGCTTTCAATAGATGGCCATCGAAGAGAATTTTTAACAATCTTTTTAGCAATATCTTTAAAATTATGATTCCATTTATTGAGATCATAGATTTGTACAACTAATGTTGAGAGTGGTTTTGCGTTATCACTGGTATCAATTTCTAATATTGCATACCAGTGATTCTCAATAAAGAATTTAGCCTCAAGTAAGCATCGATTGTTTCCGTCTAGTGTCCGATGCAGACGTGAACGTCCAACTTTTTGCAAATAGTGTAGTTTTTCTTCATATTTTAGATGATGTTTTAAGGCAAGTTGTTTTACAAGAAGTTTAAAAGCATCAAAACGTTGCATATAGAGAGCGATTACGTCGCTGTCATCCTCTAATCCATTAAATTCGCCTTGGGGACCATTTCCATTAACGGTTGGTTCACCTGTTCCAACACCGACTTCTTCGTACTCAGTCACATCATCATGTCCCCCTGATCCGCCTTTCGCTTTTTTCTTCACGACTTTTCTCGTTTCACTCGGATTCGAAAAACTTATGGATGTTTGAGGGATCTCTATTTCTACTAATTTTGAATTTGAATCACCTTGAATATCGTCATCTACCGAAGAATCATCTCCCCCTTGATTAGAGCCAGAAGAGCCTCCTCCAGAGCCTGTTGATTTGCCTGATTTGAACTCAGGGCTTTCATAAAGAACGTTTGGAGGCAAAGAGGTCTTAATATTATGTAGATCGGTAACTTCAAAGACCAAATATTCATTGGTTGTAGAATCAAATCGACCAAGCATTTTGAGTGAGATATTTATTAGTTGCGGTGGCGTGAAGTGAAATTGCCATGATGTTTTTTCTTCAAATTGTTTAGCTTCTAATTTGAAGTAATGAGCAATACTTTCATAGGATTGCCTAGCATTTTCATCTAATAATATCCATGAGAGTAATCTGCGAATGCCCTCATTATTGAATTGACCTAAAGGAAATGTGCGGTGTGGTAGCACATGAATAACGGTCGTTGTCTGATCTATAGGATCAACAAAAAACTCTCTTGCTAAGATACCTTGATCAATACAGTTCCTAGCTAAATAGGCATTGTGAAAGAAAAGAACGCGTGCTAATTCAATCTGGGGTATACGGATATGCAGGAGATCTGGGTTTTGTTCACTACCTCTATTAAAATCAAATTCAAAATAATACCCTCTATTCTTTGGATCAACTTTAACTTTCCAATCTTCGTTTGATTGAATATTGATATTAATTTTATACCCACCTTTACGACATTGACCGTCACTTGGATTCAGACATCGACCTCGTGCAAAAGCTGGTAAATTAGATAGTCGTGAGTGCTTGACGGATAGTTCAGAATCAGCATGGATTCCTAATTTAATATTCCATGATTTTAAGTGATTAAATTTAAATATTTCACCTAAGAATGTAATTTTTGCATCTTCTGGGAAATTCTTAATTTTCATTAATTTAACCTTAAATATTGTAATGCCATATTTAGAAATTTTGTCGTTTCACAGGTCATACGCTCGTCACTCAAACCTGCTTTGCGTAAAATTCTCCAACGAGGTAAGTCTTGGCTTTGCATTTTTATTTCAATAAAAACTTGAGTTAACCGTCTAATTTGGTAGCTACTAATATCTTCGTTATAGCGTTTCAAAAATGATTGAGTAATAGGTAAGCGATATAAATTTTTTTCAATGGTCGAAACATGGTGGATTTGTGTAAGCCACCATTTTGCAGAGCGTCGAGGACTATCTACATCCCAAATGAGCCCATTGTAGAGCTGAATTAGTTGTCTTGCATAAGCAAGATCACGGTTGTGCCAGTCAACTTTAGCTCCCTGTGGAATAAAGCCCTGACGGAAGGTTTGATTTATTTTCAATAGCCAGTCTTTATCATTACGGTATAGCCAAGCATATAAGGCTTGATTTATAGAACGAGCGGGTTTAATACCTAATTCCTTGACCAGTTTTAGCCATTTTTTCCTATATTCAAAGAGGTTAGGGTGTACACATATATTTAAATTTTGACTGTTATTACCTTTTGATTCTTCATTTAAATTTTTAACTTGTCCTAGAATCGCTGAGAAAGTCCATTCTTTATTACTTAATGCTTCAATCACAACGATATGTTCCAGATAACTAAAACTTTTTCGGTGTTTCCTGAAGATACTCCGTAACCAACACGTTTCAGATTTTAAGCCGCCTAAATTGTATTGTTCTAAAAATTTGGAAGTCCATCGAGCAATGATTTTGTCTAAAATTTTGTCGTAGACAATGTGGTTTTGACCACGGAGACAATCATTTTGTTGAGCAAGTTGATGATAGAAAATTGTCCATTGCTCATAATGAGGTGATTCAGAAGGAGGAAGAGACAATAGTTCTAATAACTTTTTTGTAATAAATAGACTATTTGATGTCGCTTTCGACTGAATTTGCTCAGGACATGTTTGGTATGTTGGTGTGATGAAATCATGTCGATGTAATGATCTTAGCTCAATGGTTGAGTCAATAAGCTCACCATGTATCGGACAACAAGCACCTTGTATTTGCCATAAGCGTGGCCAATAAAGCTCACTATATAATTCTAACTGTTCTTTAAAACAGGCTGGGCAGTAGCGGAGTTTGTGGATGGGTTTAAGTCGTGATGCATTAATACCTAGAGTAAGATGAATTGAACCTTGGGATGCTTCAGCCATCCATTGTAAACACTGTTGTCGTCTATTTTCTGGTACAAAGGGAGCATAGATCGGGAAGAGTGTATGTTGATATGCGATATCTTCTAGGCTGACTTGATTGGCTGGAAATTGGTTAATAATAGCGTTTAAGTGGCAAGGTAAATCAACCGTAGCAATAACTTTACGATTCTGAAATATTTCATCTAATAACTGTTTTGGACTGCTTAAAGCAAGACGGATTCCAGCCCTAGCCACAGTACTGTAAATGAGTTCATTTTGATATGGCAGAGGGAAATTCAGCATCTAACTCACCTGCTCAAACCAACGCTCCATATTAAAAATAAGCTGAGTATGTTCTTTAAGATGTTGATAGAAATTTTGTTTATCATCTTTTTGTGAGAATTGGAATCGTAAATCTTCAGTATCTAAGGTATGCCATTGATCTTGTTTAACCCTTTTACTTTTATTTTTAGGCTTTGGATTAGTCTGAATATTTTTGCCTATATCATTCAGCCATATCATGACAATTGGCATAAGTTCTTGCATTGAAAGATGGGGATGTTGCTGAAAGGCTCGTTTGATAGTTGGTACTAAAAGTTCAGATTTAAAGTCTAGCCCAAGTAAAAGATGATGTAAGCGTATCGCCTCTTTATTACCATTGTATTCACTTAAATCATCATACTCAGTAGATTCAGTATGCTTATCTACAATCATTTGTAATTTAAGAATTTGCTGATCGACTTCAGGAATAATTAGATCAGAAAACTGTATGATTTTTTCTGGATCTTTAGATCTAAGTGCATTGACCATTGGATGGATGGGCTTAAGTTCATCATGGTAAGTCTTTTTTAATAATTTAACGGTAATACGTTCTAGGCCAGAGGTAATGGCATTAATTTGTGCAAGTACAAACAATTTGACAGCAATATCAAGAATGCCTTGGCTAAGATCATAAAGACATTCACGAATCTCATCAGAGAGATGCATATCTGCTTTGTTTAACCACTGATATTTCCATAAAGCATCGGTAAAAGCATTCCATTCAGATTTAAATACGCGATTATTTAACTCAAGATTTGGTTCATTTTTTATAGGTTCCCATAATACAGATCCAAATCCAGCAGCCCTACGGTTACCACGAAGGTCATTAAAAATATACCTTGCCTTTGGTGTACCCACCATAATGACGGGTAAACTAATCACATTAACGAGTGTGACAAAGAAATTTAACATTTTGTCAGCACCGCCAGAGTTTTTGATATTAAGGTGCTGTATTTCATCAATGATAAGCAAGCCAATTGCATGAAAATTTGCAATCTGACGCATTAAATTGAGTAATGTTTCAATACCATGACGCTTTAAAGCGTATTTAGCTTCATAGTTGGTATCAAGAGCAATATCAACGGCTCTAAAGAAATGTAAGCACAAGCTTTTTAAGGAACCGTCATGAGGACAGTCAATTTTTAAATATACAATTTGGGTAAAGTTATACTTTTCGTGATAAATAACTTGTGGGTATACACTAAGAATATTATTGATCGTTGTGGTTTTACCGATTCCAGAACATCCGATAATACTCATACTTTGAGCTGTTGAACGAGCAGGCTCATACCTAAAAGCTGAAATATCACCTTTCATTGTTCGCTCATAACCGTTCTGAATATGTTTGTTCAATTCTCCATTTGATATATTTCGACCGACATACCCTTGTCTTAACATAATTGAAAATTTTGTCCAAAGTTCAATATGTCGTTCAATTGGATGAAAAAAAATATTTAGCAATTGAGGAATAAGGTGTATACGCTGTGATGCTGGTAGAGATTGGTCTGTAATATCGAAATTTACTTTCCCTCTCAGTGCTTTGATAATATCAGGCGTATCCAGAATAGGAGGTAATGCTTCAATGAATGGATTGCCAGCATAATGCCCAATACTAGGTTGATATTCCTTAACAATGACTTTATTACTCATTCTATTCATCCTTATTCGTGAATAAAGTTATGGCTCATCATCTTCACTGAGTAAATCGTGGTATAGAGGGAAACGTAACTTTAAATCCTCATCAAGTTCGTCAGATGACTTCTTCCGCTTTGGCATAGGAATGACATTGCTCTGAGCATCTTGTGTGATTTCGGGCTTCATAACCCTTGTAGAAGTGTCATTAACACTGGAAGTCGTACCTTTCAATTTAGAACGTTCAAGCTCTTTTTCATGGGTTCGATTACTCCTAATCTCAGAGATTCGGCTTTTCTGGCTTTGAGTCGGTAATGGTGTTTCGCTACTAGCTTGTTGAATAATATCCATGATTTTCTGCTCTAACTCAGATTGAGCTAAGTTGTTCTTTATATTTTGTTTTTCAAAAGTTTTTTTCTGAACACTATTGATTTGCCAAACTTCCCAAAAACTATAGCCTTTAAATTCACGGGAATAGTCGGAAATCGTTGCTTCCCAATATTTCAGACTACTTTGTTCATAGAAAACATAAATTTTTTCTGCATTACTTGGATCATAGGCAGCATATAAAAATTTGGGTCGATTTATTGTATTTTGGCGGTGTAGCCAACCCTTTTCATATAATTCTGGGCAGGTATAAGTCACACCAAAAATTTTCAAACCGCGATTTGATAAAGTTGCCTTTTCTCTAGGTAATAATGCGACATAAACAGCCTGATCGGAAGCTGTTCGTAGTTTCCCCGTACGATGCTGTATTCCCCAGTTCCATAACGCCATTGGGACGGCTGGGAGGTCATGTGGTAGATCGATATCACGATCATAATTGTTGATTTGATGAAATTGGTTATATTTCAGAACTGATAAAAGAATAATTTTAGTGAATTCATCTAGATTAAGTGTTGCATCTAGACGGTAGTCCTTTCCACCTCGTTTCTTTGTGATCACATCTTGAACCACTCCTTTTGCAAAGGGTTTAAATTCAGCTTGTATTAATTTGAATCTGCTTTCAACAATTGGTTTTAGATCACCACGATAGGGTGGTGCATTCTCAAGCCTGATCGAAAAACTTTTTTCTAAATTTTCAACTTGATGACCAAATAACTCGGCTCGGTCAGCCAAAATCGCATCAGGCAAGCCGATACAAGGCCAGTTTTCATAAGTAATATCTATTCCATACTTTTTGCATAAAGCGACTTTATTTGTAAAAGCGCAATAAAGAGCTTGTATACTTGTTTTATAAGAAGCATTTTCTAAGCCAATATATAAGCCAGTAACCATACGACTAAAGACATCAATGACGAAGTAAATTGTTGGTCGGCCAATTATTCGGCTTCGATCAATATTAGAAACTAAATAGATATCAGCAATCGTGGCATCTATTTCATACCGTGAACCAGGGCCAAGAACTTGTGTATTTACAGTAGAATGGAGCTGGCGTAAGTCTTTAGAGTACTCAATGTCGTTTGATCGCTTCTGTAAACGAGCTACTTGATTGTATTCTCGGTGATAAAAATACTGAAATTGGCGTAGTGTAGGATATTCATTTTCAGGGATATCTGGGTAAAGTGTGCGATATAGCTTTTGAAATTCTCGATTGGCATATTTTAAAGAATGTTTCTTATTTGATAATAAATATTTGCTAATCGTGAGATGAAACAGACGTTCAATCTCTTGTGTAATAATAGCTCCAGTACCTTCTTTGTGAGTGCGCTTTCTTCCTAATTTTTGACTTGCAACTTTTTTTCTCCCTTTTGCACCAGAGTTTTGGTAGTTAGGGATTAAGGCATTTGGTGTCTGTCCTCTTTGCCAGTATTGTCTAAGCAAGCGGTATATTGTCTGTTTAGTAGATTTTTTATTATTTATAATTTCATTAATTAGTGAAGATCGGATACTGGGAATATAAAACTGTTCATTATCCACTATAGATTTGATTAAATTATAATTTTCATCTCTTTTTAGCTGAGAAGTAGAATCTTTTTCGGGCTGGATGAAGGCAATTTCTTGGAATGGATCTTCAATTCGAAATACCTCAAAAGATTCAATGGCATGAAATAATTCCGTTTTGCTGATGATTTCAGGAAGTGCTTTCACATCATTGATATCAATCCAAACAATATGTTCAGATAAAATTTTGAGGATTCTGATCGAGAGATCCTGATACTGATATACATCATTGATTCGCAGCATAACGAACCTCCTCCCAAGTCGTTAGATTGCCTAATTGAATATTGGGTGGGACTAAATCTTTGTAATTTAATTTTAGGTCGAATTTAAAATAACGTTGAGCAAAAAGTACACGTAATTCTGATAGAGATGTACCTATCTCAAGGTCATAAGATGAATCAATTTTTTTTGCTAAGTTAATCAAGGATAAATTTGGATATTTATGGAACTGCTTTACATAGAATTCAATTTGATCATACAGATTGATGTGATCATTATCTCTAATGGCAGGATATAACCATTTAATGTTGTCAAAAACCACTTTAGGAATTTCTTGTTCAGTGATGATTTGCCAAGGGATTTCTTTGCTTTGCCAATAACGTCGTTCGATTTCTAGTTTCTCAATTGTACGGATATCTTCAAGATCTTTCTGGTATTTAGCTTGTATGCTAAATCGAGGATTCATAGCGTCGGAACTAAATACATAAAAATCCGTACTCATTATCTGCTTAATGCCTCTAACGGCAGGGTGTGGAATACAAGTTAAATGGGCGATTTCTTCAGTCTGTTCTATTCGGAGAGGGAATTGTTCTCGTATATCTTGAATCAGAGGATTCCATTCTAAAATTAAGAAAATAGCGAGCTCTAAGTCTGAGAGTAGATGATGTGTCCGCTTCGTTTTATGGCCGTAAACTCGATGAGAGCGACCAAGTGATGATAGATCACGAACAGTCAACCACGGTTTATATGATGATAACTCACCATCACCTCGGCCATCTTTGATCCATTTTTGCTGTTGTTGGACTGAGAGCATAAAAAAACACCTGTTGTGTTCATTTGAAATGAGCATAACAGGTGTTCATAAAACAAACAATCTAGTATGATACTTTTTTATTTAGTATGACACTTTATTGTTTGGTGTGAGACTTTATTGTCTGCTTACATCTTTTTTATTATCAGGTATTAAATTATTCAACAGTAACGGACTTGGCTAAATTACGCGGCTGGTCCACATCAGTACCACGTAACACTGCAACATGGTAAGACAATAGCTGCACTGGAACACTATATACAATAGGTGCCAAGCAGGCAGTTACAGTGGGAATGCTGACTACATGCTGACGCTCTTTTTCCTGTATACCACTGTTCTCATCTGCAAAAACAAATAATTCTCCACCACGTGCCTGTACTTCTTCCATATTCGATTTTAATTTATCGAGCATGTCATCTTGTGGCGCAAGAATAACTACTGGCATATCGTTATCTACCAATGCCAGTGGGCCGTGTTTTAATTCTCCTGCTGCGTAGCCTTCAGCATGGATATAGGAAATTTCTTTCAATTTAAGCGCGCCTTCTAGCGCGATCGGATAATGAATTCCCCGGCCTAAAAACAGACAATGCTGTTTTTCTACAAACAGCTCAGAGAGACGTAAAATCTCACTGTCATGTTGCAAGGTATCCAGTATTACTTTTGGACAGTGCCATAACTCTGCCGTAATCTCAGCAATCTGCTGAGCACTAATACTTTGCTTGACCTGACCGACTTTTAATATTAACAGCATTAATGCCGCCAGCTGGGTAGTGAAGGCCTTGGTTGAGGCGACACCAATTTCTGGCCCTGCCAAAGTCAGCAGATAATGATCTGTTTCACGTACCATTGATGAAGTTGCAACATTACAAATCGTCATGGTGGTAATTGGGATATTTTTCTCGGCAGCCCGTTTTTTGGTATCACGCAGGGCAGCAAGTGTGTCGGCAGTTTCACCAGACTGAGAAATACAGATATATAGGGTATTTGCTATAATTACCGGCGAACGATAACGGAATTCGCTGGCGATTTCGACTTGGCAGGACAGCCCGATAATCTGTTCAAACCAGTATTTGGCAATCATACCGGCATGATAGCTGGTGCCACAGGCAATAATCTGTACCTGCTGGATATTCTTGAAATCATTTTCAGCACTTTCCAGAAAATCTTCACGCAGGTGGTCACTATTTAGAGCCTGAGATATTGTCTGCTGAATCGCTTCCGGCTGCTCATAAATTTCTTTGAGCATATAGTGCTTATATTCACCCTTAGATGCATTGCTTACTGTAGCGTCCAGCTCTTTTACCGGACGGTCAATACGCTGGCCATGAGCATAAACTTCAATACTGTTACGGGTGAGGCGTGCAATATCACCTTCTTCCAGATAGATAAAACGGTTGGTAATCGGAAGCAATGCCAGCTGGTCAGAGCTAATAAAGTTCTCGCCAATACCTACTCCAATCACAAGAGGTGAGCCTTCACGTACTGTAATTAACTCATCCGGATGATCAGTATGGATAATTCCCAGTGCATAGGCACCTTTTAACTGTGGAACCACCTGATTAACTGCTTCTAGCAGATTTGAGGTTGATTTAAGGGCATCATTAACCAGATGCGCCACTACTTCGGTATCGGTCTGTGAGGTGAAGACATAGCCGAGAGCTTCCAGGTCATCTTTGAGTTCCTGGTAATTCTCAATAATACCGTTATGAACAACTGCAACATTACCAGAGATATGCGGGTGAGCATTATCTTCAGTCGGTTTACCATGAGTGGCCCAGCGCGTATGAGCAATACCGACCGAACCGCTAATCTGGCTGTCACGAACTGCTTCTTCCAGCATGGCTACTTTACCGACACGGCGTTCGCGTACAATCTGGCCATTATGCAGCAGGGCAACACCGGCTGAGTCATAACCCCGGTATTCAAGGCGTTTTAGGCCTTCAATTAAAATATTAATAATATTACGTTCAGCAACGCCACCAACAATACCGCACATAGTTTATTCCTCTATTTTTTAATTTTTTGTGGACGCTGATAGTTTTCTTTGGAGAGCTGTTTGGCACGTTCAAAAGCCAGAGAATAATCTTCAACATCACGGGTAATGACTGAGCCTGCACCAACTGTTGCGCCATTACCTATTCTGACCGGGGCAACCAGTGAGCTATTTGAACCGACAAAGGCCTCATTACCAATAATGGTCTTGTGCTTATTGGCACCATCATAATTACAGGTAATTGTGCCTGCACCAATATTGGAATTTTCGCCGACTTCAGCGTCCCCTAAATAAGTAAAATGATTGGCTTTCGAGCCTGTACCGATAGAGGTATTTTTCACTTCAACAAAATTACCAATATGTACATCATCGCCAAGTTTTGCGCCGGGACGAAGGCGGGCAAATGGCCCAATCTGGGTATTTTCACCCACTACCGCGTTTTCAAATACGCTATATGGCTGGACTTTGGTTCCAGCCGCAATTTTAGTATTTTTGAGAACACAGCCTGCACCAATCTCGACAAAGTCACCGAATTCACAGTCGCCCTCAATAATGACATTAATATCAATTCGCACATCTTGGCCGGCTTTTAATGTTCCACGCAAATCAAAACGTGAAGGATCAATCAAATGCACCCCTTGCTGCATAAGATCTTTCGCCTGCTGCTGCTGAAAGTCGCGTTCCAGTGTAGAAAGTTGCAGGCGGTCATTTATTCCTTCAACTTCAAATGCCAGTTCTGGTTGAATTGATGCAATCTCCAGACCGTCTGCCACGGCCATCGCTACAATATCAGTCAGGTAATATTCACCCTGTACATTGTCATTGGAAAGCTGCGGCAGCCACTGATGCAGCTTGGCATTACTAACACAATAAATACCGGTATTGATTTCATTAATCAGACGCTGCTCATCCGACGCATCTTTGTGCTCGACAATTGCCTGAATTTTGCCACTTTCACGTACAATTCGGCCATAACCTGCTGGATTGTCTACAGTTAAAGTAATCATGCCAATACCGGTTTCTCTGGATGCCTCCAGCAGCTGTTCTAATGTCTGCTGGCGCACTAACGGCACATCACCATATAGAATCAGGGAAATACCTTCTTTAGGTAATACCGGCAGCGTCATTTGAACCGCATGTCCGGTTCCGAGCTGTTCTGCCTGTTCTACCCATTGAATTTTTTCTTCAACAAATGCATCTTGAACCAGTTGGCCACCATGGCCATAAATCGTAATAATATTTTCAGCTTGTAGTTTTTTTGCGGTCTCAATCACATGACCAAGCAATGGACGCCCTGCCAGAGGTTGTAAGACTTTAGGTAAATGGGAACGCATTCGGGTTCCTTTACCTGCCGCAAGAATAATAACGCTTGTAGACATGAGTAATCCTAAAAAATAGGGTTAAATCCTGGAAAAATATAAATAAATTAATATACAGAGTGCAGCCCAGATACCCGCGATAATATCATCAAGCATAATACCAAAGCCACCATGTACCCGGCGGTCAACTACCCGGATTGGCCAAGGCTTCCAGACATCGAACAAACGGAACAGGGCAAAACCGATAAGAACCCACAGCCAATTCATCTGACCCAGATACACCAGTGGTAAAAATGAAATAGACTGTCCAGCAAATTCATCCCAGACAATGCGGCCATCGTCATGTACACCCATGAGTTCAGCAGTACGCCCGCACAGATAAATACCTAGCAGTGACATCAGTACAATGATCAAGACACTGTTAAAAAAACCTAGTGCCAGCCAAGCGGGTATAAACAGCAAGGCAAAAGCAGAACCAAACGTACCCGGAGCCTTAGGTGCTAGACCTGAACCGAAACCTACGCCACAAAATACAATACAGCGCTGTGTCCAGGTCATCTGTTTAAATTTGATGGAAGGTTTATGCAAAATGTTGATATCCGTGAAACTGAAACGGATGGTCTATGCCATCTTTTTCAAAAGTTAAGCCGAGCCGCTCAGTAATATGCCCGATTTTGCTAATTTTTACATGACTTTGTTGTTGTAAAAGTTTTTCATAAGCTGTCGGACTCAGCGTAAAGCAAAGCTCATAGTCATCGCCACCAGCTAAGGCATATTGGAACTTTTCATTTAAAGAGAGCTGCTGTAGTACAGGATCAAGTGGCAGACACTCGAGTTCGATCTGTGCGCCTACATGCGATGCCTGTAAAATATGACCTAAATCCTGTGCCAGTCCGTCTGAAATATCGATCATGGCTGAGGCCATGCCTTTAAGCTGCTGGCCAAGTTCACAGCGTGGTGTTGGATAATCTAGCCGTTTTTGCAGAGGATGTCCGGGATGTTGCAGACCATAAGCTGCATCTCCAACCTGCCCACTTACACAGATATAATCACCTGCCTGGGCTCCGCTACGTGTAATGGCCTGTCCGGCTTCAACCCAGCCCAATGCAGTAATACTGATAGTTAGATGTGGACCCTGAGTGGTATCACCACCAATCAGGCTGACACCAAACTGCTGGCAGCAGTCAAATAGGCCTTGGCTAAAAGCCTGTAACCACTCGTGATCTACCTGTGGCAAAGTTAATGCCAGTAAAATACTGTGTGGTTTGGCACCCATGGCAGCAATATCAGAAAGATTTACCGCGACACTTTTCCAGCCAATGGCATGGGCAGAGGTCGAGAGCGGGAAATGACGGCCGGCCACGAGTGTATCGGCACAAATGACCAGTTGCTGGCCAGGAGGAGGGGAGACCAGAGCCGAGTCATCTCCAATACCTAAATCAACCTGACTATGATGATCACGGTTAAAGTAGGTCTGAATTAAGGAAAACTCGGCCATCGTCAATAGCTTTTATTCAGCTTGCTGTTTTTCTGCCGCACGCAGACTTTGTGCCAGACGGTCAAGTACACCATTAATGTATTTATGACTATCTGCACCACCAAAATGCTTGGCTAGTTCGATCGCTTCATCCAGTACGACCCGGTAAGGAATTTCAAGATGATCCCGTAGCTCGTAAGCGCCCAGACGTAACGTAGCCAGTTCTACACCATCAAGTGCACCAAGCTCACGGTCAAGTACCGGAACCAATAAGATATCAAGTGCTTCATGCTGGGCAACAACTTGCGTAAGCAGCTCATGATAATAGCCAAGGTCGACCTTATGCATGGCATTTTCAGCACGGGTACGAGCTTCAATTTCATGCACTGGATTATGGCTCATTTGCCATTCATATATACCTTGTACAGCAAAACGGCGTGCTTTGCGTTTTGCTGCATAAGTTGCTTGAAGAGTTTGCGACATCTTTTAGATTGCCTTTAACAAGTTAACCATTTCAATAGCAGTCAGGGCAGCTTCGCTACCTTTATTACCTGCTTTTGTACCAGAGCGTTCAATCGCCTGTTCAATACTGTCCGTAGTTAATACACCGTTGATCACTGGCAAGCCAGTATCTAGCCCAACTACGCCCAAGCCCTTGGCACATTCACCGGCTACAAAGTCAAAATGTGGTGTACTGCCGCGAATCACTGCGCCTAGCGCAATAATCGCATCAAATTTGTCTGTTGCAGCTAGTTTTTTTGCAACTACTGGCAGTTCCCAAGCACCCGGTGCGTGAACAACAGTAATATTCTCTTCAGATACACCATGACGTTTCAGTGTATCAATCGCACCTTCTAACAGATGTTCTACAACAAAACTGTTAAAACGGCCGACCAGAATCGCGTAACGGCCTTCGCTCGCGAGATGTAATAAACCTTCAATACGGCGAATCGCCATAGCAACCTCGATTATTTAACTAAAGTTTGATCTGCGGTGATATATTCCACCACTTCCAGATTAAAGCCGGACAGGGCATTAAAGCGTAATGGCGAGCTAAGTAGCTGCATTTTCTCTACCCCCAGATCCCGTAAAATTTGTGCCCCTACCCCAATAGTCTGATACTGCTGCGATAACGCTGCGTTCGATTTGATTGGTTTAGGCTTGTTCAGGCTTTCAAGCGCAGGGCCCAAGTCCTGCAAGTGACGCTGTCCGATCCAGACCAGTACACCACGTTCGCTATCAGCAATGGTTTTTAAGGCACGGTCCAGATTCCAGGCTGGCTCGCCTTCCTGCTTGTTAAGTTTCAGCAGATCACGAGCTGGATTAAAACCATGCACACGAACCGTAGTGACCCCTTCTTTAGGCTCCCCTTTTACTAGCGCCAGATGAATATCCGGGTTACCGATTTCACGATAACGATACAGGTCAAAAGTTCCATATTCAGTGTCGATACTTTGCTGGTCAATACGTTCGATAGTCTGTTCATTGGTCATACGGTAATGAATCAGGTCTGCAATTGTACCGATTTTCAGTCCATGTTTTTCAGCAAAAATTTCCAGATCCGGACGGCGTGCCATTGTACCGTCTTCTTTAATAATTTCACAAATGACTGAAGCCGGTTCCAGTCCTGCCAGTCTTGACAGATCGCAGCCTGCTTCTGTGTGTCCGGCGCGGTGCAAAACACCTCCCGGTTGAGCCATTAATGGAAAAATATGTCCTGGCTGGACAATATCAGTTGGTTTGGCATGGGCGGCTACGGCAGTACGAATCGTGTGAGCTCGTTCAGCTGCTGAAATGCCGGTTGTGATACCTTCAGCCGCTTCAATGGACAGCGTAAAGTTAGTTCCGTGCTGGGCACCGTTAGAATCCACCATCAGTGGCAGATCCAACTGCTTGCAGCGTTCGCGGCTTAAAGTCAGACAAACCAGACCACGCGCATGCGTAATCATAAAATTAATATCTTCAGGGCGTACGTGCGTGGCGGCCATCACTAAATCGCCTTCATTTTCACGATCTTCATCATCCATCAGGATGACCATTTTTCCTGCACGGATATCTGCAACGAGCTCTTCTACAGTATTGAGCGGCATCTATCTAGACCCTCTTTTTTTGTCTTGCTGACAATAAATTGCATTGATAAGCCATAGTCTAACGTGTTTTAACTATATTTGCCTATGCTTATAGTATGGATGTTCCGGTTCTCTGTTATACACACCCTAATAGCCCTTTGAAAAGAGTGAAGATTTTAAAACAGAGCTGAATATGCTTAATCTTTGCTCACCTGGAAGATTTTGGGCCAGTGTGTCAAGGCTTTTAGACTGAAATAAAAAAACCTGACCTATATACAGATCAGGTTTGTGTTTTCAGAGAAACTAGACTTGTTCTGAACGTACTTTTTTACCCATCAGGATTTCAGTACGGATTTGCTGTGCAAGTTCAGCAGACTCAGTATTTAAACCATTGAGCATAAATGCATTTCGGGTAAGGACATTACTCGGATTTGGCATTGGCATCAGCTGGTAATTCTGGCTGATGTCTTTAAGCTGTTCATTATTGAGATATAAAGCAGTTTCCTTGGCATTGAGCTGCTGGGCCAGACGTTCAGCAGCTTGCTGGGCGTTGAGCTGCATTGCCTCAACCGCGGTTGCAACCGCACTCCGTGTTTGCAGGGCAAAGCGTTTGTCTTCACGGTAACGTTTATACAGTACATCTGAAAGTAACTGGAATACCGTGCCTACCATAAGCAGGCACTCAACTGCCGGTTTGGAATCAGCAGAGACAGAAACGACTGCACCATTCTGGTTAAATTCCTGTCGAATTTCCAGATTGCTACTGCGTAGATGATAATGCTGTGCACACAGCTCAATACTTTTATTCAGAAAAATCTGACAAAGCTTAAAGTAAGGCACAGAAACGGACTGGTTTACGCTACTAAGCAACTGTTTTGGATCATAGAACTGAATGCTTAATGCCACTCGCTGATCATTATCTGAAGTTATTTCGGCAGTTCTGGCTTTAGGTAATGGCTGGGCTTTAGCCTGCTGCTGTACCTGGGCCACCATCAGGGCAGAATTATGTTTCTCTAGTTCAAGGGCCTGGGTCAACTGCTGAATTTCATGTTTCAGGCGTGACTCATTGTTGATCCGTGCCAGATATTCGCTACGGCTTGGACGCGCAACTGCCCGGTAAGCCAGCCATAACAGCACATGTATAAACAGTGATGCCAGAATTGCCAGCCACTGGGTCCGTAAAATTTCACCAATACTGGGTTTAATCAGACTGACCTCAATACTGCCTACTTTCTTTTCATTTTGCAGCGCATCACGCACAAATACTTCACCCTGACGGGTTTTAGCCATGCCACTTGATGCTAAAAGCTGGTTGTTGGCATCCAGAATGCGAATAGATGCCACACTTGGATTGGTCGCATAACGGTTGGCGACCAATGCCAGCGAAACCGGGTTGGGGGGATCCAGCTCTGCCAGAGAGTCACTGACCAGTTGACTGGTCATCAGCTGGCCTTGGCTGGCCCGATTCTCATTGAGTTGATGGGTTGTTGCAAGAACCAGTAAAAAGGTATGCAATGCAAAACTTATTATCAGCAGGCTAGCAAATAGCCCTTGTCTAGGCGCATTCAACGTAAACTTCCAAGGCAATTATATTTGATTTCGATTATGATTCTTACAATAGTTGTAGCTCAGACCCGAGTCAATTCATGCGAGAAATCATTCTTATATCATTTTTAGGACCTGATCAACCCAACCAGTTTACGCGATTAATGCAGGTATTGTCCGTACATTCCTTGCAAATTCTGGATGTGGGGCAGGCCGTTATTCACAATCAGCTCACCTTAGGTATTGTAGTCGCGTCAAACGACCAGACTGCAACAGCTCTGGCAATGAAAGAGATTTTGATTTTAGCACATGATATTGGTTTAACTGTGCGCTTTAAACCAATCTCAAGCACAGAATACGAACAATGGGTGAATGAAGGTGGCCGAACCCGTTATATTGTCACGGCTTTAGCACCTGAACTGTCAGCTTCGCATTTACAAGCTGTTACGAATATTGTCTCAGGGCAAGGCTTTAATATCGAAACAGTCACCCGTCTATCGGGACGGCCTCATCTGAATCATGAACAGGTAGAACCTAAGCGTAGTTGCATACAGTTTGGCTTGAGCGGACAAATGCTTGATGCCGCAGCTATGCGAGCTGCCTGTCTAAGGCTCTCCACTGAGCTTAATGTTGATGTTGCTGTACAAGAAGATAATGCTTATCGGCGTAACCGACGCTTAGTCTGTTTTGATATGGATTCCACCCTGATTGAACAGGAAGTCATTGATGAATTGGCAATAGAAGCTGGTGTTGGTGCACAGGTGGCTGAAATTACCGAGCGTGCCATGCAGGGTGAACTCGATTTCCAGCAGAGTTTCCGTGCACGGGTTGCTCTGCTTAAAGGGTTAGATGCCGAAGTTCTACCAAAAATCGCCGAACGACTGACAGTGACAGAAGGTGCAGAGCGTCTGATTTCAACGTTAAAAGCTTTGGGTTATAAAACTGCTATTCTCTCGGGTGGTTTTCAGTATTTCGCAGAATATTTACAGGCCAAACTCGGGATTGACGAAGTACATGCCAATATACTTGATGTAGAAAATGGCCGTGTCACTGGTGAAGTGAAAGGACATATAGTCGACGGTGCCCGCAAAGCCTTCTTACTGCGTGAACTGGCAGAAAAAATGGGTATTTCCCTGGAACAGGCAATTGCTGTTGGAGATGGTGCTAATGACTTGCCTATGCTTTCAATCGCGGGCTTAGGGGTAGCTTTTCGTGCCAAACCTCTAGTACGGCAAAATGCTAATCAGGCAATTTCGAGTGTAGGCCTAGATGGTGTTCTTTATTTACTGGGTGTACACGATAAGGACTTGAATCGTGCCTGATGCGTAAATACAGTTACAACTTGTGCGACTCAGGAGTCGCACTTTTTGTTGGTAAACTTCTGATAAACAGATAGTTAATAAAAAAATAATCTTGGTTTGTACATGTGTAGATTAAACTAAAAAATTATCTTTTTGATCAAAAAAGCAACATATTTTTTTGTAATGACGCGCCAAGATTGATACAGCTTGGGATAAGGCATTTCTATATTTTTTTTAAATGTAATGACAAAAGAATGTTGCGACAAGGTATGTCGTGTAATCGGAATTCAGGGCTTTTTTTCTATAGAAAACTCTTCATAATGCCAACAAGTACAAAACAGGCTAAGCAGAATAATCAATTTTGCAGGGCATTTGGGGAATAACATGATGGTCTAAGAAAGGGCCTAACGACATCATTAATGACGGAGATTGGTATGTGGACAGCGAATTATGCAACCATCATGGGATTTGGTTTAATTGTTGCTGCACTTGTTGCTGTTTTCTTTTCGCCTTACCGTCGTTGGCTGAGTTTTATGCTTGCCGGTATGGTGTTCTGGGGACTACTGGAAATGGTACGTTTTGGTATTCAGTCAGTTTTTATTATTCCACTCACTTACAGTTATTTATGTGCACTCAGCCTGGCCATGCTGGCGATTACCATGCTCTTGCTGCGTGAAGACCACCGTGCACAAAAAGCCTTGGCTAAACGCCAGTACATTGAGCATACTCCAGTTTATGAAGACGACCAGCAACAGTGTTCAAGTCGCTAAAAATGAGCTGACTTAATAAAAAAGGTGTACCTGTCCGTACACCTTTTTTTACGTTTGATAATTTTTAATATACAAAGACTTTATTTAAAAATAAGCTTTTATGCTACGATCATAAGATTATTTTTTATAAGAATATAATAGGCGCGCATGTCATGAAACTCTCTTCAATTCCTGTTGTTCACTTGCCTCTGGTTGACCTGAGTACTGATCCTCTCGATTTACTCCTGATGGGATTAGCTCTACGTATGAAGCAATTGGCCCGTACCAGTCCAAAGTTTATTGAACTGACCCATGATCGCCAGTTCCGTATCCAGATTGGGACAGAACAGGGGATGGCACGTCAGTTTGTCATTAATCATGGGCACGTAGAAACTGTATCTAGTTCTGCTGAAAAAGCTGACTTTATTTTACAGTTTGCTGATAGTGAGCAGGGGGTGAAGACGCTGCTTAAAGGTGATCCAACTGCTTTTATGACAGGGATGCAAAATGGCAGTATTAAAATGGAAGGTGATTTTGGTTTACTGGTCTGGTTTAACCAGGTAGCAAAACTGCTTCCACCTAAACTGCCAAAGCCGGTTAAAGAAAAAATTAAAATGGCTCGTCAGTTTTTAAAGGAAAAAACGGGTAAATAATAAAACCCAGCCCTCTTAAAATAGAGGGCTTCTTTATATTTTTTTTTAAAATTACTCTATTTCAAGATTGAAGGTAACCGGCCCATCATTTACTAGATGGACTTTCATATCTGCTGCAAAAATACCGGTTTGTACATTCTCAAACTGAGACTTCGTGTAGGCAACCAGTTCTTCATAAAGTACTTTAGCTTCACTCGGTGGCATCGCTGGTCCAAAGTCCGGACGTAACCCTTTTTGGGTTTGAGCCATCAGGGTAAACTGGGAAACCAGTAAAATACCACCCCCTGCCTGACTGACATTCCAACCCATTTTTCCCTGCTCATCATCAAAAAACCGATATTTTAAAATTTTATCGATTAATTTCTTACCTGTATCCAGCGTGTCTTCTTTCCCTAATCCTAAAAATACCAGAATCCCATGACCAATTTCACCGGTAATTTTGCCTTCCACTATGACTTTGGCCTCAAGTACACGCTGTAATAATGCCCGCATCTCACTCTCTTTTTTGCTTACTTAAAGACTGGGTTAATAGTGTATCAAAACTCGCTTTCTAAACTTGAATATATATTTTATTAATATTATACAATAGCTTATTTTTAAATATTTGAATAACCGATTATATTTATTTTTATTATCATTTTTAACTATTTTAAAGACTCTAGTAAAGTGCCGCTGCAGAAAATTAAAGAGATGATGTTATGTTTAAGCGTTCATTACTGGTCGCCATGCTGGGTGTTACCATGTCAGCAAGTTACGCAGCGCCTTTGACCAAAGACAATGGAGCACCTGTAGGGGATAACCAGAATTCAATCACTGCCGGCGAGAATGGCTCAACTTTGCTTCAGGATGTACAGCTGATTCAAAAATTGCAGCGTTTTGGTCGTGAGCGTATTCCTGAGCGTGTAGTACACGCACGTGGTACAGGAGCATATGGCGAGTTTATTGCGACAAAAGACTTATCGGACTTAACGGTTGCATCACTATTTAAAGCAGGAACCAAAACACCGGTTTTCTTGCGTTTCTCTACTGTAATCCATCCTAAAGGTTCACCAGAGACATTACGTGACCCGCACGGTTTTGGCCTGAAGTTTTATACTCAGGAAGGCAATTGGGACCTGGTCGGCAACAACCTGCCTGTATTTTTTATTCGCGATGCTATTAAATTTCCCGACTTTATTCATGCCATGAAGCCAAGCCCGGTGACAAATGTTCAGGATCCAAACCGTGTGTTTGACTTCCTGCAAAGTCAGCCTTGGGCTGTAAATATGCTGACCTACGTGTATTCTAACCTCGGTACTCCAGTCAGCTACCGTAACCTGGATGGCTTCGGTGTGCATGCTTTCAAACTGTACAATGCTAAAGGCGAGTATAAGTATGTGAAATTCAATTTCCGTACTCAACAGGGTGTTAAAGGCATGAACATGGAACAGACCCGTGAAATGCAAGGTAAGGACTTTAATCACCTGACCAATGACCTGTACAACAATATTTATGCCGGAAACTATCCAAAATGGGATTTATATATTCAGGTACTTGACCCGAAAGATCTGAACAAATTCGACTTTAATCCACTGGATGCTACTAAAATCTGGCCCACTCACCTGATTCCAGAAGTTAAAGTAGGTACTTTGACGCTAAACCGTATGCCGAAGAATTTCTTTAATGAAACTGAACAGTCGGCATTTGCACCAGGTAATCTGGTTCCAGGCATTGAGCCTTCTGAGGACCGTCTGCTACAGGGCCGTATCTTCTCTTATTCAGATACCCAGATGTACCGTTTAGGTGCAAACCATCAGCAGATTCCAGTAAACCGTCCTCTGGTCAAAGTCAATAACAATAACCAGGAAGGCTTCATGAATGTATCTGAACGTGATTCAGATGTGAACTATGAACCAAGCCGCAAGGAACCTAAACCTTCAACCACACATGCCAAAGCAGTCATGACACCACTTGAAGGAAGTGTATTACAGCAGGCAATCAAGAAAGAGCAACCATTCAAACAGGCCGGTGAACTCTATCGCTCCTATTCAGCGGTTGAAAAAAATGACCTGATCCGTAACTTGGCAGCTGATTTGGGTGCAGTAAAAGATACCGAAACTAAACACATCATGCTGTCCTACTTTTATAAGGCAGATGCAGAGTATGGTACACGGCTGACCCAGGCGGTAAAAGGTAACCTGGCTACTGTTAAGGCAAAAGCAGAGCAACTGCAAGACTAAGTCAGGTCAGTCCTTCAGTGAGGAAAGGTGAGTTAACTTAATCACCTTTACCTCATGCGGTGCACTAGTTTTAAAGTGGAGTGATTACAGCAATATGTTAGAGATATTTTATTATTTTGAAGACTAAGGGGAATCCTGATGAGTTTTTTAAAAAGCACTTTCCTGATTTCACTATTTTGCCTGAGCAGTACCGTCGTGATGGCCGAGGTAGCTGAGTCTCCTGTGCAAGACAGTAAGCTGTCAGCCCAGCAGGAACTGGTTGATCTTTTCTTTGCTGCTGCAAAAACAGGAAATAAAGAAGTAATTGATGAATTCCTAAAATATGGATTTCCAGTCAATAGCAGAAATCATGCAGGTTTTACTCCCTTGATGATAGCAACTTACTATGGTCAGCAAAATATTGTCAGCACATTATTGGCATCCGGGGCTGACCGCTGTGCCAGAGACAATAAAGGTAATACAGCCTTGATGGGTGCTATTTTTAAAATGGAATGGGCAATTGCCAGACAGCTGCGTAAGGTCGACTGTGATATGAATACACAGCAGCCCGGACAAAAAACTGTAGCAGAATTTGCTAAAGTGATTGGACAGGAACAGGCTCTTAAAGAGCTATTGAACGAATAATATATACTGGCTAAGTTTTTAAAATATAGATAAAAATTTAGCGGACTGTTTGCAGGTAGATTCTGAACAGTATAAGACCATAGTCTTGCTTTACGTATCTACATGAAAAACTTGGCTTATAGCTCATCAAAATATGTTTTAATTAAAAGATTAAAGCAAAAATTTTCTGCATATGTCTGCAATTATTCACTCCCTTCTTGATACTGACTTATATAAATTCACCATGCTACAGGTGGTATTACATAAGTTTCCGCAAACTGACAGCGTCTATCATTTTCGTTGCCGGAATCTGGAAGATACTGTATATCCTTTGTCAGATATCCTGGATGAACTCAATCAGCAACTAGATTATTTATGCCAGCTCACATTTAAAGAAGATGAGTTGCAGTATCTGCGTAATCTACGTTTTATCAAGAGTGATTTTGTCGACTATCTGGAACTGTTTCAGCTCAAGCGTCGTTTTATTAAAGCCGGTATAGATGCAGAAGGCCGACTGGATATCTGGATTGAAGGCCCAATGGTTCAGGCCATGATGTTTGAAATCTTTGTACTGGCACTGGTTAACGAACTATATTTTCGCCGTATTCGCAGTGAAGAAGTATTGGCTGAAGGTGAACGACGTTTGCAAGCCAAGCTGGAACTGATCAAGAGTTATGAGCGTGGACAGCAGCCAAATGATCCTCCTTTTCTGGTGTCAGACTTTGGTACACGCCGTCGCTACAGTTTTGAATGGCAAAAGCATGTAATTGAAGAGTTCCATAAGGCCAGTCCAAGTGTTTTCCGTGGTACCAGTAATGTCTTATTGGCAAAAGAGCTGGGTATTACTCCTATCGGCACAATGGCACATGAATTCTTGCAGGCCTTTCAGGCACTGGATGTACGGCTGCGCAATTTTCAGAAAGCTGCACTGGAAACCTGGGTACAGGAATATCGTGGTGATCTGGGCATTGCCTTAACTGATGTTGTGGGTATGGATGCCTTCCTGCGTGATTTTGACCTGTATTTTGCCAAACTGTTTGATGGTCTGCGGCATGATAGCGGTGACCCTTATGAATGGGGTGACAAGGCCTATAAGCATTACCGCAAGCTAAAAATTGACAGCCGGACTAAAATGCTGACCTTTAGCGATGGCCTCAATCTAGAAAAAGCATGGAAACTTCATCAGTACTTTAAAGACCGCTTTCAGGTCAGTTTCGGTATTGGTACCAATTTGACTAATGATATGGGCCAAACACCCTTAAATATTGTCTTAAAACTGGTGGAATGCAATGGACAATCGGTTGCCAAAATTTCAGACAGTCCGGGTAAAACCATGACCGATAACGATACCTTTCTGGCCTATTTACGACAGGTTTTTGATATTCAGGAACCTGAAATTTAAGCCGGTTTACATAGCAGTTATTTTATAAAGGCCCTGTAAAAAACCGCAATGGCTTTAAATTAGACTATGCTAAAATTGGCTTCAGATAAAAAATAACCTGAAATAAGTGTAATGATGACACCTGATTTTAACTTTGGTTTACTGATCGAAGCCGAGGAGCTTTTACCACAGCTGGGTCATCCAAAACTGCGTATTGTCGACTTGAGCCGAGAATCAGTTTATCAGCAACTGCATATTCCGCACGCCTTACATTTAAAACCTAAATTATTAGTACGTCATGAAGAGCAAGCCTCTGGCCTGCTCCCAGATGAGCTGGGCCTGCAGGCACTAATTGAATATTTACAAATTTCTCCAGAACATCATGTAGTTGCTTATGATGATGAAGGCGGGGCATGGGCAGGACGCTTGCTCTGGAACCTGCATTGCTTGGGTTTTGAACAGACCAGTCTGCTAAATGGTGGTATTCATGGCTGGCTGGCTGCCGGTTTACCTACTTCATCTGAACAGGCGGTTATTAAAGCCGCTGATACACTGGTACAGGTTGACCTTGGCCAAAGTGAGAAATATCGGGTAAAATATGATCTACTTCGTCAAATGATTAAAGAAGATAGCGCCCAGCTATGGGATTGCCGAACCTTTGATGAGTATACTGGCCTGCGTCTTGCAGCCCGTCGTGGTGGACATATTCCAGGTGCTCGCCATTTTGAATGGAGTACTGCCCTTGACCGACAAAATCATCTAAAATTGCATCCGCTAGAACGCACCCGACAAAATCTGCAGAATGCAGGTTTTCAGCTGGACCAGCCTGTCGTGGTGTATTGTCAATCGCATCATCGCTCTGGGCTGGCTTATATACTGGGCCGACTTCTCGACTGGGAAATACAGGCTTATGATGGTGCATGGAGTGAATGGGGCAATCGCCTCGACAGCCCTATTATTACCGGAGAGTTGCCGTTTTGAGCCTCACATCACGTCTGAAAAAAAATATCTTTATTCGGGCCCAGCGCCTGGTTCCCCAGCATCAGCTAAGCCGGGTAGTCGGTAAAATTGCTGCCAGTGAGAACCCGCTGGTACGTGCGGCGGTCATTCAGACCTTTAAAACCCGCTATGGCGTAGATATGTCAATTGCCGATCAGGTTAATGCTTTAAAATATAAATCTTTTAACGAGTTTTTTACCCGTGCCCTACGCGAAGGTGTGCGTATGGTAGATGCTGATCCTAAGAGTATCGTTTCACCAGCCGATGGCGCTATCTCACAGCTGGGTACGATCCATGACGGTGATATTTTTCAGGCGAAAGGACAAAGTTTTTCTGTCGAGAAACTCATCGGTGATCCACAATTGGCAGAGCCATTTAAACATGGCCAGTTTGCTACGGTCTATCTTTCTCCGCGGGATTATCATCGTGTCCATATGCCAATAATGGGTACACTAACTGAAACCCTGTATATTCCAGGTGAGCTGTTTTCAGTTAACCAGATTACTGCCGAGAATATTCCTGGCCTGTTTGCACGTAATGAGCGTATGGTCTGTCTGTTCGATACCGAACTGGGACGCATGGCGGTAGTTATGGTAGGTGCCATGATTGTGGCTGGAATTGAAACAGTGGTTACTGGAAAAGTAAAACCGTCCGGTCGTCTTGAGCTGAACCAGCATAACGTGGTACTGGAAAAGGGTGCCGAACTGGGACGTTTTTACTTGGGCTCAACTGCTGTAATTTTATTTGAACAGGATAAAATGGCTTGGGATGCGGAATTTAAGGCCAATTCTGTGGTGACTATGGGACAGAAACTGGGTCAGGCTCTTTAGAAGACCAATAATAAAAAATGCGCCTTGAGGCGCATTTTTTATAGATCTAGTTTAAATGATATAGGCGTTCTTTAGGGAAGACAGCTTTGAAGGTCGAGCCTTCATTTTCCTTAGATTCAATTTCCAGATAGGCATTATGCTGCATGAGTACATGCTTGACGATCGCAAGGCCTAATCCGGTACCGCCGGTTTGCCGGCTGCGGGCACTATCCACCCGGTAGAAACGTTCAGTCAGTCTTGGTAGGTGCCGTGGGTCAATTCCGATGCCTGTATCCTGTACGGTAAAATAGCCATGTTCACCATCATCATGCCAGCCGATAGTAATTGTACCGCCCTTGGGCGTATATTTAATGGCATTGGTAATCAGGTTGCTAAAGGCACTAGCCAGTTCCATATCTGAACCGATCAGGTCACAATGGCTGTCTATGTCCAGATTAAGCGTATGGCCATAATCGACATTATAGGCCTGAGCATCATCAAAAAGCTGGTTCATTAGACCGGGCATTTCCACAATCTGGTTCTTGGCAATTTTCTTGTTATTTTCAAGACGTGATAACAGCAACAAGTCATTAACCAGAGAATTCATGCGCTTGGTTTGTGCCTGCATCTGGTCAAATGCCCGTTTCCAGCGTGGATTCAAATCTTCCTGATCGGTAAAAGTCTCAATGTAGCCACTTAATACAGTGAGCGGGGTGCGTAATTCATGCGAAATATTGTCGACAAAATCTTTACGCATCTGTTCCAGGTTTTGCATGCGAGTAACATCATAAGCCACCAGCAAATGACTTTCGCCACCAAAACGGGTTAGCTTGATTTGCACATAGTGGTCTTCATGCACGGGCGACTTCATCTTGATGCCATCTGGCGCCTGATCAATATTTTGAAAATATTCAATAAAAATAGGCTGGCGTAGTATCGTGAGCAGATTACGACCACGATCTAGGGGCTGTATACCAAGCAGTTTTTCAGTAGCCGGATTAAACCATTCTATCTGGTTCAGATCATCAATCAGCATTACTGCTTCAGACAGTGCGACTAATGAAGATTGCGCCCGGTCAATCAGTCCGACCATTTCTGCCTGCACGATGCGTTCCTGACGCTGGGCCCGGTATACATTAAACAGGAGTGCTCCCCAGATACCGTTTAAATTAGGTGGAGCATCATAAGGCCGGTTAGAAATCCATTCATTTACTAAATATAAGGACCGTAGTTGAAAAGCAAAAAACACGACAAAGCCAATGAAAATACAGCTCCAGAAATAGCCGATCCCGAAACCGATCAGACTGGCAACGAGCAGTAGAAAGACCAGCAGCCGTAAGTCCTGTTTAGCAAAAGTCCACAAACTGCTGTATCGGAATTTTTTGTAGTCCCGGGCCAGCTCAGGAACCGGATATGGTTCATACATAAAGTCAGTTTAACCTAGAGCGACATCAGCACGGGTCGAGAAGCGGTAACCGGTTCCACGTACAGTCTGTACAAAGCGGTCGGCACCATAAGGCTCAAGCACCTTGCGTAAACGTCGGATATGTACATCAATGGTACGATCTTCAATATATACATTTCCGCCCCAGACCTGGTCAAGTAACTGGGCACGGGTATAAGCACGCTCTGGATGAGTCATGAAGAACGCCAGTAATCGGTATTCGGTTGGCCCCATTTCCAGAATAGAATCACCAAAGCTCACACGCTGACTGACCGGATCTAATAGCAGGCCATTGGCATCAATTGTTTTCTCACCGCTCAAGGCATTGGCACGGCGCAGTACAGCTTTAATTCGGGAAACCAGTTCACGAGTTGAGAATGGCTTGGTCATGTAATCATCTGCACCGGCATCAAGGCCTTGTACTTTATGGTCTTCTTCGCCACGAGCAGTGAGCATAATTACCGGAATTTCGGAAAGATTTTCATCGCGCTTCAGACGGCGACACAGATCAACACCGCTGATACCGCCTGGCATCATCCAGTCCAGAAGAATCAGGGCCGGGCGCTGATCAACAATCATCTGATGAGCCTGCTTGGCATCTTCAGCTTGCAGACATTGAAAACCTGCCATGTCCAGAGAGGTATGAATCATTTCACGGATCGGTAATTCATCATCTACAATTAAAATATAATCATCTTTCACAGCGCAATACCCTATTCGTTATTAACGGTGAACCGTTTTTATTTATGACAGGCTTATTACAAAGATAAATTATGACAGTATCATTGCAAAAATGGAGACAAACTCTATTTTAGCAATTATTTGTGACAAATATTACATTCAAATAGCAGCTCTGCGAAAGTATGGTATTAATAATTCAGAAATTATCACAATATTAAATTAAGAAAGATAAGCGATCAGCTCACAATTTAAAGAAAGACTATTTCTCAAATTTTTCTAATAATGCCATAAATACCACTTGGGCTGCTGCCAGTATATCTTCAAGACTCTGTTTAAAACCGCCCATAACCCAGCGAATTGCCAGCTGTGTGACATAACCGTTCAGGCCAGTCGCGATCAGTGAAACCTCATGCTGGCTACGGCTTAGATGCGGCATCATTAACATCACAAAAGCCTGAATCATTCGATCAAAACGCAGCATGGTTTCCTGAATGGTAGCCTGGTTATGCAATTCCTGAACCAGCATGGCATCCACATAAATGATACGTGCAACCCGTGGATCATCTTTTAACATGTTGAGTAAAGCCCGTAAGCCGGCTTCAATCATTTTATCAGGATTAGGCGAAGCCTGCATAATAGCCTGCATTACCCTTTGCTGTAGCTCTTCAATCAGCTGGAGAAAAATAGTCTGGAACAGCTGTTCACTTTTCTTAAAAGATTCATAAAAATAACGTTCAGTCAGTCCGGCTTCACGGCAAATATCTTTAACCGTAACTGAAAAAAAACCTTGAGTACCGTAAGCTTCAATTCCCGCTTCAATCAGCTTGGTGCGACGTGCCAGTTTACGTTCTGACAAAGATAATCCCTTGAACTGACGTTCCCTCGAACTGGCAGCTGTATCTGCCTGTGGCTCCTGAGCATATTCTGACTGACTCATCTTTACCTATTATTTATAGAATTCTATGGCAGCCATTTTAACAAGTTTTTTAAACGAAAGTGCTGGCAGATACTGCCGTTTATTTTTTATGCATTTTTAACTTTAAAGAAATATTGACAATATGAATTGTCAAAATTATATTGAAAAGGAAATTTGCTATCTATCTGCCACTGCAGAGAGAAAAATAAAGGAACATGCATGAAGAATTTTAAAAATAAAGTTGCTGCCATTACAGGTGCAGGCTCAGGGATTGGCCAACAGCTGGCAGTTTTGCTGGCTAAACAGGGCTGCCATTTGTCTTTAAGTGATGTTAATGCGCAAGGCCTACAAAAGACTGTCGAACTGTTAAAAGACAGTAATGTACGAGTCACGACCCAGATAGTGGATGTGGCAGATCGTGAAGCAGTAAAAGCATGGGCTGAAGAAACCGTCAGAAATCATGGGTCGGTAAATCTGATTTTTAATAATGCCGGCGTTGCTTTAGCTTCAACAGTCGAAGGTGCCAATTATGATGAGCTGGAATGGATTGTCGGAATTAATTTCTGGGGCGTAGTATATGGCACTAAAGAATTTCTGCCTTATCTGAAAAAGAGTGGTGATGGGCATATTGTCAATATTTCCAGTTTATTTGGTCTGACAGCTCAGCCTACTCAGTCTGCCTATAATGCGACCAAATTTGCAGTGCGTGGTTTTACTGAATCGTTACGTCAGGAACTGGACCTGCAAAAATGTGGGGTAAGTGCCTTATGTGTGCATCCAGGCGGTATTCGTACCAATATTGCCAATGCTGCTAAAGTCAATCAAAGTCTTAAATCACTAGGCATGCATCCCGAAAAATCAGTCAGTTCATTCAACAAACTGCTCCGTATTCCACCAGAAGAGGCTGCTCGCCAAATTCTGGATGCGGTACTGAAAGACAAGCGCCGTCTATTGATTGGTAATGATGCAAAATTTCTGGATGCCTTGCAGCGCGTTATGCCGGCCAAATACCAATATATTACTGGTCTGCTGACTGGCATGAATAAAAAACCACGTAACCAGATCGTATAACTGTTTATTAATATACTAAATAAAAAAAGCCCAGATCCTATTATCGGTTCTGGGCTTTTTAATACCTAAAAAAAGAGAGTGTTATTTTAAATTAATACCTCTACATTTTTTTTCTTCCATACGAACTGGTAATACAAACCTTGTAAAATACAGAGACTTACAAAAGCAAGTGCATAGGCATACCAGATTCCTTTAAGGCCCCAGATCTGGCTAAACCAGTAAGCACATGGCAGTTCAATCGCTAAAATAGCAAAGATATTGATGAGCATCGGTACAGTTACGGTGCCACTGGCCCGCATGATGGCGGCGAAAATGGCACTGGCTCCAAAAAACAGAATAGACCACAGTACAATAAACAGTAACTGCTGACCCAGCTCGACTACTTCCGGATCGGTAATAAAAAGTGCCATCAGATACTTCGAGAAAAGATAGCCTAATATTACCAGAATGCCAGTGATGACAAAATTCATGCCGAGCGCAGTACGGCTCACCCGTGACAGTAAATCATTTTTACCCGCTCCAATCGCTTGGGCTGCAAAAATTGAAGCTGCGATACCTATAGAGAGTGCTGGGAACTGGATATAGTTTAAAACCTGGTTAACTGCACCATAAGCTGCTGTGGCATGGGCACCAAAACGGTTAACCAGCCCCACAATGACCAGGCCAGCTACAGAGGTGGTTACCATCTGAATGCCAGTGGGAATACCTAGCCTTAAAATAATTTTGCTTAATTTTGGCTGATGACGGATATAACTGAACAGCTCCCGGTCTGGACGTAAAGGATGATGTTTTTTATTCAGATAAACCGCAAGAAAGCCCAGCACCGCAAGATAGCCCACAATAGTCGCAATAGCCGGTGCAATAATCCCCATTTTAGGTAAGCCGAAATAACCGGCGATCAGGATAGGGGTGATCATTAAGCCGATCAGGCTGGTCATACCCAATGCAATCAGTGGCGTTACACTGTCACCGACACCCCGTAAAATAGATGTATAAATAATATAAATAAATAACAGGGGGCTGCCAGCCAGCATCCAGCGGACATAAGGAAGTGATAAATGCATCACAGCCGGGTCTGTACCCAGTGCAAGCAAAATATGCTCGGCAAATATAACCCCCAGTAACGCCACAATAATCCCACCGATTAATGTCATAAATAAGGTAGAACCAACTACACAGCGCACCTTCTGTATATTCTGAGCGCCCCAAGCCTGGCCAACCAGTACAGTGGCTCCTGCTGAAAGCCCAATTACAAATGCCATCAGACAGAATAAAATTGGAAAAAACACGGAAACGGCAGCAATTGCCTCGACGCCCATCATCTGCCCGACAAAGATCGTATTAATTGTCCCGGACAGATTTTGCAGAATATTGGTTGCAATTAACGGTAAAAGAAAAACTAAAAAAGTTTTCCAGAGTTTCTGCTGCTGTATAGTAGTTTGATGTGGTGCCATAACAGTGCGTTGCACTCTCCCTGTTTTTAGTATTATCTTTAAAATAATCCTAACATAGGGCTGACCTGAAAAACGCTATGAATTAAGTAACTTCCTGCCGAATATAGTGGTATCTGTTTAGCAGCCGCGTAAAATTTCGCAGGCTTTATGCAATGTAGATTCCTGTTTAGCAAAGCAGAACCGGATCAAACGTAGTTCAGAGGGCGGTTTTTCATAAAAGGCAGAAACAGGAATAGCCACAATACCATGCTGTTCAGCCAAAAATTTACACATTTCCATATCATTCAGTTCTGGGCAGATCTGGCTGTAGTCCAGATTCTGAAAATAAGTGCCTTGAGAAGCTTCATACTGGAAGCGTGAACCTTTTAATCCTTCAATAAACAGGTCTCGCTTGGCCTGATAAAAACTGCCGAGCTGCTCAATATGTTCCGGATGCTGTTGCATATAGCTGGCCAAGGCTACCTGGCAGGGAGTATTCGCACAGAAATTTACAAACTGATAAACCTGACGAAACAGGCGCATGAGATGCGGTGAAGCCGCACAATAACCTGTTTTCCAACCTGTCACATGAAAGGTTTTACCAAATGAACCAATCACGAAACTGCGCTCGGCCAGCTCAGGAAAACTGAGGGCACTCAAATGTGGACGGCCATCAAATACCAGATGCTCATACACCTCATCGCTGAGAATCACGATATTGGTGTCTTGCACCAGTTTAATCAACTGTTGCCAGTCTTCACGTGTCCAAACAGTAGCACTCGGATTATGTGGAGTATTGACGACTATCATTCGTGTTTTAGAGTTGACCTGTTGTTTTAAATGCTCCCAGTCAACCTTGAACTCTGGCGCTTGCAAGGCTATACGCTTACAGCTTCCTCCCATCATCTGTACACTGGGTACATAGCTGTCATAACTCGGATCAAAAATAATTACTTCATCACCCGGACGAATTATCGCTTGAATAGCGCAAAAAATAGCAATTGTAGCGCCTGGTGTAATGGTAAGCTGAGCCTGTGGATCAATATTGATCTGGTCGCGTTTATAAAACTGGGCAGCCAGCTGTTCACGAAGTGTCAGTAAGCCATCACCCGGAGCATATTGATGATGACCGTCATGACTGGCTTTAGATAATGCCTCGACCAGATCGGGTGGTGCAGGAAAATCTGGAAAACCTTGAGACAAGTTCAGTGCATTCAGGCGCTGTGCCATTTCTGTCATCACACTGAATATGGTCACGTTCTGTGCGGCAAACTTAGACTCTACTTTAAACATATCGTAAACCTCCTTTTAAAATTTAACTCAAGCTTAAAAAGCAAAGTCCACCAGCGCGCGAATAATGCCGAGAGTCAGTCCGATAAAAGCGCCTACGACTACGCCGTTGACGCGGATCATGTGCAGGTCGCCACCCACTTCGTTCTCAATTTTGTCAATCATTTCCCGCGAATCCCATTCATGAATCCGCTCACTAATAAAATGAATCACCCGGTCACTGTACTGGTCACTAAAGCTAACAGCCAAACTACTCATCCGCTGATTCAGCAAGTGACGGACTTCTCTATTCTGCATCAGGTTCTCACCCACCTGCTGAATGGCAACTCTTAAATTCAGAGCAATTCCTGAATCTGGTTTTTCTAAATCGTCCTTGACAGCATTACACAATATAGCCACCGCGCCACTAATAAAGTTAAGTACTTGCGGACTGTCGAGCAGGGCATCTTTTGCACTGTTCAGACGTTGACTCGACAGACTATTTTCATCTGTCAGTTCCAGCATAAGCTGGCTTGCATATTGTTCAATGCTCTGCCGCCACGGATGCTCGGGATCAGCCAGCATGGACTCGACCCGGCCAAGCATCGAATCAACAGTCCGCTGCTGTACATCAATACCAATCCAGCTGGCGCCTCTTGCCAGTTTCCAGACACCGAGTTCCTTAAACAGCTTACGGGTCAGCTCACGTGTCTCTTCCGGATGTGACTTCATCCAGTCCTGAGCCAGATCCAGCCCACGCTGCAATACATCCTGGTGAAAATCATTTTCCAGTACAGCACGCAACATTTCACTGGCCAAAGTGTTGATCTGGGTATTACGTACCCACTGCACACTATTATTCTGGATAAAACGGCCAATTTGCTCCTGCCCGACAAATTCAAAAATTTTGGGTACAGTCTGCTGGATAATCTGTACCACTTGCAGATTGTTATCTGGCTGAGCCAGCCACCGTCCGGCTGCCATGGCCAGATCAGTATCTTGCAGACTGCGTTCTACCACTGATGGAGACAGGAAGTTTTCCTGTACAAAGCGGCCCATAGATACGGCAATCCGATCCTTGTTGCGTGGAATGATTTCCGTATGGTCTTTTAAAAATGCCGGAATAGGAATACGACCAAAAGGATTCCGGAATAGAACTGTAATCGCATACCAGTCAGCAAGCCCGCCCACTACTCCAGCTTCAGCAGCAAGCATCAGGATCTGGATTAGCCAGGCATACTCTGGCACGAGCTTGGCCATGGCAATGAGTATGAGCCAGGCTACAACCGCCACAACCAGAGCGATTGTGGCATAACGTTTACTACGGTTCAGACTCGGAGAAGTCACAGGTTCAGCCATAAAATTTTATTTGTCCTTAATTTTTGTTTTTATCATTTGGTTGTGTCTTGGGCTGGTGCAGTCTGGGGTTGTAGGACCTGACCAGTTGGACTGACTCCATATTTTTGACCAATAGACGACAGAATAAGGCGTGCATCAAAGGCCTCCTGAGGCACATTTTTCTGCTCCTTGTAACATTCAATAGTATAGGAAACCTGAACCGGGTCAATATTTACCACTTGCGGCATATCATAAAACGGATCTGGCCAGAAGCCGGGATAACGCCGGTAATAAGCGGAAGGATAATAGGGCCGGCTTGGATAGACAACTGCCTGACGGGGTGGCTGCTGGGTACGGTTGCTCGGATCATCCAGTACTTTAAAATAGCGAAAACCGTTTTGTACTGTGGTCTGTGCTGCTTTAACCAGGGTAATTTCTTCTGCAGTCCCATAACTGATATTGTCACGAGCCTGGTAACTGATACGATAGGTCTGCGCATTTAAAGCATAACTTGAGAATTGTCCCAACTGGTCAAATGTCAAACGCTTGTGCGGGGTAGTAGCACAACCGCCAAGCAGCAGAGCTGTACCAAGAGCAAAACCTATAGATAAATTTTTCATCATACACCTCCTATCAGGAAGGACAGCACAATGGCTGGGGAGTGCAGGAAGGTTAAAAGCTGCTTCCTGGCTGATCTAGGAATTCCAGTTCTTCCGGAGTTGATTCACGGCCCAGAATTTTGTTGCGATGCGGATAACGCCCGAAACGTTCAATAATTTTCTTGTGACGTTTTTCATAATCCAGATTAACCGGATTATCCAGACGCTGAAAGAGCTTTAATGCAAATTCATGCATCATTTTTGATTCACTGTGCATGAATGGCATGTATAAAAAAGAACGTTGTTCAGGATTGAGCTGGGCATCCAGATTCAGGCTGATCGCTTCCTGGGCCAGAGCCAGAGCTAACCCGTCCTGTGCAAAAGCCAGCGGCTGGTCTCGATAAAGATTGCGGGAGAACTGATCCAGAACAATAATCTCGGCAAGGCGTCCATCGGCTGTTTTGCGCCATGACCAGAGCTCTGCCTGAACTGCTTGTGCATGAACTTTGCTAAAGTTCTGCCGTATTTTCTGATCAAAAGTATCACTTTTTGAAAACCATAGTGACTGGTGCTCAGGATTAAACCAGAAATCGAGGATCTCCTGATAATTCATAAGCTTTAATACCTATCAAGATTTATTTTTCAATAAAATCACAAATTTTCCGTGTCTTATACAGCAAGATTGTGATAAATATTTGCCGGGATAAACGCAGTATAATTGCCGGAAAATCAGTTGACTGTCACAGTAGAGCGGGTAAATCGCGTTATACTGCATGACTTAGATGATTTGAATTAATAGTTTTTAAAAGTGAGCCATGTATGAGTCAACCCGAATCAATCTCTCAAGTTTTGATACCAACATGGGTAGATTCTTCGCTCTTCAAAGGCATGTTGCGCGGGGTAGAACGGGAAGGCCTGCGCATGCAAAGTAATGGGTTTATCTCTCAAGGTCCGCATCCACACAGCCTGGGGGCGGCGCTCACTCATCCGCATATTACCACTGACTACTCTGAAGCCTTGATGGAATTCATTACGGCCCCTCAACCCGATATTCAGGCCATGCTGGCTGAACTGACAGATATTCATGCACTGGTTTACCAGCATCTTGAACATCAGGAAAAACTCTGGCCGCTTTCAATGCCGTGTATGCTGGACCGTGAAGAAGACAGTATTCAGCTGGCACAATATGGCTCGTCTAATATCGGCCGGTTTAAAACCCTATACCGCCGTGGCTTAGGGGTGCGTTATGGCCGGCGTATGCAGACTATTGCAGGCGTCCATTATAATCTTTCATTTCCCGATGAGCTCTTTGAACAGTTACAGCAGCATGAGCAAGATAAAGCCTTAACACAGCTGAGTCTGCAAGATTATCGCAGTCATCGTTATTTTGGCCTGATCCGTAATTTCATCCGCCTGACGCCACTGGTAATGTATCTGGTGGGCGCTAGTCCGTCAGTATGTCAATGCTTCTTAACAGGTCGCGAACATCACTTGCTGCCACTGGTCAAAGGAACTTTATATCTTCCATATGCTACCGCATTACGCATGGGGCGTTTTGGCTACCAGAATTCGGCACAAAAACAACTAGGTATTCACTATAACAACCTGTCTGGCTACCTGGATGGTCTACAAAAAGCTGTGAAAACCCCTTATGCCCAGTTTAGCCGTCTGGGACTCAAAGACGCAGATGGTGAACCGCTCCAGATTAATGATCATGTACTCCAGATTGAAAATGAATATTACAGTCTGGTCCGGCCAAAACAGGTACCAAGAGATGGAGAAACACCATCTGAGGCTTTAGCAAACCGTGGTGTCGGTTATGTGGAACTGCGGGCCGTCGATATTAATCCTTATAATCCGATTGGTATTGACGAAAATACTGCTGGTTTCCTTGAAGTGCTGGCTTTATATTGTCTGCTAAAAGACAGTCCAGACCTGCTGCCAGAAGAACAGGACCAGATTGAAAATAATCAGGCTGAAGTGGTCAACCGGGGCCGTGCTCCCAACAGTCACATCACTGAACATGACCAGGAACAATCTTTGGAACAATGGGCTCAGGCACATGTTGTGGCCATGCAGCCTCTGGCGGTATTGCTGGATGAGGGCTATCACACCCAGCTGTATAGCCATGCCCTGCAACTGATGCAACAGCGTATTCAACAGGTTGATGAGACCTTATCAGCCCATGTAATTGCCGATACGATAAAATGGGGTGGAACCTGGAATCTGGGTAGCCACCTTGCACAAGAACATGCCAATTTTTATGAACAGCATGCACTTACACCAGAGAAGCAGGAATACTTTGCAAAACTTGCACAGACATCGCTAGAGCAGCAACAGCAGCTTGAAGCCGATACCCGTATCAGTTTTGAAGATTATCTTGCCCATTATCAATAGTGAAAATAACAAGAGGTTGATCCATGCAATGGGGTAGTTATCGCTTCGTAAATGGTTTATTGCTGATTGCCAGTATTGTAGGGATGGCATTTGCACTTTATCTGGAACATGTCAAAGGCCTGGAACCTTGTCCTTTATGTGTCTTCCAGCGAATTGGCCTGATTGCGATGGGCTTGGTTGCCTTGATGGCAGTAATTCATAATCCGGTATCAAATATAGTCAAACGTCTTTACGCTTTTTTGGCGACCTTAGCCATGATCTGGTCTGTAGGTGTTGCTGCGCGACACGTCTGGTTGCAGCATTTACCACCAGATCAAGTGCCAAGCTGTGGGCCGGGACTGGACTATCTGGTAGATGCCCTGCCATTGAAAACCGTTTTTCAGCAGGTTCTGACCGGTTCGGGCGAGTGTGCCATGGTAGACTGGACATTTTTAGGTCAGTCGCTGCCGTTCTGGTCACTGGTATTTTTCTGTATCTTGTTAATGCTATGCTTATGGCAGCTGGTACGTAATTATCCTTATAGCAAAGCAGTCAAGAAAAAATATTAATCTGGATCTACCTGACAAGATATCGAAAGGTCAGCTTGAGATATATCAAGCTGGCTTTTCAAATTCAGATAATTAAATAATTTATGAGCCATAAATTATTTAAGAGTAGTAGTGGCTATTTTATATTTTTAATGTTTTATGTCTCAGCAATATCTTCAAGTTTTATATTTTTTGTGTGCAGAATGTAGTGATCTAAACGTGTATTTTCAAGCAGAGGATCAGGATAGAACCACTGTACAATCTGCTGAGCAACCTGAGTATGATACTGGATCTCAAAATGGTTCAAACCGAAAAATACTGCCTTGTGGTGTTCAGGTACCTTGAGCTGGAAACGTGGATTGGGATGTTCTCCCAAGGCACTTTTAATACTCACCAGATAGTCACCAATAATCTTTAAAGCGCGGCTGTTAATATGTTCTGCTTCAACTGTACCAGCTACAAAAAAGGCCTGAATATGTGAAGGCAGGGGCGCAGGTTTACGGCTGTCATCCATTGTTCCAATACGCGCATCTAAATATTCCCAGTCGTCATCACGAACACTGCCATGGCGCAAGTCAATAATTCCATTACTACGAATATTTACCAGGTTACCAATCATATTAATCAGGGGGAAACGTCCGAGCTTTTCCTGCAAGGTAAAACCAAAACGCTCTAGAACCGCGCCATGATGCGGCGACCCCAGACAAACCAGATTCCCTACTTTACTCAACCAGCCCTGCATATTTTGCTTGCCATAAAATAAGGCACTACGAGACACTAATCCCCCCATACTATGACCAATCAGGTCAATCTGGCTAATATCAGGGTTACGCTGGATCAGGTCATTCAGTAAATTGGCAAAACTGCGCCCATTGGCAGAAATTCGCCGTCCCGTATTATAGTTTAAATAAAGCATAGTACCGGGATGCGGTTGTGTCAGCAGATGCGCACCAATACCTGTAAAATCTGAATTGGTCCAGGTCAGGTGGTTCATGCAGAGTCCATGTACAAAAATAACCACTTTACCTTTAAGCCGGCCCTGCTGTACCCGACCATGGTGTTCATACAGAACCATAGGAAGTGCGAGCGGATTTTGCTGTGCTAAAAGATAATCACCTAATACACCGTTCAATATACCAATTAGAGAATGTAATTGCGGTGTCAGGTCTTTGCGATGCAGGCCGGGAAAGTGCTCAATAACTTGACGTAAACCAGGTGCAAGAAAATAATGGCCATAGCGTTGCAGGGCCCGGTAAGAAAACTGGTAAATCTTTTCTACACGGGGCAGGGCCTGAAAATATCTGGACTGCTGTTCGCTCATGCCTAATGTATTTAATAATAATTCACGGTGAATCATCTGCACCAGTTCATGTATACCGCTTAAACTGGTGGATGCCAGCTGTGCCAGTCCCTCTAAGAGATCTGCCTGACTGGGTGGCGTGCGGTCCCATCTACAATAGGTTTCATGCAATGGCGTCAAACTTGGCATATTTATAGTCCTGATAGCCTGTTGGTTACATGTAGCCAGCTCTTTATTTTTTAAATATTTAAGAGTATAAAAACTACGCATCCCTGATGAGCTAAACATACTGTGAATAGAGAGATGAGCTGCATTTTTTTGTCCAACAATCTGCTTTTTCCTGTAATGATCAATTTTTAGGAAGACACTCGGGTCTAAAATTTCGGACACATTAAGAGATAATAAATATTTTAATGAATATCATTTATTTACATGGCTTTAAAAGTAATTCGGACTCTATTAAAGGGCGGCTGCTTAAACAGTACTGTGCAGAGCATTTACCAGACATCAAGATCCATCTGCCTGACTTAAATATGCCGCCTGTCGAGGCATTAAAACAAATGTCTGAGCTAATTGAGGCTTTAGAAGATGTGGCTTTGGTAGGAAGCAGTCTGGGGGGCTTTTATGCGACACAACTGGTCGCTAAGCATAATATTCCAGCTGTACTGATTAATCCGGCTATGCGACCATGGTTACTCTTTCGAAAACTATTTGCTGTAGAATCCGTTCCTTATCCAGTGACCGAACACTGGACGCTTGATAATGCCCAGTTACAGCAGCTTGAACAGCTTGCAATTCCTTTTGCCCGGCATGCCGAAAAAATTTTGGTATTACTGCAACAAGGTGATGAAGTTTTGGATTATCGAGAGGCCCAGCGTTATTATAGTGCGCCTGCACATTCATCATTAATTATGACTGAAGCGCATGGTAGCCATGGGATGGACAATTTTGCAGAAAAACTTCCCATGGTGCTTGAATTTTTATCGTATTCCATAAAATAAAGGAAATTGTACAACGTGTCTCAATATACGGCTCAATCACTTGAAGTTCTCTCTGGTCTGGATCCGGTCCGTCGCCGTCCAGGGATGTATACCGATACCACACGTCCTAACCATCTGGCACAGGAAGTGATTGATAATGCTGTAGACGAAGCACTGGCAGGACATGCTAACCAGATTACGGTTAAGGTCTATAAGGATGGCTCATTGTCGGTTGAGGACAATGGGCGTGGAATGCCGGTTGATATTCATCCGGAATACGGTCAGAGTGGCATTGAAATTATTCTGACCAAACTGCATGCCGGAGGTAAGTTTAGTACCGATAACTACCAGTTTTCGGGTGGTCTGCATGGTGTAGGTATTTCTGTAGTGAATGCTCTTTCAACCCGGGTAGAGGTTGAAGTACAACGGCAGGGCAATCTTTACAAAATGGCTTTTGAACATGGAGAGCCGGTTACACCCTTAGAAGTTCTAGAAGGTAAAGCACCTAAGCGCGCCAGTGGAACCACAGTTCGGTTCTGGCCAGAAACCAGATATTTTGACAGCCCAAAATTTGCCTTGAAGGCGCTCAAACATAATTTGAAGGCCAAGGCAGTATTGGCAGCTGGTCTGAAAATTAATTATATTGATGAAATTAATAATGAAAAAATAGAATGGCAGTTTGAAAATGGTCTGGTCGATTACCTTATGGATGAACTGCAGGAGCGGGAGATTGTTCCACAGCCTGCTTTTGTAGCAACAGGTGAGGCAGAACGAGCCAGTGCTGAATTTGCAATCTGCTGGAATACCGAAGGTGGTGAACAGATTCAGGAAAGTTATGTCAACCTGATTCCAACAGCTCAGGGAGGAACGCATGTAAATGGCTTGCGTTCAGGCATTACCGATGCATTACGGGAATTCTGTGAGCTGCGTAATCTGTTGCCCCGTAATCTCAAGCTTTCGGCTGAAGACGTATGGGATGGGGTAAATTATATCCTGTCTTTAAAATTCCAGGAACCGCAGTTCTCTGGTCAGACCAAAGAGCGTTTATCAAGCCGTGAAGCATCATCGATTGTGCAAAATATTGCTAAAGATGCTTTTACCCTATGGTTGAATCAGAATTCTGAAATTGCCATGCAACTGGCAGAAATGGCAATCTCTAAAGCTGGTCGGCGCCTGAAGGCGGCTAAAAAAGTCGAGCGGAAAAAAATTGTTTCGGGTCCGGCTTTACCTGGAAAACTGGCCGACTGTGCCGGCTTGACCCGTGAAGATAGTGAGCTGTTTATTGTAGAAGGGGACTCGGCTGGCGGTAGTGCCAAACAGGCGCGAGACAAAAATTTCCAGGCAATCATGCCGATCCGGGGAAAAATTCTGAACACTTGGGAAGTATCTTCCGATGAAGTGCTTGGCTCTCAGGAAGTCCATGATATCGCAATTGCTATCGGGGTCGATCCAGGCAGTGATGATCTGTCCGAATTGCGTTATGGGAAAGTCTGTATTTTGGCTGATGCCGACTCGGATGGCCTGCATATTGCCACTTTGCTTTGTGCTTTATTTGTTAAACACTTTCCAGCTCTGGTTGAAGAGGGTCACTTATTTGTAGCTATGCCACCTTTATTCAGAATTGATGATGGTAAGGATGTGCATTACGCTCTGGATGAGGATGAACTTGAAGCCATACTGAAAAAGACCAAAACCAAGACTCCACAGATTACCCGTTTTAAAGGTCTGGGTGAAATGAATGCCAGCCAGCTTCGTGAAACCACTATGGATCCAAATACCCGTCGTCTGGTACAACTTGATCTGGATGATGTTCAACTGACAGCAGGTTTGCTCGACAAATTACTGGCCAAGAAGCGTTCTAGTGACCGCAAACATTGGCTCGAACAAAAAGGAAATCTGGCTGATATTGTAGTGTAGGCCAAGAAAAATCTGTCCAGCGTAGAACTTTGATATAAGTTAAAAAATCAAAGTATTAAAAAGCAGAGCCGTGGCTCTGCTTTAACCATTTAATTATTGTTTAAAAATGGTATTTTACTAACGCACTTACGTTATTTTCGCGTACATCTGGTACACCGTATTTATTGTTCCAGAGAGAATATTCAATACCTAGGTAAAGACGGGTTTCAGGTGAAATATATTTACCGGCATTCCATTTAAGCTGGCTGGTCCAGTTCAGTTCACTTGCATGAGCTACTTCGTCATCTTCTGCAGTTGACCAGTCTAAAAATCCGTCAAACAGGAAGTCTTGGCTGCCTAATTTAAACGGTACTCCATAAGTGAGTGTCATCTGCCAGTCATCTTTCTGGATTTCATTATTTGCGCGATAAAAGTTGATGCTGGCATATTGAGTATAAGGAATAGCTAAATCAAAACCGATACCGTAGAGATAGTTATTAAAACTCTCAATTCCATCACCGCTATTGCCTTCCCAAGTGGTTGAAATCAGTACATCTTTAACTGGGCCGGCAGACAGTTTTTTACCCGAAACTTCGCCCAGGCTTAAGCGTGGAGAAAATTCAAAATAGGTACCTTTATCACCGCCGCTTTCAGTACGGTCTGCAAAAGCAAATACATCACCATATTGTAATTTGGCTGCATATTCAAAGGTTACAGTAGTTTGTTCCGGCTCTGTAGTAAGTTCATAGTTTTCACCGTACAGTCCGGTAATACTAAAATCCTGCCAGACTGGTTTGGCTTGAGCCATGGACGCAGTTGCTGCTAGAGCACATGCCAGTGCGATATGTGTAAATTTCATGTCAGTCTCTCCCCCGTAGACGGCATAAAGAATACACACTATTGTTTAAAAATAAAGACAAAATTTAAGCAGTAAAGAAAAAAAGTCCACCGAAGTGGACGCGCTAAAACAAATATAAGATAAACCAGGAATTAAAGCTGAAACTGAATGCATCAAGAATTTTAAGCGGAACTCTTGAAATCTTCCTTAAACTCTCTGGTTAAAAAACTGGCCCTTCTCTAGTTATTTGGAATAGGCCTGAAAAATTATATATTTAGATCATACCGATTATAGAACAAGTTGCAACCTTAATCTCTGTATTCTATGAACTCAAAATAAATCTTCTTATAAAGGGGGCCTATCTAACCGGTTCGAGAATATGGGACAAGGTTCTTCAAAAACTACTATGGCTTATTAAAGCAGGATTTATGCATATATCTAAATAGGTTTGTAGGGAAAAGCGTGATGTGTTGTTACCGTTGTGTATGCTTTAGAAATTTTTACAGAATTCACTTGCATATTTTTAAACTTAGCCCGATATTGAAGATAACAGCATGAATAAAATTTTAGCGAGAATTGAGCTAAAACAGGAGGATAGGCACAAAAAACTGCTCGGTAAATCATTAAGTATTGTGTTTAAGTCACCCGTAATAATGTGTCAATTCCAACAAGTTTTGCACAGGTAAGATTCGACCAGAAAGAAGAGGATGAGATTATGAACATTGAAATCCGTACAGATAAAAATATTCAAAACAGTGAACGTCTGATTAGCTATGTGCGTGCAGAACTAAACCAAGAATTCGAACGCCACAATGAGCGAATTACTCATTTTTCAGTTCATATCACCGATGAGAACGGCTTAAAAGGTGGAGATGACGATATCCGTTGTATGATCGAAGCCCGTCCTTCCGGATTAAAACCTGTTGCAGTTAAGCATAAAGCACCGAGTGTCGATTTAGCCATTCATGGAGCTATAGACAAATTGAAACGTAGTCTCGAGCATTTAATTGAAAAAAATGAACCTCAGCGTGGTGGTACTCTCGAAATACCAGATGAATTACCTGAGTAAGAAAAAAAGCCCCTTAGGGGCTTTTTTATGGCTTATTATTTTTATTCAACAATTTCCTTTCAACAAATAAATAATTCTTCGGCATAATAGGAGAAAATTTCCTGTAGAGTGCCAAGATATGTTAACTGCCCCACAACAAGCCTTGATCCAGGCCATAGAAGAATTAGATCTGGAGCAGGTACAGCGTCTTTTAAATGAGGGGCTCGACCCGAATTTTATTGATCCTGAAAAAGGTCCTCCTATTTCAGTAGTATGCGATGGCCTATTTCAATGGTGGGAAGACGTTTCAGAAGCTTATGCTTCTGATCAACCTTTGACAGAGCAGGAAAAACAGCAAAAATTACAACCACATTTGGCGATACTTGATGCTTTAATTGAAGCTAAAGCCAATTTACACCTATGGGATGCGGAAGAGTTTTATGGTCCACTCTGGGATGCTGCAAGTGCTGCCTGTACTCCTGCTATACAACGTTTACTTGACCATAAAGTAGATCCAAATACTCGTGATGAGGAAGGTCAAACTATTCTCACATCGATCAGCGAATTATTCTTTGACTGCGATTTTGATAAAATAGACTGGACACAGTCACTACCTGAAGAAAAAAATGCATTGGAACTGCTACGTCAAAATGGCGCAAAAATGTCGAAAGAATTAATCTGATTTTGAGTAATCTTATGAATTTATCTAAAACTTTATCTTTTGTTATGCTTTCTACTGTAGCCGTACATACGATGGCTGCCGATTTTTCTTTTGACCGCCCAAGTACAGGTTTTGGTACCAGTATTACACCAGTAGGCCAGCTTGCATGGGAACAGGGATTACCGACAGTAAGTTATGATAAAAGTTATCAGGCTGGCGAAAAACAGAGAGTATTAAATTTAAATGCCGATACACTTTTACGGACCGGTTTAATGCCTGACCTGGAATTACAACTAGGCTGGCAAGGACCAGCCTGGACCCAGACTAAATATAATGGCAAAACAACAGAAGATGACGGTTTGGGTGATATCAGTATTGGTGTAAAAAAAGCCATAGACTTAGGTGATGAGCGTCTATCGATGGCAATTCTGGCAGAAGCTGTTCTGGCAACCGGTAATAGTGGTTTTAGTAATGAAGATGATATTTATAGTCTGAGTTCTGCTGTTGCCTATGTTTATAATGATCTGGTTAATACTTCAATCACAATGCGTTATGAAGTACAAGATGGTAACTGGGCAGTTACTGCGGTACCTACATTTGAATATCAGATTGCTGGCAAGTTGTCCGGTTTTTCTGAATTCGTTTACCGTAAGGCAGAAAGCCGGTCAGATGAAACCTCTCTGGCTTCAGGCCTGATGTATCAAGTTAATAATCGTACCCAGCTGGATGCTAGCGTCGGGGTCGGCCTTGCAGGAGACACACCGGATTATCAGGGTGGTTTAGGTATTTCTTACCTGTTTTAGGAAGTAATACAGATAAGATTAATGAAAAGCCGGCATTTATTTAAATGCCGGCTTCTGCTGATATTTGATATTAGTTATTATTAATAAACAGAATATAAAACTATATTGACTGTCCTATTGAATAATAAAATGACACTATCTTTCTGATTTTATTAAAAATCAGCTGCGATCAATTCGATGTGCAAATTCAGATAGGTCAGCGAGTGCCTGTTTACTTTCATCAAACCAGGCGCTGAACATTGAAAAGTTATGCCACATACCCGTATAAATTTTAAAATCTACCTCAACTCCAGCAGTTTCGGCCTTTTCCTTAAAACGCTGTGCATCATCTAGCAGAATTTCTTTAGAACCGACTTGAACCAGAGTTGGGGGTAAACCGCTGAAGTCACCAAATAAGGGTGAAACCTGTGGATCTGCTGTATCTATTGAAGGCGGTACATAGTATTCAATACCCCGTTCCAGTAATTCGACTGATAATAATGCATCAAGTTTACGGTTGTAGCGTAAGGATTCACTGGTCAAGGTCAGATCCAGAAATGGTGACATAAGTACCAGTGCACTCGGCAATGGTTGTTCATTCTGCTTGAGTCGTAAAATCAGTGCTAATGCAAGATTAGCTCCACAAGAATCACCTGACAGAATAATATCTTTGGGCTGAATATCTTGGTCGAGTAGAGTCTGGTAAATATCATATACAGCTTCCAGAGCTTCGGGGTATGGATGCTCTGGTGCCAAAGGATAGTCAATATGAACGACCTGCATCTGGGTTCGGGCAGCAAGCTCAGTCATAAAAGACCGGTGAGTAGCCAAACCTCCTAAAAAGAAAGCACCCCCATGAATATGTAGAATCATCTGGGTAGCATTAGGTTGAGGCTTGATTTCTTCTGCGCGAACACCGGCTAACCGGAGTGCCCGGATCTCGACTTCAGGATTTTTGGGAAAGACTCGGCCCAACTGATTAAACGCAGTACGCAGTACAGGAAGAGGAAGAGCAAATTGGCTGGGTTTACGTACCAGCGATTTCAGCAGTGACTCGGCTAAAAATTGTTTAAAAATTGGGTCAATCTTCATACTTTTTCCATTATGGTGATTTACTATTTTTATTGAAGTGTATTTACCGACAGTTTTTACAAGCGTACACTAAACGGTCACATTCAAAAGTTGAATTCTTGTTGTGACTTCTTTAATACTAGGGTGGTCGACTAGTGCAGGACAAGGGAAGCTAGAAAAATGAAAAAAATCGCAATTGTGTTAGGACTGTTCAGCGTGACTGCTTTGGCAAATGCAGCTGATCCGCTTAATGGTACAGTATGGAAAACGATAGACGACCAGACTAATCAAGCGAAAGCCTTAGTCAAGTTTACTGAACAGAAAAATGGAACTCTGACAGCATCTATTCAGAATGTACTCACCAAAGGTGAGGAAAATGCCTGTACGAAATGTGAAGGTCCATACAAAAACAAGTCACTTAAAGGTTTAACCATTGTTCATAACCTGAAAAGTGTAGGTACCAACAAATATGATGGCGGTACCATTCTTGATCCGCAGTCAGGTAAAACCTATAAACTGAAAGGTGAGCTGGCTGAAGGTGGTAAAAAACTGAAATTGCGTGGTTATATCGGTGTATCAGCTCTAGGCCGTAACCAGACTTGGGTTCGCGCTAACTAAGCTTGAGCTAAAGTCAAATTCGATAAAACTCCCGGCAAAATTGCCGGGATTTTTACATTTTAAACTTAGCTTCTCTCAGCAAGCGTTCGATAAGAAAATTCATCAAAACCTACCACATAGCCTTGTGGTGTTTTTAATACCGGACGTTTGACCAAGCTGGTATGGGTGATTAAGGTTTGAAGCAGCTGCTCTTCACTCTCTAGGGCTTTCTGCTGCTCTGTTTCCGAAAGTTTTCGCCAGGTGGTTCCTTTTTTATTAAGAATTACATCAGCTCCCATCTGGTCCAGCCATTCCTTGAGAGTCTCTTTATCTATTCCCTGTTTTTTATAGTCATGAAATTCATAGGGCAAGTTTAGTTCATTGAGCAGATCAAACGCTTTTTTCATTGAGCTGCAATTTTTAATTCCATAAATTTTCAGCATATTACTATCTTTTTTAACCTTTTCGACAAGACTAAAGGTTAGCTAAAATTACTAGTATTGGCTATTCGATTGAAATTAAAGTTTTATGAAAGTGACACAGGACTGTCACATGAAAGACTTAAAATAATTTAATAAAGAAGTAAGATTTAAAAATATATGGATCAAGAGAGTTTTACAAAATGAGGGTCCTAAAATAGAGAAAACCCACATTTAATCATCCTGATCATGCGGGTCTCAAGCTAACGTCCATTGTCATGTCCTTAAAAAATAAGCTAAATCATTTAGATTATTTTCTTCATCCTACGGCTTCCGATCCTTTTCGTGTCATCCTGACCCATCCTTGTGCCGTAGCGGTATAATGCGCTTAAGCAGCTGTAATAAAAAGAAACAATAACTACAAATCATGTAGGACAAAAACTCACATTGAGTTTACAATTGTACACTAATTTAGTTTATTTTATAGTCGATTATGACTGGTGCATGATCACTAAACCATTGTTCTTTATATACCCAGGCATTGACTGTACGGTTTTTCCAGTCTGGTGAACAAGCTTGGTAATCAATTCGCCAACCTACATTTTTAGCACGGGCCTGACCACGGTTGGACCACCACGAATAAAGTTCTGCTTCTGGACGAACTTCACGGAATGTATCTACATAACCCAGTTCATCATAGATATGGTCCAGCCACGCCCGTTCATGAGGTAGACAACCGGAGGACTTCTGGTTACCTGACCAGTTTTTAATATCAATACGTTTATGTACGATATTGTAATCCCCACAGATAATGATAGATTTGCCTTCCTCTCGCCACTGCTTAAGGATTTTTTGATACTCTTCTAAAAAGTGATCTTTACGTGCCTGTGCTTCATCACCAGATGAACCTGATGGTAAGTAAAGTGAACAGATATAAACCGGATAGCCGAGTCCTAAATCAAATTCAGCTGTAACAAAGCGGCCCTGGCTGTCAGCCAGTTCAAAACCTAGGCCATCTTTAACTGAAATAAAAGGCAGGCGGCTATAGATCGCAGTTCCAGCATAGCCTGGACGCTCAGCTGGAAACAGATGCGTGTACCAGCCTTCTGGTTTAAATTTGTCGGTCCACTGCGCATGGGTAATCCGGCTCTCCTGCATGCAAATTACATCAGCATCAGACTGTTCCAACCATTCCAGCAGGCCTTTAGTCACTGAGGAACGTAAACCGTTTACGTTAATTGAAACCACACGTAGAATTTTTTGATCACCTGGATAGCTACTCTTTGGTATCATGCGCAAGTCTTACCTCAATCTAAAAATTTGGAGCACCTCATGACAACGCCTGTGCAATTTAACCCGCAAGCTTTCATCGAACTTGCCTTATCACGTGGTGTGCTTAAATTTGGTGAGTTTACTTTAAAATCAGGCCGTGTGAGTCCTTATTTTTTTAACGCAGGTTTACTTAATGATGGCGAAGCATTGTCATTACTGGCAGCAGGTTATGCTGACAAGTTGACAGAATGCAATCAGGTAGAAGTAATTTTCGGGCCAGCCTATAAAGGGATTCCATTTGTGGCCGCTACAGCTGTGGCTTTATCACAAAATCATGGTGTAAGTGTACCATGGGGCTTTAACCGTAAAGAAGCCAAGGATCATGGCGAAGGTGGAGTACTGGTAGGTGCTTCAGTACAAGGAAAAAAAGTCTGGATTATTGATGACGTGATTACTGCTGGCACAGCCATCCGTGAAGTAGTAACTATCCTTAAAAATGCGGGTGCATCAATTGCCGGCGTACTGGTTGCACTTGATCGCCAAGAAAAAGGACAGGGTGAACTCTCTGCAATTCAGGAAGTGCAGAAGGAGCTGGAGATTCCTGTACATGCACTGATTACGATGAAAGACTTGATGAATTATCTAGAAACGAAGGGCGATAAGGCGGCACTTTCAAAAATGGAAGCCTATCGAGTGAAATATGGGATCTGATATTCGGTCGAACAGTTTAAGCCTTTTAAAGCCCTATTTATAATAGGGCTTTATTCTTCTATTCAATCAAATAAAGTTATAACTCCTGACCAGTTTGAGTTCTTTATTTCGTTTTGATCACCTAGAAAAATTAGCCCATATAGAGGATTTAAAAATAATTAATAATATTAAGGTCTGACAGGGTTTTATATACTGACCCTTTTTATAAAAATATTTAACATGAAATAAAAGCTTTACTAAAATTGAGAAAAAAGCACAGTTAATCTCCGCTATACTTTTCTGGATTAAAAATTGATAGAGCAAAGACAGATGCGCGTACTTGTTGTGATGGATCCGATCGAAAATGTAAATCTGAAAAAGGACTCAACCATGGCCATGCTATGGGCAGCCAGCCGTCGTGGCCATGAACTCGGTTATGCATTACAGCAAGACTTATACATTGATCAGGGTAAAGCTTGGGGCCTGATTTCTCCTTTAAAAGTATTTGAAGACTATAATCATTACTACGAGTTAGGCGAAAAACAAAAAGAATCAATCGCAGCCTATGATGTGGTATTGATGCGTAAAGATCCGCCATTTGACATGAACTTCGTCTATACAACTTATATTCTGGAGCAGGCAGAGCGGGAAGGTGCACGTATTGTCAATAAACCGCAGAGCCTGCGCGACTGTAACGAAAAACTGTTTGCAACTCAGTTTCCAGAATTGCAGGTGCCAACCCTGGTGACCTCACAGCAACAGCTGATTCGTGAATTTATTGCAGAACATCAGGATGTGATTGTTAAACCACTTGATGGTATGGGTGGCGCTGGAATTTTCCGCTTAAGTGCAACAGGAGCCAATATTGGTTCCACACTAGAAATGCTGACTCAACTCGGACAACAGCCGATTATGGCACAGCGTTATATCCCTGAAATTGTTGATGGTGATAAACGTATTTTAATGATCAACGGAGAGCCTGTACCATACTGCTTGGCGCGTATTCCACAAAATGGTGAAGTACGCGGTAATCTGGCAGCAGGTGGTTTGGGTGAGGCCCGTCTCTTAACTGAAAATGATAAAGCAATTGCAGCTAAAGTTGGACCTTACCTGAGGGAGAAGGGCCTGATCTTTGTAGGCCTTGACGTTATTGGTAATTATGTGACTGAAATTAACGTTACTAGTCCAACCTGTATTCGCGAAATTGATAACCAGTTTGGTACTTCAATTGCAGATGATCTGTTTGAAGCTCTGGAAAACAGCTCCTCAGCTTAAAACTGGAAATATAAAGAAGCCCAGATCTTGGGCTTCTTTATATTTTATAGGGATAGCGCTGAAATAATTGTATGGTCAAGATCAGACCAAGTACAGAGAGAATCGTACTGACCCAAGCGATCATGCTCCAGAGCTGAGTATAAGAAATTAAGGCTGCAGTCAGTGGTGGAACAGTAAGTTGTGCAAAAGCAGAGACTTGTAGGACTAACCCGATACTGGTTGCTGTGGCATTTGGCTGTGGTGCATAATGCAGACTAATGGCAAAAATAGTAGTGGGAATAAAACCTCCCAATATTGAAAACACCATGATAGCCAGATATTTCAGACCAAAAGACAAATTAAAATAAGTAGAGAAAGCCAGCCAGCACATCATGACCATAAGTATAAAACCTATACTAATGAGCCGTGCAGGTGCCAGACCACGATGTAATAAAAAACCGGAAGCAAACGTACCTAAAATATTAGAGACTGAAACAAGAGCAGTCAGTGTTCCGGCAACTTTTAGACTAATCTGCTCATCAAGATACAATGTCGGTAAAAAGCCAATTACTGTCAGCCATTGGCTGGTATAGCAGGCAAAAATAAGAGCCAAGATCAGTACAGGCGGATGACTTAAGGTTGTTCTCAAAAGCTTAATGAATAAAGGGAAGGAGCTATTTTGTATTTTGTTGATAGGCGGTAACTGTAGGTACACGACAGCCGCCAGCAGCAGGCAAGATAAGCCAAGCATATTCCAGATCTGCTGCCAGCTCCAGAACTCTAACAGGAATGGTATAAACAGCAGGGCGAGACCCACACCTAATCCCATATAGGATCCCCACAACCCCATTTTCAGGTTAAGTGATTCAGGCGTACTCAGCTGTTTAAGCAAAGCTGGAGCACATAAAGTGATAAAAAGGAAGCCAATACCTTCAATAAAACGGAAAATAAACAGGCTATAAAGATCGTTAATCCATAAACTGCCCATGCTTGCACAGCCTAGAATGACTAAACCCAATGTAAGACATCTTTTTAAACCAAAATATTGTGAAAGCCCACCCAAGCTTAGAGCAAAACACATACCAGCTGCTTGTACCAGCGAAAGCGCTAAACCTGCCTGAGTTAAACTCAGGCCAATTTCCTGCTGTAGAATGGGTAAACCCGCAGATAGTTTACCTACGTGAATAGCGGCTAGGTAACCTGCGAAAATGATGCAAAAATTAGTCTTTAAAGAAGCTAGAGCCACGTTTTTCATCCATGAAAATACTGGAGTTTTTTGAATATTAAGAGAATTTTTTTATAGTTTATAATGAGATTCTATAAAAAAATTATAATTTTTGCATAATATGATAATTTTAATTTTTATTAGTCTTGTATTTGAATCAGTAAAGCTCTTATACAAAACTTTACTCAAGAGAAAAATCATAATAAAGAACGAGAAGGGATATTTTTATCTTTAATTAAATTAAACTCTCGATAATTATACGAATTTATATAGGGTTAATAATAAAACTAGTTTAAACTTTAAAATTCCAAGAAAAAAACGATGACATGCTTGGTGAAAAAAAGTAAATAAACTTTTCGAAGCTTAAACTTTGTGATTACAATTAGCGGTCAAAAAACTGGTTCCCAGTCGAATTATTTTAGTATTGAAGAATTAAGCCGTGTCTGACTCACAACAACGTATTTCCAAACATGTCATGATTATGGCTGCCGGCACAGGCGGCCATGTTTTTCCTGCGCTTGCTGTTGCCAAACAATTACAATCAGAAGGTGCTCAGGTTTCATGGTTGGCAACTCCTCAGGGTATGGAGAACCGCCTGCTTCAAGATCAGAAAATTCCAATTTACCAGATTGATATTCAGGGTATACGTGGTAATGGCATACTTCGTAAACTCATGGCCCCCTTTAAAATTTTAAAGGCAACTTTTAGTGCTATGCGTTATATGAAGCAGCTAAAAATTGATGCGGTGGCTGGTTTTGGTGGATATGTTGCAGGACCTGGTGGCTTGGCTGCTCGTTTATTGGGTATACCTGTCATTATTCATGAACAGAATGCCGTAGCCGGTTTTACCAATATACAGCTTTCTCGTATTGCAAAAATAGTCTGTCAGGCATTTCCAGAAACTTTTCCGCCACAGTCCAAAGTGGTCACAACCGGTAATCCGGTTCGTAAAGAAATTGCTGAAATTCTAAATCCAAAATGGCGCTATGATCAGCGTGCAGCTGCACAGGCACCGCTAAATATTTTAATTGTGGGAGGCTCACTAGGTGCACAAGCATTAAATGAGCGAGTCCCTGCCGTATTAAAACAGTTTGATATGCCTTTAAAGGTATTTCATCAGTGTGGACAAAAACAGCTGGAACTTACCCAGTCTGCCTATCAGGGAGCACCAGCAAGTTTGCAAGTTGAAGTACAGCCGTTCATTACCGATATGGCCAAAGCTTATAGTGATGCTGACTTAATTATTTGTCGTGCTGGCGCACTTACTGTTACTGAAGTCGCAACTGCTGGGGTGGCTGCCATATTTGTACCTTTACCTATCGCTGTAGATGACCATCAGACTGCCAATGCCCGGTTTCTAGCAGATTTGGGTGCTGCCAAAATCTGTCAGCAAGCCGTCATGAGCCCTGAATATTTAAAAGAACTTTTAACGCCCTTACTTAACCGCCAGTTACTGACTGAAATGGCAGTCAAAGCGCGGCAACAGGCACAACCGAATGCAACTCAGCACGTGGTTGATTTAATTAAAAAATTGTAATATAGAGTTTATTATGTCTCCTTCTATTCCTGCTGAACAAGTTAAAGAATTAATTAAAATTCCTGAAATGCGCCGTATCAAGCAAATTCATTTTGTCGGAATTGGTGGGGCAGGTATGTGTGGTATTGCCGAAGTACTTAAAAATCAGGGTTACTGCGTTTCAGGCTCAGATATTAAGGCCTCGAAGACCACAGCTCAGCTCGAAGAAAATGGTATTAAAGTATTTATTGGCCATGCGGCTGATAATATTAAAGATGCCAGTGTACTGGTAGTGTCTACCGCAATTGATCCTGAGAACCCGGAAGTCAAAGCCGCGATCGAACAGCGTATTCCAGTGGTACGCCGTGCCGAGATGCTGGGCGAGCTGATGCGTTATCGTCATGGAATTGCAGTAGCAGGGACTCATGGTAAAACCACAACTACCAGTCTCCTGACCTGTATGCTGGCAGAAGAAGGCATGGATCCTACTTATGTTATTGGCGGCTTGCTGAATCGTACTGGTGTAAATGCTGCATTAGGAGCAAGTCGTTATATCGTAGCTGAAGCCGATGAGTCAGATGCATCCTTTTTACATCTTGAGCCAATGGCAGCCATCGTGACCAATATCGATGCTGACCATATGGATACTTATGGCGGTAGTTTTGATGTACTGAAAGATACCTTTATCCAGTTCCTTCACAAGCTGCCATTTTACGGCTTGGCAGTTGTATGCGGTGATGATGCCAATATTCGTGAAATCATGCCGCGGATCGCGCGTCCATTATTAACTTATGGCTTCAATCCAGATAATGACATTCGCGCTGTCGATGTTGAACAGGATGGCATGCGCAGTCACTTTACGGTATTACGTAAAGATCGTGAGCCATTACGCCTGACGATTAACCAGCCCGGCCTGCATAATGTATTAAATGCACTGGCAGCTATTGGTGTTGCAACAGATGAAGGTGTATCCGATGCGGCAATTGGCCGTGCACTGGAAGGTTTCAGTGGCGTGGGGCGCCGTTTCCAGGTTCAGGGTGAGTTTGGGCTGGAACAGGGTACAGTCAAGCTGGTCGATGACTATGGACATCATCCGAAAGAGGTAGAAGCTACCATCAAGGCTGCACGGCAGAGCCACCCTGACCGTCGACTGGTTATGATGTTCCAGCCTCACCGCTTCAGCCGTACCCGAGACTGTTTTGATGACTTTGTTGATGTACTTTCACAGGTTGACCAGTTACTGTTACTTGAAGTTTACCCTGCTGGTGAAAAGCCGATAGTGGGTGCGGACAGCCGATCGCTAGCACGCAGCATCCGTCTGCGTGGCGAGGTTGAACCAATCCTGATCGATCCGGTCGAAGGCAATCTGCAGAATGTTATACAAAAAGTGTTACAACCGAATGACTTGTTATTAACCCAAGGTGCAGGTAACGTGGGGGCTATTTCACTTGAACTCGCTCATAACCAGCTCTATCTGAAATAGGACTTTTTGGTCATTTAAAAAATATTAGTGATAAAACTTTAAGGATATCAACGTGTCAAATGCTTTAAAATTCGGCAAAGTTGCAGTATTGCTTGGCGGGAAATCAGCAGAGCGAGAAGTTTCGTTAGATAGTGGTCGTGCTGTGCTTGAAGCATTGATACGTTCAGGGGTGGAAGCCGAGGCCTTTGATCCACAAGAACGTTGTGTCACTGAACTGGTGAATTATGACCGCGCTTTTATTGTATTGCATGGTCGTGGCGGTGAAGATGGACAGATTCAGGGTGTACTGGAGTGGTTAAATATTCCATATACCGGCACAGGGGTACAAGGTTCTGCGATTGGTATGGACAAGATCAAAACCAAGCAGGTCTGGCAGGGCAGTGAACTGCCGACAGCCCCACACCGTATTGTGAGCAAAGATGCCGATGCTGATGAGGTAATTGCCAGTCTTGGTTTGCCATTCATCATTAAACCGGTACATGAAGGTTCAAGTATTGGCATGAGTAAGGTAGAAAAACCTGAAGACTTTGCTGAAGCTTTGGCCAAGGCCACTGAACATGATGCTGTAGTCATGGCAGAAAAATGGATTAATGGTCGTGAGTTCACGATCGTATTGCTAAATGGCCAGGCCCTGCCAGTTATCCGTCTGGAGCCACCAAAAGATGTCGCGTTTTATGATTATGAAGCTAAATATAATCGTAATGATGTGCAATATGGTATTCCTTGCGGCTTAAGTGAAGCTGAAGAGAAGACGCTTCAGGAGCTGGCCTTGCGTGCATTTCAGGCAGTGGGCTGTAAAGGCTGGGGCCGTATTGATGCCATGCAGGATGAACGGGGTAATTTCTGGCTGCTTGAAGTCAATACTGTACCGGGCATGACCAGCCATTCACTGGTTCCTAAAGCAGCCAAGGCTGTGGGTTATGATTTTGACCAGCTTTGTGTCACGATTTTGGAGCAAACACTGCAAGATCATGGAGTAGACCAGTAAGCCATGGCTCAGCTTCCGACTTCTATGCGCCGTAAACCACGGGCAGCAATTACTTCTATTCATGAAAAACCACCAACCCGGAAGGAAAAGCTTACTAATCTGGGTGGGTGGCTGATGCTGGTAATTGCCTGCTTGGTGCTAGTTATAGGAGTTTATGGTTTATACAGGGTTATGACAGATGCTACTGTGGCTGAACTTCAGGTAGTTGGAGCACGCTCTGACGCCGAACAGCAGCAGCTGGTCAAACATCTGGATCCGGTAATTCAGGCTAACTATTTTACCTCTGATCTGGAACAGATCCGGGACGAAGCCTTGGAAATATCTTGGGTAGATAGAGTCGTCGTATCACGCGCATGGCCAAATGCCATCCGGGTACGTGTTATGCCACGTCATGCAATTGCCCGTTGGGGAACAGGACGACTGCTTAGTGACAGTGGTGATATTTTTACTGAGGCAGTGTATAGCAGTCATCAGCAATTGCCCTTACTCCATGGTCCGGCCAGTCAGTCCAAGGTGATGATGCGCCGTTACAATGAGATCAATCAATTATTTCGACCAGTCAATTTGCGTTTAAAAGAACTTTATTTAACAGAACGCATGACTTGGTTTATGCAATTTGATTCTGGACTTCGTATCATCGTGGACCAAGATCAGACTATGAGTAAACTGCAACGTTTGAGTCATCTGGCACAAACTGACTTAAAACCAGTGTGGAACAAAATCTCGGCAATTGACCTGCGTTATCGTAATGGCCTGGCTATTCAGTGGAAAAGTGCAGCACCACCTAAAATTATAAATAGTCAGTTTGTTGTAACGATTGATGACACAAGCATTGCAGGCGGAATAAGGGCAAAGCCATAATACGTGGCTTTATAAGATTGAGGCATTGGGCCAAATATAAACAACGAACATAAAATGGTAGTGAGTAATGAGTGAAGCTGTTCCCTCGGTTGTTGCGATTGATATTGGGACGCACAAAGTTTCAGTTTTAATTGGTAAGGTCCATGCTCCGGATAATATTCAGGTCATTGGTATGGCGAGTGCTCGCAACCGGGGTATGAATAAAGGAAAAATTGTCAGTCTCGATAAAGTCATTGCCGCAATAAAAAATGCTGTCGCAGAAGCAGAAAATATGGCGGAATGCCGTATCCACTCGGCCTGGGTGTCTATACCGAGTACAGAATTAAAAAGTTTCTATGCTGCTGGCCGTACCCCTGTTACCAATCCGGAACGTATTATCAGCACCAATGAAGTGGTGCGTGCGCTGGAACTAGCCAAGGCAAGCCATGTAACAGCAGACTATTATCTGGCCAGTGCTGTACCATTAGGTTTTGAACTGGATGACACGCCAGAATGGGTACAAAATCCGATTAATATGTCAGCACAGAGTATGACCGGACATTATCAGCTAATGATGATGCCAATCAGCACTATGCAAAATCTTGACCGGGCCATGAAAGGTGCAAATATTGGGGTCGAGAAGATGGTGGTATCTTCTTTGGCAACATCGGAAGGCAGCCTGTTGAAAGATGAAAAAGAATATGGCGTCTGTCTGGTCGATATAGGCGCAGGTACCACCAATCTGGCGGTCTATCTTGACGGTCATTTAGCACTGGTTCATACCTTGCAGCGAGGAGGGGAGCATGTTACCCGGGATATTGCTGCTGTGCTACAAACAACGACTGAGGAAGCCGAGCGTATTAAAATATTACATGGTTGTGTTGATTTACATGCAGTAAAGCCTGATCATATGATTCAGGTACAAGGGATTGATGGTCCGCAAACGATTAGTCGCATTGAACTTGCAGAAATTATTATTGCACGCTATGAAGAAATTTTTTCTAAAATTCGAGAAGAACTAGAACGAAGTGGTGCAATTCATGGCTTGTATCATGGTGTCGTGCTTACAGGGGACGCATGCCAGATCGAAGGCATGGTAAATCTGGCGCGCCGTATGCTAGGTGTATCCGCCCATTTAGGTAATCCGCCTTTACAGGTGTATGCAGAAGAACAGCATCAGGCTTCTTTGCGTCGCTCCATGTATGCCACTGCTTCAGGCTTACTACTTTTTAGCCAAAGTGAAATGCAGGCGACCGTTGATGAGCCGGAAGAAACAGAGAAACGCCCATTCTGGAGTCGGGTTGCCAATGGATGGACTAACCTGAATAGCAAACTAAAATCGATCTTCTAGGATGTATGGGTTTTTTGGGAATATTGTTAGGAAGTTGTAAGTGAAAAGCCGTGTACTTGACAAGGTGAGCATTGCACAGCATTCTAAAAAATATTTTTTACAGATCAAGGCAGTATACGGGCTAAAGTGACTGCCACAATTTAATTAGGAAATCTAAAGGTCATGTTGTCCTCATTTGAACTAATAGAAGATGAACCAAGCGATAGCAACGGTCAGGCCCGTTTCACTGTATTTGGTGTAGGCGGTGGTGGCGGTAATGCTGTACAGCATATGGTGCAGTCCGATATCAAAGGTGTAAAGTTTGTCTGTGCTAATACCGACAAACAAGCTCTCGACCGGATGAACGCTCCATTTAAAATCCAGCTTGGCGAACAAAGTACACGTGGTCTTGGCGCAGGTGCTAATCCGGAAGTAGGACAGATAGCCGCTGAAGAAAGTCGTGAAGTAATCCGTCAGCATCTTGAAGGTGCTGATATGGTTTTTGTGACTGCTGGAATGGGTGGGGGAACAGGTACAGGTGCAGCACCTGTGGTTGCTGAAATTGCTAAAGAGATGGGGATTTTAACCGTCGGTGTAGTGACCACGCCTTTTAACTTTGAAGGCCGTCGTCGTCAGCGTTCTGCAGAAAAAGGGATTGATGCGCTTGAAGCTCATGTCGATTCCCTGATTATCATTCCAAATCAGCGCCTGCTGAGTGTGTTTGGTGATATTTCTATGCAGGATGCATACAAAAAAGCAGACGATGTACTGCTTAATGCAGTACGTTCAATCTTTGATCTGGTTGTACGTCCAGGGCATATTAACCTTGACTTTGCTGACTTGAAAACTGCAATGAGTACCCGTGGCTATGCCATGATGGGTGAAGGGCGTAGCAGTGGACAGGATCGTGCCGAGAACGCAGCCCGTCTGGCTATTCGTAGTCCGTTACTTGATAATGTTAATATCATGAATGCCAAAGGTGTTCTAATTAATATTACAGGTGGTGCTGACGTAACTTTACGTGAAACCGAGATTATTACGGATGTCGTTAACCAGATCGTGGATCTGGATGATGGTGAGGTATTCTTTGGTACGGTATTTGATCCAGATGCGCGTGATGAAATTCGTGTTACAGTCATTGCCACCGGTTTGACCCGTAATGCTGCTGATGCCGTTGAGCCAAAACGCCAGGCCCAGTCAGCTCAAGCACGCACTCAGGCTACCACCCATGTTTCTGTTGAAGAAGATGATGTGCCTGCTATCAGCAAGCGTCAGGCTGTAGAAGCTCCAGCAGCCTCTACACCAAGCTCTACGCCGCGTTCCTCACCAATGAGTATTCAGGATTACCTGAAAAACCAGCAACGCAAGTAAAAATGCAGCTAGTTTGAACAAAAGCTGATGTCTTTACAAAAGGTAGTGGTCAAACACTACCTTTTTGTTTTTTATCAATGGCTAAATATGCTAACGTATAGCGGTTTTTTAGGTGGAAGACAAAAAGCGAATGTTGAAACAGCGTACCCTCAAACGTATGGTCAAAGCCAGTGGCATTGGACTGCATAGCGGTCAGAAAGTCATGATTAACTTTGTTCCGCATACAATTGATGGCGGCATCATATTTCGTCGTATTGATCTAAACCCTCCTGTTGATATTCCTGCTGATGCCTTACTCATCCAGGAAGCATTTATGTGTTCTAACCTGGTGCAGGAAAATGCCAAGGTTGGAACCATTGAGCATGTCATGAGTGCAATTGCCGGCTTGGGAATTGATAACCTGATTGTGGAGGTTTCAGCCTCTGAAGTGCCGATTATGGATGGTAGTGCAGGTCCATTTATTTATTTACTCATGCAAGGTGAGCTGGTTGAACAAAATGCACCCAAGAAGTTTATTAAAATTTTAAAGCCGGTTGAAGCCTTGATTGATGACAAACAGGCTATTTTTACTCCCCATCATGGCTTTCAGTTAAATTTTACAATTGATTTTGATCATCCTGCATTTGCTAAAGAATACCAATCTGCCACGATTGACTTCTCTACTGAAACTTTCGTATATGAAGTTAGTGAAGCCCGAACTTTTGGGTTTATGAAAGATCTGGATTATCTAAAAGCAAATAATCTGGCGCTAGGAGCCAGTCTTGAAAATGCAATTGGTGTAGATGATACCGGCGTAGTGAACGAAGAGGGGCTACGTTTTTCAGATGAGTTTGTACGCCATAAAATCTTGGATGCAGTAGGTGACCTATATCTGCTCGGACACCAGATCATTGCCAAATTCGATGGCTATAAGTCTGGCCATGCTTTAAATAATCAGCTGCTACGCAATGTGCAGAGTGATCCTAGTAATTATGAAATTGTAACATTTAATGACATTGAGGACTGCCCAATTTCTTATGTAAGTCTTTCATAAGTCATTGTCTTTATATGGTTATGTTATAACGTAACATGTAAAAATGTGAAATAATTCTCTAAATATCTTCTCTAAAGTAATTGTATATTGCTGCCATGTTACTTTTTATTGCTTGCCAAACGTAGCAAGGCTTGGCTAAGCTTGGGGTCGCTCACAAAGCCAGCAGCATTTCGTAACATTTCCTGTGTTTCTGGTGCAAGTGATTGAGAAGATGCAGTTCTGACAGGAGTATCAGGTTGTCTAGACCTGAGATAAGGCCGGATCTGTTTCAGATCTTTCAGTTCAGCATGTTGAGCTAACTTAGAAATATATTGCTTTTGCAGGTAGCCGAGCTGACTAATCAAGGCTTGATTTTCACCAGTTACCGTCAAAATGCCGTATTCATAACACACGACTTGCCATTGTTCCGGTTGGGGTAATAGCGGTTGAATTAGTTTCGTAAGTTTCTGCCATTCAGCAACTTGCGCTTTAAGAAACGTTAAGTTTCCTGTTTTTAGGTGTTTTCTTGTCTGTTGAAAGACGTTGAAAGGTTCTGACATACATATTTTCCACATAGTAATGTCTTAATCTTATGCGCTTGTTTCAGCTGATATCAAGGAAGAGATCACAAGGAACCTTGAGTAAGAACAGTTAAATGAGGTTTTTATGCACACGCGTCGTATTTTACTAGCGTTTTCACTCGCCGCATCAGCTGCATCAGTTGCATTTGCAGATCTGGTTGAATTAAACGGTACCACATCATCACCAGATCGTCTTGAAGAACTTACCCGCACTTTAGCTCAAGGTTCATATTCTCAGCCGGATGATATTAATATTCCAGCAAACACGAATGTCAGCATTACTCTTCGTGAGAAAACTGTTGAGTTGAATAATGAATCTTTAGCAAAAAAGTACGGAACTAAAACGACCCCATCTTACAACTCCAGTAATCCTTATTCATGGCTAGTCAGCCATCCCCTACCTGATATGAAACGTGTCAGTTCTAACTACGGTGGCCGTGTTATGGGTGGCCGGGCTGAAAATCATTCAGGTCTGGATCTATCTGCACCTAGTGGTACTCCAATCTATGCAACTGGTCCAGGTATTGTGACCAAATCAGGCTGGGGTACAGGTTATGGCCAGTATGTAGAAATTAATCATGGTAATGGTTACTTAACTCGCTATGCCCATGCTTCACGTTTGGTCGCCCGTGTAGGTGACCGTGTTGAAGCAGGTGAACATATTGCAAATGTTGGCTGTACCGGCCGCTGTACCGGCCCGCACCTTCATTATGAAGTAGTCAAAGATGGCCAGCGTAAGAATCCTTCAACTTACCTTGCTATGCTGCCATAAAATTATAGTATCACCACTTTTAATATGAATTGTATGAAAAATCGCCTATATTGGCGATTTTTTGTTATTCTGAGTAATAAAACGTCACTTGGTATTTATCTTATGAATAATTCTCCATGATGGCATTCACCTGCGGCGATACCTGCTCTACACGAAAACATGATACATATAGGGGATAAGACAGGAAGATTAAGAGAAAGGTGAGTTATGGCGTTTTACGGTGATACCGACGCACAGGAAACACAAGAATGGCAAGATGCTTTTGATTCAGTACTACAGCATATGGGTACAGAGCGGGCAGCATTTCTGCTTGAAAAATTGTATCAGCGCGCGATAGCTAAACATGTTCCTATTCAGCGTCTCAATACGCCATATCTCAATACAATCTCAGTAGATGAACAGCCTGCTATGCCGGGTGATCAGGATATGGAGCGAAGAATTCGCGCTCTGATTCGCTGGAATGCCTTAGCAATGGTGTTACGTGCTAACAAGACCGGTGATGATCTTGGTGGCCACTTGGCAAGTTTTGCATCTAGTGCCACCCTGTATGATGTAGGTTTTAACCATTTTTTCCGTGCTGCTAGTGATAATTTTGGCGGTGATATGATCTATTATCAAGGTCATTGTGCACCGGGCATTTATGCACGTTCATTTCTGGAAGGCCGACTCACTGAAGAGCAGCTCGGCAATTTTCGCCGTGAAGTAGGCGGAAATGGTTTACCAAGCTATCCACATCCTTATCTGATGCCAGATTACTGGCAATTCCCGACAGTATCTATGGGCTTGGGACCAATCATGTCAATTTATCAGGCCCATATTCAGAAATATCTGATGAACCGTGGCCTGATTAAAGAAGAAGACCGGAAAATCTGGGCATACCTGGGTGATGGCGAGATGGACGAGCCAGAGAGTCTGGGTGCGATCTCATTGGCAGGTCGCGAAAAGCTCGATAACCTGATTTGGGTGGTGAACTGTAACCTGCAGCGTCTGGATGGCCCGGTACGTGGTAATGGTAAAATTATCCAAGAATTAGAATCGTTGTTCCGTGGGGCAGGTTGGCGAGTGATTAAGGTAGTGTGGGGTCGCCACTGGGACCCGTTACTGGCCAAAGATACCTCTGGTGCACTAAAAGCTGCAATGGAAGAAGCAGTAGATGGTGACTATCAGCGCTATCAGGTTAAAGGTGGAGCCTATACGCGTGCTCACTTCTTCGGTAAATATCCGGAAGCTGAAGAGCTGGTAAAGAATTTAAGCGATGAAGATATTGATAATCTGAATCGTGGCGGTCATGACCCGTACAAGGTCTTTGCTGCCTATGCTGAGGCAACCAAAGCCAAAGGTCAGCCGACAGTTATTTTAGCTAAAACGGTAAAAGGTTATGGACTGTCTGAAGAAATTGAAGCGGTAAACAAGACGCATCAGATCAAGAAAATGCAGCTTGAGTCACTGAAATATGTTCGTAACCGCTTCAATCTGCCATTTAATGATGAACAGCTTGAAGAACTGCCATTCTATCGTCCGAGCGAAAATTCTCCCGAGCTAAAATATCTTAAGGCACGGCGCGAAGCTCTAGGGGGTTATCTACCGGCACGACGCAAAGAAAGCTATGCTCTGGATATTCCAGAACTGTCAGTTTTTGATAGCGTTCTACGTGGCAGTAATGGTAAACAGCAATCTACCACCATGGTAATGGTACGCCTGATCTCAGCATTGCTTAAAGAAAAAGCAATTAAAGATCATGTTGTTCCGATCGTACCGGATGAGGCACGTACTTTTGGCCTGGAAGGCATGTTCCGGCAGTTAGGTATCTATGCGGCACATGGTCAGCAGTATACGCCAGAAGATAATGAACAGCTCATGAATTACCGTGAAGCCAAAGATGGGCATATGCTTCAGGAAGGTATCAACGAAGCCGGAGCCATGAGTGCCTGGGCTGCGCTGGGAAGTAGCTATTCAACCAATAATTTGCCGATGATTCCGATGTATATGTATTACTCCATGTTCGGTTTCCAGCGTATCGGTGATATTGCTTGGGCTGCAGGAGATGCGCAGGCTCAAGGTTTCTTGCTGGGTGCAACTGCAGGTCGCACTACCCTGAATGGTGAAGGTTTGCAGCATCAGGATGGTCATTCACATATTCTGGCCAGTACCATTCCAAACTGTGTTTCATATGACCCTTGCTTTGGTTATGAGCTGGCTGTTGTGGTACATGATGGTTTGCAACGCATGTATGTAAATCAGGAACGTGTGTTCTATTACCTGACACTCATGAATGAAAACTATGAACATCCACCAATGCCACAGGGTGTAGAAGAGGGCATCAAACGCGGGATGTACCTGCTTGAAGAAGATGATAAAGCCACTGTCCAGTTACTGGGTTCAGGCGTCATTCTGCGTGAAGTGATCAAGGCTGCTAAAATTCTGCGTGAGGAATATCAGGTTCATGCCAATGTCTGGAGCGTCACCAGCTTCAATGAACTGGCACGTGATGGAATGGCATGTGAAGAATATAACCGCCTGCATCCGTTAAATGAACAAACCCGAGAATCTTGGGTTTCTCAGCAGCTGCGTGGTACAGATGGTATCGTGGTTGCAGCAACGGATCACATGCGTACTTATAGTGAACAGATCCGCGCTTATCTGCCAGATAACCGGCCTTACGTTACATTAGGTACAGATGGCTACGGCCGTTCTGATACCCGCGCCAATCTTCGCAGTTATTTTGGTGTAGATGCAGCTCATATCGTGGTTGCCACTCTGAAAAAACTGGCAGATGAAGGTGAAGTTGAAAACCGTCTGGTTAAAGATGCTATTTCCAGTTTTGAGCTGGAAACAGACCGTCCGGTAGCCTGGGCACCTCAAGCTCATCCGGAAGTCCAGACAGTTGCAGAATATCAAGAACCAGTATCAGGTGAGGAGAACTAAGCCCTATGCAAATCAAGACACCTGATATCGGCGTAGATCAAGCGAATGTTGCAGAAGTTCTGGTCAAAGTAGGCGACCGTATTGAAGTAGATGACAGCATTGTCGTGTTGGAATCCGATAAAGCAACGGTTGAAGTGCCTGCCACTTCAGCCGGAGTGGTTAAAAGTATCCTGGTCAATCAGGGCGATGACGTGACTGAAGGCACAGCATTGATTGAACTTGAAGCAGAAGGTACATCTGGCGGCGTTACTGAAGCTCAAGAAGCCGATGCAGCACAGAAAACTTCAGAAAATACTCCAACTGAATTACCTGACCGGGAAATTCAGCAGGAAATTTCATCCCATCAGCCAAATTCTCCGACCCAGGCTGCTCAACCGTCTGAATCTGGCTCATCTTCAGCTGCTACGGTTGAAGTCAAGTTGCCTGATATTGGGGTAGAGAAAGCACTGGTGGGTGAGCTGCTGGTTCAGGTAGGTGATGATATTCAGGTTGACCAGAGCATCGCAGTAGTTGAGTCAGACAAAGCCACCGTAGAAGTACCAAGTACTGTAGCAGGCAAAGTACAAAGTATTACCGTCAAAGAAGGTGATAGCATTAAAGAAGGTGTGGTGCTGATTACTGTACGGACCGCTGAAGGTTCGGCCGAACCTGTATCAGAGAAGCCTTCCGTCCAGTCTGCTACAGAAAAATCTGCATCTCAACAGCAGGCTGCTACATCAGTTGAAAATAGTAGTAGTGCTGAAAGTACAGAAATTGAAGTCACTGTACCGGACCTTGGGGTAGATAAAGCCACAGTCACTGAAATTTTAGTTAAAGTCGGTGACCGTGTAGAGGCTCAGCAAAGCTTGTGTGTGGTTGAGTCAGACAAAGCTTCAGTTGAGATTCCAAGTTCTGCTGCCGGCATCATTAAGGCGTTACATGTAGAGTTAAACCAGGTCGTTAAACAGGGACTATTACTGGCTGTAGTAGAGACAGAGAAATCATCTGAACCGGTTAAAACTAAACAGGCTGCAGTGGTTAAAGAGCAGGATGCTGCAACACAACAGACTGTAGCTAAGCCGCAAAATGATACTGGTACTTTGTCAGCTCCACAGCAGGGCACTGATAAGTTAAGTAAAGAACAGCAACTTGAAAATGCTAAGGTTTATGCTGGGCCTGCAGTACGGAAGCTGGCTCGTGAACTGGGCGTAGTATTAGCACAGGTTAAGGCATCGGGACCGCATGAACGTGTAATGAAGGAAGACGTTTTTGCATATGTCAAAACTCGTCTGACTGAAGTGCAAAAACCTGCAAGCTCAACTCCAGCACCTGTGGTTTCAGGTTTGCCAGCTTTGCCAGATTTTACTGCTTTTGGTGGTGGTGAACTGAAAACCATGACACGTTTGCAGCAGGTGTCTGTTCCACAGCTTTCACTCAACAATTATATTCCTCAGGTAACCCAGTTTGATCTGGCTGATATTACCGAACTTGAGGCATGGCGTGGTGAATTGAAAGCTAACTTTAAAAAAGAAGGCATCAGTCTGACTATCTTGGCCTTTATCGCCAAGGCGGTTGCTCACCTGTTAAAAGAAGAGCCTTATTTTGCAGGTCATCTGGCTGATGACCAGAAAGCAGTAATGCTGCGTCATGAAATTCATATGGGTATTGCAGTAGCTACGCCAGATGGGTTGACTGTACCGGTACTACGTAATCCTGATCAGAAATCTATCCGTCAGATTGCACAGGAGCTGGGGGAGCTGAGCCAGAAGGCGCGTGATAAAAAGCTGTCTCCAAAAGACCTGCAAGGTGCCAACTTTACCATTACCAGTCTGGGTTCAATCGGTGGTACGGCATTTACGCCGCTGGTTAACTGGCCACAAGTGGCAATTCTGGGAATTTCTCCGGCAACCATGCAACCAGTGTGGAATGGTGAGTCTTTTGATCCGCGCCTAATGTTGCCATTATCATTGTCTTATGATCATCGGGTGATCAATGGTGCTGATGCAGCACGTTTTACCAATAAGCTGACCAAACTGTTAAAGGATATTCGCAGTTTATTGCTGTAATCTCTTTATCTTGATAAAAGCCCTGCGATTGCGGGGCTTTTTATCAGCCCGATTAAAAAATATTAATGTATAAACCCGGGTTTAAAATAAAAGGGGTTTGAAAATTTGGCTGGCTCGTTTTACACTAGGCCTACTTCATTGGGGAGTAGCCGCTATTTACGTTCCAGTAAATAGGTGATGGTCAACATAATTGTTCAACAGAACATGGTCATCATAGCCAAAGAACCCGAGCTTTAATTCTTTTGTTGGCAAGACCTTTGATTTATCTTTCTGCTTGATTATGGCTGGCGGGAGAGATAAGTCATGGGACTACGCTAGCCAGAGAATAATCATGCCAGATTTTTTCACCTCCTTAATCTCTAATATGCCAAGTAGTATGGCGGCTTTTTCTGTATCAACAGCGATTGTTGCTTTGGCTGAAATGGGCGATAAAACTCAGCTTTTGGCCCTTTTGTTGGCTGCGCGTTTCCGTAAGCCTTTACCTATTATTTTGGCCATTCTCGCTGCTACGCTGATTAATCACGGGCTTTCCGCAGTATTAGGGCAATTTATTACCCGTATGGTTGACCCGACTGTAATGATGTGGATTCTGGCAGCAGGTTTTATTGGCATGGCAATCTGGATGCTGATTCCTGACGAGCTGGATGATGAAACTGAAAATATTAATAAATGGCAGCGCTACGGAGTATTTGGTGCCACATTTGTATTATTCTTCTTGGCAGAAATTGGTGATAAAACCCAGATCGCTACAGTCGCCTTGGCAGCTCGTTTTGACAGTATTTTCTGGGTAACAGCCGGCACCACGCTAGGTATGCTTCTGGCTAATGTACCTGCAGTGTTTATTGGCGATAAGCTGGCACACAAGCTGCCCATAGCTCTAATTCACAAGATTAGTGCCTTTATCTTCTTGGCGATTGGTATCTTTACTATTGTGCAGCATTACTTTTTCTAAGCCAACTTTATGACAGCCCGGCAGATACCGGTCGGGCTGTATTTTATATTTTGAGCCTACTTAAAAAACTGCCTGAGCAGTACAAACTAAATTTTTTATTTTATTGTAAGTTTTAATGAATCCCATTATTTTAATAAGGAATTAAAAATTTAACTTGTTAAGTCAATTTGGGGTAGGGGATGAGTTTAGATCGCACCACATCACAGGTGCTGTTTGATAACGGCACACATAAATGCATCAGTTTTACCAGTCTGGTTAAAGGTGAAGGTGTACAGGCCAATCAGTTTCTGATTATTGATCATGAGCGGGCGGCGGTTCTCGACCCTGGTGGTGACTTAACATATATTCCCCTGACCATGGAGTTAAACCGTTACACCCGGCTGGCCAATCTTGATTATGTAATGGCCTCACACCAAGATCCGGATATTATTACTTCCATGCCACGCTGGCTGGTTTATACCGATGCCAAGGTGGTTGCATCAAAACTCTGGGCACGCTTCTTACCCCATCTGAACTCAGCCTTCATGAGTGACCGCATGAAAGGTAACTGGCTGGACCGTCTGGTTGAGCTCCCAGATCAGGGGCAGAGTATTGCGCTGGGACATGCTGCGATACTGGCTATTCCGGCTCACTTTTTACATTCAGTAGGTAATTTCCAGTTCTATGATCCGGTTTCTAAAATTTTATTTTCAGGTGATATGGGTGCTTCTATGGTAGAGAATGCCAGTCAGCCACTTGAAGATTTTGAAGCTCATATTCCTAAAATGAAAGCTTTTCACCAGCGCTATATGTGTGCGAATAAGGTTATCCGTTTATGGGTGAATATGGTTCGTAAAATGGATATTGAAATGATTGTGCCACAGCATGGCAGTGCATTTATTGGCAAGGAAAAAGTGAAACAGTTTCTGGACTGGATTGAGACACTCCAGTGTGGCGTTGATCTGATGGATGAGCGTATTTTTCACTGCCCGGTTTAAAATATTAAAAAATACTTGAGTAGAAAAACAACATTTTCTAAGATTCTGCTATTGGAAATAGCCAATATCTAGACTAACGAGAATATAAGAAAATGTTGTCTCAAGTAACTTATGAAAATGCCTGTTTAAGCTGTGGTGCCTGCTGTGCCTATTACCGGGTATCATTTTATTGGGCAGAAGGCGAACAGATTCCTGAACATCTGGTAGAGCCAATTACACCAGTTTACTCATGCATGAAAGGGACTAACCAGACCCAGCCACGTTGTCAGGCACTAGAAGGAACGCCAGGAGAACAGGTTAGCTGTAGTATTTACAGTATGCGAAGTTCAAGCTGCCAGGAAGTTCAGGCTGGTGACAGTCAGTGTAATAAAGCGCGAAGCGCGCATGGGATGATTCCGCTGATTAATATTGAACCTCAGGTAATCAATGATGAAAGCTACGATCAGGTTAGCTAAGCATAAATAAAAATAAAACGAGTAGGTAGATAAAATTATGGGCAAAAATGCTTCTGCGAAGATACTAATTTCTCTGGTCTGAAATCGCTGAAATAAAAATTCTCTGGGAGAAAAATGAAATTTGAGGAGAAATTTGTTTATAATAGCTCACGGAAATTACCAGTGAGACTGTTATGCTGACCATCGTTCAAGAAGCGTTAACCTTCGATGATGTCTTGTTACTCCCTGCCTACTCTACTGTTCTCCCAAAAGATGTCTCCTTAAAGACACGTTTGACCCGCGGTATTCAACTTAATATTCCTCTTGTTTCAGCAGCTATGGATACTGTAACCGAGTCATGTATGGCAATTGCCATGGCTCAGAACGGTGGTATCGGTATTCTGCATAAGAATATGGATATTGCACTTCAGGCTGCAGAAGTCCGCCGTGTCAAAAAATTTGAAGCCGGTATGGTTAAAGACCCGATTACAGTTACCCCTGAAACCACTGTACGTGAACTGATTGCGATTACGCAAGCCAATAATATCAGTGGTGTACCTGTGGTTAAAGATGGCCAGGTGGTCGGCATTGTTACTGGCCGTGATACCCGTTTTGAAACTAATCTTGAACAGCCTGTCAGTAATATTATGACGCCACAAGAGCGCTTGGTGACTGTGCGGGAAGGCGAGTCTAAAGAAAATATTCAGGCCTTACTGCAACAGCACCGTATTGAAAAAGTACTGGTCGTGGACGAGCAACATGCACTTAAAGGACTGATTACGGTAACGGATTTCCGTAAAGCTGAGCTTTATCCAAATAGCTGTAAAGATGACCTTGGCCGATTGCGTGTTGGTGCAGCAGTAGGAACTGGTGCCGAAACACCAAGCCGTGTTGAAGCCTTGGTTGAGGCAGGTGTAGATGTCATTGTGGTCGATACTGCCCATGGTCACTCAGCCGGTGTAATTGAACGTGTCCGTTGGGTCAAGAATAACTATCCGCAGGTCCAAGTCATTGGTGGAAATATTGCCACAGGTGATGCTGCGCTGGCGTTACTTGATGCCGGTGCAGATGCAGTTAAGGTAGGTATTGGACCAGGTTCAATCTGTACCACCCGTATTGTTGCCGGTATTGGTATGCCGCAGATCTCTGCAATTGACAGTGTGGCCAGTGCACTTAAAGAACAGATTCCACTGATTGCAGATGGCGGTATCCGTTTCTCGGGTGACATGGCCAAAGCAATTGGTGCAGGTGCCAGTACGATTATGGTCGGTTCATTGCTAGCAGGAACTGAAGAAGCACCAGGTGAGGTTGAATTCTTTCAGGGACGTTATTATAAGGCCTATCGTGGCATGGGTTCATTAGGAGCAATGGCTGGAGCGACCGGGTCTGCAGACCGCTACTTCCAGGACTCTAAAGCGGGTGCCGAGAAATTGGTTCCAGAAGGTATTGAAGGCCGTGTACCATATAAAGGCCCGATGGGTAATATTGTGCACCAGATGATGGGTGGTTTACGTTCATCTATGGGTTATACCGGATCTGTGACAATTGATGATCTTCGCCAAAATGCTAAATTTGTAAAAATTACGGCAGCAGGTATGTCTGAGTCTCATGTACATGATGTCACGATTACTAAAGAAGCACCTAACTACCGTGTGGGTTAAATCATGATTGGGCTATTTTTGACCTGATCCTTATAGAAAAAGCCGTCAGTTTTATGACGGCTTTTTTGTTTTGGTGTAAAGTAAATCCAATTTGCAACAGCTTGGTTAAATAACCATAAACTATAAGAAGTGAGTAAAATATGAGCTATTTTGGAACCGATGGTATCCGTGGTAAATTCGGTGAACTCCCAATCACCCCTGAATTTGCCTTAAAACTTGGTTTCGCTGCAGGTAAGGTACTCAAAAGAATCAATCCTTCTGATAAAACATTAGTTGTACTAGGTAAAGATACCCGTTTGTCCGGGTATATTTTAGAGTCAGCCTTACAGGCTGGTCTTAACGCTGCTGGCGTTTATGTACATTTACTTGGGCCTTTACCAACTCCCGCAATTGCCCATTTGACACGAGCTTTACATGCCCATGCCGGGATCGTCATTTCTGCTTCGCATAATCCTTATTTTGATAATGGTATTAAATTCTTTTCCAGTCAGGGTAAAAAATTGCCAGACGAGCTTCAAGAAGCAATTAATGCGGAACTGGAAAAAGAAATTCGTATTGAGGATACGGCTAATCTGGGTAAGAGTGTCCGGGTAAAAGATGCAGCTGGCCGTTATATTGAATTCTGTAAATCCACCTTTCCTTACCATCATGATCTCCGTGGCCTGAAAATTGTAGTAGATTGTGCCAATGGAGCAGCCTATAACGTAGGTCCTGCTGTTTTTCGCGAATTAGGGGCAAAAGTTATTGCTCTATATAATGAACCAGACGGCCTAAACATTAACGAGCAATGTGGTTCAACTCATCCGGAAAACTTGCAAAAAGCAGTAATACAGTCACATGCCGACCTCGGTATTGCATTTGATGGCGATGCTGATCGCGTCGTTATGGTAGATAAAGCCGGTAACCTGATTGATGGTGACCATATTCTGTATATTCTTGCGACACAAACCAGCCAGAAACCTGCGGGTATTGCTGGTACCCTGATGAGTAACCTGTCACTGGAACTGGCATTAAAAAAAGCCGGTGTCGATTTTGTTCGGGCCAAAGTCGGTGACCGCTATGTATTGCAGGCACTAGAAGAGAATGGCTGGATGACTGGCGGTGAACCTTCTGGACATATTCTTACCTTGGATAAGAGTACAACAGGAGACGCTATTATTGCTGCACTTCAGGTATTAACTGTCATGGTTGAGCAGGGTAAGGCTCTGGATGAACTGGTTGCAGACTTTGAGCTTTTTCCACAAGAACTCATTAATATTCGTTTAGAAAAAATGATTGATCCTTATTCGATTCCTGCACTGGTTGCTGAATTTGAAAAAGCTGAAGCACAGCTTGAAGGAAGAGGACGGCTTTTAATAAGAAAATCAGGTACTGAGCCGGTCATCCGTGTCATGGTAGAGGGTGAAAATGAGCAGGAAGTAAAAGCACTGGCTCAACATCTGGCCAATGCCGTAAAAAATCAGGCAGATGTACTTGTGGAGGGTTAAAGCATGAGTGATGTGATTAAAGATTTAAGTGAGTTACGCCTGACTTATCAGAAAGGTGAGCTGCATGAAGCAGAAGTAGATACCCAGCCACATGAGCAGTTCTTGAGCTGGTTTAATTATGCTCTTCAAGCAGGATTGCATGAACCTTATGCCATGTCCTTAGCTACCGCAAATGCTCAGGGGCGACCACATGTGCGTACCGTGTTGCTGCGCGGCGCCACTGAAACAGGTTATGACTTCTATACCAATTATGACAGTCAAAAAGGCTTGGATCTGGCAATTAATCCTTATGCCGAGCTGCTATTTTACTGGCCTGTATTGGAACGGCAGATCCGTGTCCATGGGCGGGTTGAGAAAATTTCAGAACAGGAGTCAACGGAGTATTATCATAAGCGGCCACATGACAGTCAGGTTGCTGCCCATATCAGTCAGCCACAGAGTGGCGTAATTTCTAGCCGTGAAGAATTACAGCAGCGCTTTCAGACTCTACAACAGCAAGTAGAGAACCAGCCTCTTGAAAAACCTGTATTCTGGGGAGGCTATCGTTTACACCCTGAATATTATGAATTCTGGCAGGGACGGCCTAACCGTTTACACGACCGTCTCAGTTATGAAAGAATCGATGGTCATTGGAAATTACAACGATTAATGCCATAGATGCCGAATATTCAAGTTAAGCAACGCCCTTTACTGACACGTGTAGAAAGTTTTCAACACGTGTTACCCTTTCTTGCCCATATTCTGGCCAGACGTGGAGTCGCTTCTGAACAAGAACTTGAACTCAGATTAAAATATCTGCTTTCTCCTTGCCTTAAAGGACTGGAGCAGGCAGTTGAGATTATAAATCAGGCCATTGACCAGCAGAAAAAAATTGTTATTGTCGGTGATTACGATGCAGATGGTGCAACCAGCACTGCTCTGATGATTCTTGCTTTAAGAGATATGGGCGCAGATGTAGCCTATCTGGTTCCTGACCGGTTTAAATATGGTTATGGACTTACGCCTGCAATTGCAGATCTGGCTTTTACCCGTTTTACTCCCGACCTTTTGATTACTGTAGATAATGGTATTTCTAGTCATGAAGGGGTAAAACAGGCACAAGACCATGGTATGCAGGTTATTATTACAGATCACCATCTGACTACCAAAGAAACGCCAGCCGCTGAGGCAGTAGTTAATCCGAACCAACTGGGCTGTAATTTTCCGAGTAAAGCCTTGGCTGGAGTAGGTGTTGCCTTTTATGTACTTGCCAATCTGTGCAGTTTTCGCAAAAGGGCAGATAAATCTGTCAGCAATATAACCCAATATCTGGACCTGGTTGCCTTAGGTACTTACGCCGACGTTGCGAGCCTTGATTACAATAACCGTATTCTGGTCGATGCCGGTTTGAAACGCATACAGCAACAGCAGTGCCGTCCAGGAATTCTGGCATTACTTGATATTGCCGGACGCGAACCGGCAGCTCTTAAAGCACAAGATTTAGGTTTCGTACTTGGGCCGCGTATTAATGCAGCAGGCCGTATGGAAACTATGGAAATCGGAATTGAGTGCCTGTTAGCCCCTGATCTGGAAAATGCTTATCCTCTGGCCCGGCAACTTAATCAGCTAAATATTGAACGCCGTCAGATTGAAGCACAGATGAAGCAGGAAGCCTTGCGCTATCTGGAGCAACTACAGTTATCAAAAGAGAATATACCTCCCGCGCTGATTATGTTTGAAGAACACTGGCATCAGGGCGTGATCGGAATTGTCGCTGGACGCTTAAAAGAGCAGTTTCACCGGCCAAGCATTGTATTCGCAGCAGATGAAGACGGTATCCATATCAAGGGATCGGCCCGTTCGGTTGAGGGAATTCATATTCGTGATTGTATTGAGCAGATCGCTGAACAGTATCCCCATCTGGTACGTTATTTTGGCGGTCACGCTGCCGCTGCCGGACTCACGATCCGTAAAGAGCATTTTTTAGAATTTAAACAGGTCTTTACTCAGCTAATTGCAGAAATGGATGAAACGCTGCTCTCTGCTACACTTTGGACAGATGGGGAGCTGCCTGCAGAAGCATTGGTTCTTGACACAGTGGATCTGATTGAAAAGTTAGGACCATGGGGACAAAAATTTCCGTCACCTGTATTTGAAGGAACTTTTAAGGTTGTAGACTTCAGATGGCTTAAAGAGACTCATCTCAAATTACGTCTGGCATTAAATAACGGTCAAGTAGTAGATGCAATTGCCTTTAACGCAAAAGACAGATTTGAGTATGACCCGGAAAACGATCAAGTCGATCTGGTCTATGAACTGGAACGTAACGAGTTCAATGGTAATACAGGCCTGCAATTACGTATTATCCATCTTAAACAGAAAATTTTATAATAGGCCGCTTGAACCAGTTTAAGTATAGTAGATCGAATTGATAGGTACTGACTGTAATAGATATATTGCTTTATGACTTGTAAAATATAATAAAAAACCCATCCGGAGATGGGTTTTTATTAGTCTAAATATTACTTCAGATTAGAAGCGGTATTTTGCAGCTACACCAAAGCTGTTGTAGTCGTTATTACCTTCTTCACCGAAGCCAACACGGCCTTCCAGACTTACTTGCTGGTTAATGAATTTACGTGCATTTACGCCAAACTCATTAGTATCTGTTAAATCATTGTTGTAATAGTCGGCACCGATACTGAAAGTTTTGTCAATGAAGTAATCTGCTGCCAGATTGTATTCATCAAGGTCACCGAATGCTGCACCCGCTTCAAGGTTGATATCTTTGCCATTGCTAAGAGTTGTAACATATTTTGCACGAAGTGTTGGGTCTACACCGTCGTCATTGTCATTGTCATAACCTTTTAGACCGGCTGCAATTAAGAGACCTGGAGCTGGTAAGTAACCTACTTCTGCACCATAGTAAGTTGTATCATTATCAATAGTACCAAATGGTGTATCACGCTCACTGTCGTGACGGCTAACATTACCACTTAGGTAAAAGTCTGAGTTAGGTACAAAGTATTCTGCACCGATACCATAACGAGTAGTATCTACATCACCACGGTCAGCATAGTTAACAGCTGCGCTTACATTGCTGGCACGGTCAAGGAAAGCAGCTTCTGCAAGCGGTGCATTACGTGTTTGAACCGGATTAAAATAATAAGTACCGTTTACACCAAAAGCACTACCTGAATCGCCATTGTCGGGGTCTACATAACTTGCAGATGCACCTACTTCGGCTTGATAAGCATTGGCTGTGCCCGTTACTGCTAGAGCTGATAAAAGCGCTGACGCAATTGCTAGTTTTTTCATGGTTATTCACCCCTCTTAAAATCTTGTTAGCTAAGTTGCATACATAATGTTTTGTTACAACTTCAGTTTATGTGTTTTTAAATTCGGGTCAATCACAGGAAAGTAACGAGAATGTTGTTCGCGTAATAATATGTAATTTTTTTGATATAAGTATTTGATATACAAGATTAAAACTTAAATGTTTAGTTTTATTAAAAGCATGGAGATTTTGTGAATAGTATAGGTGTTTGATTATAGATTATTCAATTTTGATTACAACTTATTTAAATGTGATCAAAATTTACTCATTTTTATCTTTTTATTTTCAAGCTGAATTTACATATTTTGTTAGCTTTGAAATATGATGTTGATCTGTTGCATACATTCAGACAACTTGTAATTCACTCTCATTTATTTCATTTTCAATATAAATTTTTAATTTTAGTAAGCTCATAAATGATGCCTGCCCAAAATTAATTTTCAAATTTTTTATCACGCTACTGTTATTTGAAATGATCTCAACGAGACAGATGCTCTATGCTACAATTTAAGGATTAAAAGGTTTTTTTGAGAGTAAATCACGTGGAAATTAATCCGTATCTAAACCAGTTGAAAGATTTAAGTGAACGTAGTCAGACTCTACGGGGGTATCTTTGACTACGATCTTAAAAAAGAACGGTTAGAAGAAGTTTTACGTGAGTTAGAAGATCCGAGTATCTGGAATGACCAGAGTCGTGCTCAGGCGATGGCTAAGGAAAAAGGTGAGCTTGAAAATGTTATTAATGTGCTGGAAGGTTTAAGTACCCAGCTGGAAGATGCACAGGCAATGCTAGACCTTGCAGTCGAAGCGGATGATGAAAGCCTGCTTGCTGATGTACAGGCTGAACTGAGCTCTGCGGAAGAAGCATTGGCAAAACTTGAGTTCCGCCGCATGTTCAGTAACCCCATGGATCCAAATCCCTGCTATGTCGAAATTCAGGCTGGTTCGGGCGGTACAGAGGCACAAGATTGGGCCTCTATGTTACTGCGGATGTATATGCGCTGGATTGAACGTCATGGCTTTAAAGCTGAGTTGATGGAAGAGTCTGATGGTGATGTCGCGGGAATCAAATCAGCCACTATCCGGGTAGAAGGCGAGTATGCATATGGCTGGCTACGGACAGAATCTGGTGTACACCGTTTAGTACGTAAGTCGCCATTCGACTCGGGTAACCGTCGTCATACGTCATTTTCTGCTGTATTTGTTTCACCTGAAGTAGATGATAATATCGAAATCGATATCAATCCATCTGATGTACGTACAGATACTTACCGTGCATCAGGCGCGGGTGGACAGCATATTAACAAAACTGACTCTGCAGTACGTTTGACCCATATACCAACAGGTATCGTGGTCGCATGTCAGAATCAGCGATCACAGCATGCCAACCGTGATCATGCCTGGAAACAGCTACGTGCCAAGCTTTATGAACTTGAAATGAGTAAGCGTAATGAAGCTGCACAAGCTTTGGAAGATTCCAAGTCGGATATTGGCTGGGGTAGCCAGATTCGCTCTTACGTACTTGATGACTCACGGATCAAAGATTTGCGTACTGGCGTTGAAAATTCAAATACCGGAGCAGTACTTGATGGCGATCTGGACAAGTTTATTGAAGCAAGTCTGAAACAAGGGCTTTAATTTTAATTATAGCTCATATAAAAACAGGAGCAGGCCTCCTGTTTTTTTAATTTTATTAATAAAATAATTAATTAGGTAATTTCATTAATTAAAAAAATCGTACTGCCAGCAAAATATCCCAAGCCCAGCAATAGCCCAATCCAGAACAGGCCGCCTAGCAGGTTATAAAGCAGAAACATCGGATAATTCATCTGATTGGCACCTGCAGCAAATGGAGCCACTGAACGTACAAAAGGAATAAAACGAGCCATCAGGATAGTTTTACCACCATGACGCACAAAATAGCGATTTGTACGGGCTAAATGTTCCGGTTTGATAAAACGTGATTTTACACTGGTAATCTGTGGCCCAAAGAATTTACCGGTATGATAATTAACAATATAACCTAGAGTGGCCGCTGCAAAAAGCAGCATGATCATAAAGTCGAGGTGCATAAAATCTACTGAAGCGCATAATGCTCCTACACTCAGGAGCAAGCTGTCTCCTGGCAGGAAAAACATGGCAATAAATGCAGTTTCAGCAAAAATAATCATAAACAGGAGCGCATATACCCACATACCATAGGCTTCAATAAAGCCGGGCAAATGCTGTTCGAAACCAAGCAAAAAATCAATCAATTCCGTCTACCCATTTGTCGTGTTTATATAGAAAACGAGAAGTTACAGGCACTTCCATACAGCAGGCTGTATACAACGTTATACTCATTCAGCTTTGGCCTGATCTGGTCACAGTCAAAAATTCATATTTCAATATATAAATAAAAAATTAATATATTCAATATGATATAAAATTTATGACTTTTATTCATTCTCAAAACTGACAGCAGTATAACCCGGTTTAGCTTAAAGTAAACCTCAGGTGTTTATCGATAAAACTGCTTTTCTGGTCTGATCAATAGCTTTATAAGTACTCTGAATAGAATTTAAGGCGTAGTTGAGGAAAGGGTTAAATGCATATTAATATGGGGTATACCACAATCTTCATATACTTCCCCAAAACATACAAAACCGAGTTCCTGATAAAATGATATTGCATGGACTTGAGAAGATAGACACAGCTGATCAAGCTGCTGCTCCTGTGCATATTTAATGATAGCCTGCATTAGAGCTTTACCTAAACCACGTCCACGATCAGCTTTAAGAACGGCTACTCGGCCAATCCAGTGGTTTGGCAGCAACCGTGCAGTTGCAATGGCACGTGTCTGATCATACAGAATAAAATGAACAGCACATTTATCGTCCTGATCCCATTCATCTTCTGCTGCAATCTTTTGCTCCTGAATAAATACTTCAGTACGAATAAACTTTGCTGCTGACTGGAGTTCGTTCCAGCTGCCATGTTTAATCTGGAATAAAGACAAAACTTGCTCCTGTAGCATATCGATATTAATGAATTAGCTTGATTTTAATGCAGCAACCCGGTACTGCTACACTATTTTTATAAAACTTTTTGAATATAGAGAGTTTTAATATTGACTCATCAATGAGTACAGTGAAGGTTATGGGGAAAGTCTTCTGAGAGTGTTAAAATAAAATCCCCCGTTCAACAGATCACGTTTATTTCTAAATTGAATAACAAATATCGTAAAAATTCGATATTAATATCGATAAAAAACGATATACTGTATTTCAAGGGTGACGTGTTTTACATCAGTGCGAGAAAAAGTGATGGACACAGAAGCGATTTATAAAGCTTTGGCAAATCCGATCCGCAGGCAGATTTTACAGTGCCTGAAAGATCCTGAGCAGTTTATTCCTAAGCTAAATGAGTGTGAATATGATTTTAGCCGGGGAGTCTGTGCAGGGCAGATTGAAAAAATTGCCAATGTCTCTCAGTCGACTATGTCCAACCATCTGTCAGTGTTGCAACAGGCAGGACTGATCCAGGCAACCAAATATGGTCAATGGTCTTATTTTTCGCGCAATGAAGCACTGATCCAAGAATTTGTAGATACTCTACAACAATCTCTCTAAATCTTTTTCAGGTGAAGAAAAGATCTCCCAAGGATATGAAATATGACTGATCTGTCTACTCCCGCACAGTTTGGCGAACTTCAGCTCAAGAACCGTCTGGTTATGGCCCCATTAACTCGAACCCGTGCTACTGAAGATCGTATACCCACTGATCTGATGGTGGAATACTATACGCAACGTGCGAATGCTGGCCTGATTATTGCGGAAGCAACTGTGATTGCAGAAGAAGCAAACGGATATGAACGTAGCCCAGGTTTATATAATGATAAACAAGTTGCTGCATGGAAAAAGATTACAGATGCAGTGCATGCTGAGGGAAGCCTGATTGTTTCACAACTGTGGCATGTAGGCCGTATTTCACATCCAGATTTACTCAAGGGTGAAACACCAGTTTCATCAAGTGCCATCAAACCGAAAGGTACCGTTAGTCTGCTACGACCAAAACGTGAATATGTGACCCCGCGCCCGCTCGAAATTTCTGAAATTAAAGCCATTGTAGCGCAGTATAAGCAGGCAGCCATCTATGCCAAAGCTGCCGGTTTTGATGGGGTAGAAGTTCATGCTGCAAATGGCTATCTGCTGGACCAGTTCCTGCAAAGCAGTACGAATCAGCGTGAAGATGAATATGGTGGTTCTGTTGAAAATCGTGCCCGCTTCTTACTTGAAGTTGTCGATGTCCTGATTGAGGTATGGGGAGCAGGACGTGTTGGCGTACATCTGGCACCACGTGGTGATGAACATGATATGGGCGATGATAACCCGAAAGAAACCTTTGGCTATGTGGCTGAAGAGCTGGGTAAACGTCAGATTGCCTTTATATTTACCCGTGAATATCTTGCAGAAGACAGTATTAGTGCCTATCTGAAAGAACGTTCAGGCGTACCCTATATCGCGAACATGCGCCTAGATGCGGAAACAGCTAAAGAGCTGCTGGCCAGTGGTAAGGCAGACGCCGTATCGTTTGGCAAGGCTTATATTGCCAATCCGGACTTATATCAACGCCTGATGAGCAATGCGCCACTTAATGAGCTTAATACCACTACCATGTATGGTTTTGGACCGGAAGGCTATACTGACTACCCGACAATGGCTATATAAACACCAGGGTTAAAATTCTTAAGAGGCATGATCCAGAGGACTGGGTCATGCTATATTTGCCGATTGTTTCTTGACTGAGAGTTCTGCTTGGGAACACCATTTTGGTACAACGCCTTACTGGCGTTAATAAAGCCGCTTTATCGGAAGCGTTTATATAAACGTTCGGGACACTTGCTTGATTTTCAGGATGAGCTGCTGGAACGCTTTGGGCCTTTTCAGCCTCCTTTACATATGCAAGCGCTCTGGTTCCATGCTGTTTCTGTCGGTGAAACCAATGCAGCACAGCCTCTGATTGAACATTATTTAAGTTTAGGTCAGCCGGTACTATTGACCAATACGACCCGTACTGGACAGGCACGTGCCAAATCCTTATTCGCACAGCGTTATCCGACACTGTTTCAGGCAGTATTTCTGCCGGTAGACCAGCGTTACTTAATTGAAGAGTTTGTGAACAAATACCAGCCCAAACTGTTGGCACTGGTTGAAACAGAACTCTGGCCGAACCTGTTGCAGATAACCCGATTTCGGCATATTCCTGTCTTATTGTTAAATGCACGCTTATCTGAAAAGTCAGCCAAAGGTTATGCCAGAGTAAAAGGCCTTAGCCGTTCCATGGTGCAATGCCTGGATTTAATGCTGGCTCAAGATCAGCCAACCAGACAGCGTTATATCGAATTGGGTATGCCACCTGAAGCTGTTCAGGTTGTAGGAAATATCAAGTTTGATATTTCTGCACCGCCTAAATTTACTGAACGGGCTGCCCAATTAAAGAGAGACTGGCAGTTAGAGCCACGCAAGATTATTCTACTGGCCAGTACTCATGCGCCTGAAGAACTAGAGCTGTTAACTGCTCTTCGGCCCTTTTTACAAAAGCAGCCAGAACTCTTATGCATTGTAGTACCACGACATCCGGAACGTTTTAATGAAGTATTCGAGCACTGCCAGAAACTGGCACTGCCTACCCGACGCCGTAGCCTTGACCAGACGATTCAGCCAGATACACAAGTCTATCTGGCCGATAGTATGGGTGAATTATGGTTATGGTATGCCTTGAGTCAGGCCTGTTTCGTTGGTGGTTCTTTAAATGAGCCAGGGGGCGGACATAATATTCTTGAACCGATTGCACTTCATGTTCCAACGGTTATCGGTATACGTTACTTTAATTTCCAGAGTATTGTTGATGAGTTCGTAGAAGCTCAAGGAATTCTGATTGCACATGATGCAAACGAGGCTGTAAACCAGCTGCTCGCCTGTATAGATGACCCGGAGGCCGCAGGTCATTTAAGCCAGCAAGCCTATAATGTTCTCCAAAAAAATCAGGGTTCTGTAAATCGGCACATCCATGCTATTGATCAGTATTTATAAGTCAGCATAAAAATGAATATTGTTTTACTTGAGCCGCAGGCAGCAGCGACTGAACCATGGACTATCTGTTCCAGACATCAAGTCCAGCATTTACATCAGCATCTGAATATAAAGACAGGTGATACTTTAAAAGTGGGTATCCGTAATGGAGAGCGTTACCTGACAGAAATCGTTGCTCTGAATGACAATACAGTACAGGTACGGCCATTAAAACAGGAACAGCTACCAGATAAACTTCCTGTCACCCTCATTGTGGCTATGCCACGGCCAAAAGTATTACGCCGCCTGATTATGGACAGTGTAACACTCGGTGTTGAAAAGATTATTTTATTGCACAGCTACCGGGTCGATAAAAGCTACTGGCAAACCCCATTTTTACAACAGATTGAAAGTTATGTAACGCTGGGACTGGAGCAGGCAGGAGATACAATTGCACCGGCTGTAGAAATCCATAAGCGTTTTAAGCCTTTTGTTGAAGATATATTGCCCGGGTTAATCTCAGCGCAGCAACCTGCTTATGTGGCACATCCCTATAGCGAGCAGGCTATGCCGTCCAGTATAGTGCATCCCTGCACTGTAATTATTGGACCAGAAGGTGGCTTTATTCCTTATGAAATAGAATTGCTCACTCAAAATGGCTGTCAGGCCGTGCATCTAGGCCAACGTATTATCCGTACTGAAACCGTGATTCCATATGTGTTAGGTCGGCTGTTTAGTGGCATCTGATGGTTTATCTTCCTGTACTAGACTGTTGTCGCCGCGGTAAACTTTAACTTCCTGTACCGGATAAGGAATAGAGATGCCATGCTCATCAAAGGCTTTGATCACCTGTTCCTGAACTTCACTGACTGAAGCACCAATATTGGTTTCTTTTGTATCAATCCACCAGAACACGCTGAGCCTGACAGAAAAGTCAGATAAAGCAGAAACATTCACACTAAAAGCCGGCTGGCTTAAAATTGTACGCTGGTTATTAAGTATATTCAGAATCAGTTCTTTGGCTTTTTGTGCATCATCTTCATAGCTGATCCCGACATCAAAGTTACAGCGGCGGCGCGGGTAGGCAGTGTTGACAGTTATTGAGCTGGTATAGACTGTCGCATTTGGGATCAGAATACGGCGACCATCCGGCGAGCGTAAATAAGTTGCCCGAATCTGGATATCTTCGACCGTACCTTCCAGTCCATTTACAATAATATCGTCACCAATCCGGAAAGGTTCACTCAGTAAAATCAGGATACCTGAAAGCAGGTTCTGAAAAATATCCTTAAATGCAAAACCGATTGCGACCGAGCCGATTCCTAACGCGCTCATCAGTTGTCCCGGTGTAAAGCCGGGCACTGAGATTACCAATGCAATCAGCAAACCAAAAGATACAATAAAGGTACTTCCTACCCGGTTTAGTACCAGAACCAAATTCTGTCGGGTATAGGTTTTATTATGCAGGGTCTTACGAATAAAAAATTTAAACAGGGCTGATAAGAGCCAGAAAATCAGGAAAACTGCTAGAGCAATACAGAAGTAGGGCACACGTTCCCAGAAACCTTCAATGATCTTATCAATGGTACTATAGGCATCATTATATTTGCTGGTGTGTTCAATCACCTTTTGTGCAGTTTTTTCACCTGCTTCGTGCAGTAACTGAGTAGTTCCCTCAGTTACATCACTCAATTTCTTTGCTTCTTCAGCCACAGCTTCATCCGCACCTTAAACAAAGACCATATTCTGCCTGAAAACCATATTGAATTTAATCGGCTACTTGCCAAAATTATACATAGGCTGTACCTGAGTTAAAAATACGGTGTCGCTTTTTGCAAGACTTCCCGTGGTATTTCAATAGGCTGACTTTCACTCAGGTAAATCCAGGTACTACGGCTGACAAAGAAGCTTAAAATGACTAAAGCAATTAACAGCCAAGCTACAGTTTTTTCCCAGAGCAAGGTTCGACGTGAATGCCCAAAACGGTTAATTCCTGCATCACCCGCGGCAAAAAGCAGGTAAATCATGAACAGGAAATTAACCAGAGGTAAGAACAGCAGCAGCGCCCACCAGCCGCTATGATTACGGTCATGCAAACGTCGTACTATCAGGACCAGGTTAAAATAGGCATAAAGCAAGGTAAGTATTAATAAACCTATACTGGCCAGCTGATCCCACATCCCTGTAATATTATAGCTCTGAGGAGTGCTTTGCATATTAAAGCTGCCCATGAGCAGACTGAATATAACCAGTATGAAGAAAGCGATACAATTTAAAAGGCCATTCCAGCCAATATAGCTTAAACGGCTAAAGCGCCCTCTCATCGAAAGAGGATGATCGGTTTCAGTGGGGTAAAAATTATATTCAGCAGTCATGATCGCTCATCAGTTAATGGCTGGATTGGGTAAGAAAATGTTGCTTTTATGCAATTATTAAAGTTTTACCGGTTTAAAATTATAAGATAAAGATTAAATTAGTTTCTGATAAATCAATCATATTTGTTAAAAAGCAGTTATTCTGTTGAATAAAAGTTAAGCGCTTTATCTACGACCAAAGCATGATTGTCAGTTGTACTGAACAGTCCTATTACTGGTTGAAAGGCAATCAATAAAATAAATAATACCCCGTGCTAAAAGTCTCGTGAGGAGACGTACAATATCAAGGAAGTGATACTATGAGTGAGATCTATCCTGTACCTGAAGAATTTAAAAAAACTGCCCGCACTGTCGAAGAAGATTATCTGAAACGTTACCAGCATTCGATTGAACAACCTGAAGAATTCTGGGCTGAAGAGGCAAAAAGGATTGACTGGATCAAGCCATTTACACAAGTTAAAAATAGCAGTTTTGCTGCTGATAATTTCAAGATCGAATGGTTTGCTGATGGCCAGCTTAATGTCAGTGCCAACTGTCTGGACCGACATTTAAAAGAGCATCCGCACAAGCCTGCAATTATCTGGGAGGGAGACCATCCTTCACGTCACAAGATTATTTCTTTTAAAGAACTGCATGATGAAGTATGCCGTTTTGCCAATGCCCTGAAAAAATACGGGATTGCTAAAGGCGACCGGGTAGTCCTATACATGCCGATGGTCAGTGAAGCTGCCATTGCCATGCTGGCATGTGCCCGTATTGGAGCAGTGCATTGTGTAGTCTTTGGGGGATTCTCTCCTGATTCGCTGGCCAGCCGTATTGAAGACAGCCAAGCAAAAATGGTAATTACCGCTGATGCCGGTATGCGGGGCGGCAAGCTGATTCCTCTTAAAGAAAGTGTCGATCAGGCCTTAGAGCATGCAAAAACAGACTCAGTTGAACATGTAGTAGTAGTACACCGTACCGGTAATCCGGTAGAAATGAAACCAGAGCGCGATCTGTGGTATCACGAAGTAATAACTGAAGTGAATGAAATCTGCCCGCCGGAGCCGATGAATGCTGAAGATCCACTTTTTATTCTTTATACCTCTGGCTCTACCGGTAAACCTAAAGGCGTACTGCATACTACTGGCGGATATCTAGTTTATGTCAACAGCACCTTTCGAGAAGTATTTGATATAAAACAGGACGACATATACTGGTGTACTGCCGATGTGGGCTGGATTACTGGTCACAGCTATATTATTTATGGGCCATTATCTAATGGTACCACGACGGTAATGTTTGAAGGTGTGCCGCAATATCCAAGTTGGGCGCGTGTAGGCCATATTGTCGACAAACATAATATAACCATCTTATATACTGCACCCACTGCAATTCGGGCCATGATGCGTGAAGGTGATGCTTACGTGCGTGAAAGTGACCGCAGTAGCCTGCGTTTGCTGGGCTCTGTTGGTGAACCGATTAATCCTGAAGCCTGGTCATGGTACTACAACGTAGTTGGAGAAGGTCGCTGTCCAATTGTCGATACCTGGTGGCAGACTGAAACGGGCGGCATACTGATTTCACCACTCCCCGGCGCGACTGACCTTAAACCCGGTTCGGCTACGCGACCTTATTTTGGAGTACAACCTGCTATTGTCGATGGTGAGGGCAAGGAGCTGGACGGTGCAGCAGAGGGTAACCTGATTATTAAAGATTCCTGGCCGGGCCAGATGCGAACCATATGGGGAGATCCACAGCGTTTTATTGAAGCCTATTTCTCGACATTCCCGGGTAACTATTTTACTGGTGACGGTGCTCGTCGTGATGAAGACGGTTACTACTGGATCACGGGTCGTGTTGATGATGTGTTAAATGTTTCAGGTCACCGGCTGGGAACTGCAGAAATTGAAAGTGCCTTGGTGGCACATGACCATGTTGCTGAAGCCGCTGTAGTGGGAATGCCTCATGAGATTAAAGGACAGGGGATCTGTACTTTTGTAACCTTGCAGGCAGGCGTTAATGAGTCTGAAGAGTTAAGGCAGGAACTGGTCAGCTGGGTACGCAAGCAACTTGGCCCAGTGGCAACACCAGATGCGCTGCACTGGGCACCCGCACTGCCCAAGACACGTTCTGGTAAAATCATGCGCCGTATTTTAAGAAAAATTGCTGCCAATGAACTGGACAGTCTGGGAGATACTTCGACCTTGGCAGAACCAGCTGTAGTCGAGCAATTGATTGTTACGGTCTATCCGGACCACAAGTAAAATATTTCTGAATACCGCCTTGCTTTAAGGCGGTATTTTTAACTATAAGAATAAACTGAAGAATACACACAGCTGTACAAGCTATAAAATTTTAATGAGTATCCTAGATAAAAGCTTAATGAATACAACAGAAAATTCTTACTCTGCCGAGCAGGCGATACAGACAGCACAACAACTCACCCAGCTATTTTCACATACCGCTGCCTTACGTGATAAGCAGGGCGGTAACCCTAAAAAAGAACGTGACCTGATTCGGGAAAGCGGGCTACTTAAACTGTCAATTCCTACTGAATATAGCGGTTCAGGAGCAAACTGGACGACAATTTTTGAAACTATTCGAATTATAGCGCAGTCAGACAGTTCACTGGCGCATGTCTACGGATTTCATCACTTGTTGATTGCCACGGTACAACTGTTTGCACAACCACAACAATACGCCAGCTGGTTCAGGCAGACTGCTCAAGATAACCTGTTTTGGGGCAATGCGCTCAACCCCCTCGACCGTCGTACTACAGTAACCCGAATTACAGATCATGAATATATTTTTCAGGGGGATAAAAGCTTCTGCTCCGGTTCAATAGACTCAGACCTGCTGCTGTGCTCGGGCTATGATGAACAGGGCAAATTGCTGATAGGTGTGATTCCATCGCAGCGCAACGGCGTTAGTTTTTTAGGGGACTGGGACAATATGGGTCAGCGCCAGACCGACAGTGGCACCAGCCATTTTGAACAGGTGCATGTCTATAAAAAAGAGCTATTACTTAACCCCGGCCCACTGAGTACGCCCTATTCGAGTCTTCGTCCGCTTATTGCACAGCTGATTTTTGTCCATTTATTTTTAGGTGTAGCAGAAGGAGCATTTGAGACTGCTAAAGCTGTTGTACAGGGCCAAAAAGCCTGGTCAAAGTCTCTGGCTGAACAAGCTGTAGATGACCCTTATATCCAGAAACATTTTGCCGAGTTTTATGTGCAGCTTGAAGGGGTAAGGCTACTTGCAGCAGACGCTGTGAAGAAACTGCAGGCAGCATGGTTACAGGGTGAACACTTAAGTTCAGTGCAACGCGGGGAGGTTTCTATTGCAATCGCAACTGCTAAGATTGCTGCGACCAATACCTCACTTTATATCACGCAAAATATATTTCAGGTCATGGGGGCACGTGCCACAGCTGCCAAACTGAATCTGGACCGCTTCTGGCGCAATGTTCGAACCCAAACCCTGCATGATCCGGTTGACTATAAATATCAGGAAATTGGGGAATGGATATTAACCGGTAAACTACCTGAACCCAGCTTTTATTCTTGAACGGGTATGAGAGAAATAATTTTCAGTTCAATCTTTATGTCCAGAATTTAATATACAACTATCTTCAGAGACAGCTTATAGAAAAAGAGCAGGCCATAAAAAACCCTCAAGCCGAGTCTTGAGGGAGGAGAACTGCCATGGGGTGTTATTATTATTTGGTTCATGAGCAACCAGGTTTAGCTGATTAATCAGGCAGACTTGACAGATACAACATGCTGCTGCTCTACTTCTAACTCACGAACCAATGGCAAAACCTTCTCGCCGAAATACTCTATTTCTTCTATAAAATGTAAAAAGCCTGAGAGGATCAAATCAACCCCGGCATTTTTAAGCTCAATAATCCGTTCAGCAATTTGTTGGGGAGTACCAATCAGATTGGTCTTAAAACCATCATTATATTGCACCAGATCCTCAAAAGTGGATTTTGCCCAGTTTCCTTCGCCTTCACGACTGGCAGCTCCTGCCTCACGAGTAGCCTTCCTAAAAGCCTGTACTGCCTGAATGTCGGCCTGCTCGATAATCTCTTGTAATACTGCCTGCGCTTCTTCTTCTGTATCACGGGCAATAATAAAGGCATTTACCCCGACCTTAATTTGATGACCATTTAAAGCCGCTTTGGTACGCAAATCACTAATCTGTTTGACCAGTTCGTTAACGCTATTACCGTTGGTAAAATACCAGTCAGACACACGTGCAGCCATATCACGTGCGGCTCGGGAACTTCCACCCTGAAATACCTCAATATGAGGCTGCTGTAGAGGTTTGGGTTTAAGAGTATAATTCTCAAACTGATAATATTTACCTTTAAAACTATACTGATCCGTAGTCCAGATTCCTTTTAAAGCTCGAATAAATTCTTCAGAACGTACATAACGTTCATCATGTTCAGGCCAGATCTCTCCAATGGCATCAAATTCTCCACGAAACCATCCACTCACAATATTAACTGCTATGCGACCTTGAGTCAGATGATCAATAGTAGCGAGCTGTTTGGCAGCCAGAGCCGGTTTCCAGGGACCTGGTAAAATGGCAGCAATGACTTTCAGCTTTTCAGTTTTTGCGAGAAGAGCATGGCTAAAGCTGACAGACTCATGCTGGTTTTCGGCGCCATAGCCTGCTGTAAAACGAATCTGGGTTAATGCATATTCAAAGCCGTTTTTCTCGGCAGTCTGCGCTAAACGGACGTTATATTCATAACTCCAGTCGGTGCGCTGCTCAATCTTACTCACCACTAAGCCGCCACTGACATTTGGAACCCAGTAAGCAAACTTCAGCTGCTGTGCTTGATCATCCTTCATAGTGATTTCCTCACAAACTGTTAGGCCACATGAGTCTTCAGGTTTTTTGGATGCAAACGCGACTCTGCTGCATCTAGGCTGGGTACAGCGACAGATGGCAAGACCTCTTCCTGCTCAATCTGTTTATTGATCCCCAAATTCTGGTTAGCCTGCTCAGTTTTGGCTTTAACCAGTTCTGCACGTTGCCCTTTGGCTGGTGCCCACTCTAGAATTGGAAGCGCGCGGGCAACAGCCAGTGTAATGCGGTCTGCCAGCTGTTGACTCTGAATGGTATATTCTGGAGTAAAATCACGATCTGTAGCATAAACACCAATTGGTAAAGTCTGTGCCTGAAAAAAGCTAAACAATGGGCGTAATTGGTGTTCCAATACCAATGCATGGCGGTCGCTACCACCAGAGGCAGCCAATAATACAGGTACGTCTACTAGGGCTGTCTGTTCGACAAAGTCAAAAAAATGCTTGAATAGACCAGTAAAAGAGGCACGGTAGACCGGGGTCCCAACAATTAAAGCGTCTGCTGCTTCCACAGCAGCCAAATCATCCTGTACGCGCTGTGGAAGCTGGTTACGGTAAATAGCGCCTCCAAGTAAAGGCCCAATTTCACTAAATTTAATAAAGTGGATATTAATAGGCGTTGCCTCGCCGAGTTCATTTAATACCGCCTGAACCAGAGTTTCAGTTTTAGACGGTGTATTGAGACCCCCTGAAACTGCAACAATATTAAGAGGCTGAACAGAAGATGAAAAATGATGTGTCATGTAAATAAACCTAAATAGCTCGCTAGTTACTATTTATTAACGGTCAGAAGCAGCCAGCCTGTAAAATAAGGAAATTAAAATAAGTTATCGTTTTTCAAGATATCTTTTAGATTAAAAAAAAATAAAATTTAAGTTATTGTTTTATAAAAATTTAATATAAACTGAGATTTAGGCGGCTCTAAAAATAGTAATTTATATGAAATTCTGATTTGAATTGAATAAAAATATCAAATACATTAAGAGCCCTTTATTATTGATCAGTTCTTGCTAGCTTGCACACTAAATTAGTGAAGAATTGCATATCCTTAATGTCATGAGTGCAGTTAGAATAAAGCTGTACTGTGCAAAGAGATCTCCTGTTTCGCTTATGAACATATTAATCGTTGATGATCATCCACTGTTCCGGCATGCCCTGATTCAAGCCGTGCGTTATAGCCTGCCACAGGCACAAATCTCTGAAACAGCTGCAGTAAATGAATTTTATGAACGTCTGGAAAAGGGTTCAGAACCAGATTTGGTCTTACTGGATTTAAACTTGCCCGGTGCTTCAGGTTTTTCAGCACTGGTTCATGTCCGGGCCCAATATCCTTCTATTCCGATTATTGTAGTCTCTGCTCATGAAGAGCTGTCAATTATTCAGCGTGCAATTGCACACGGGGCAATGGGCTATATTCCTAAATCTGCCCATCCAAGTCATATTGGCGAGGCAATTCGTCAGGTATTAGAAGGGGAAATCTGGTTACCACCGAATTTGCCTACCAACGTGAGCTTTGATCCGAGAGCAACTGATGAGACAGAACTTGCAGAGCGGATTCAGTCACTTACACCACAGCAGTTCCGTGTACTGATGATGGTTGCTGAAGGTCTGCTCAACAAGCAGATTGCTTATGAACTGGATGTTTCAGAGGCTACCATCAAGGCACATGTAACAGCTATTTTTCGTAAGCTGGGAGTACAAAACCGTACTCAGGCAGTATTGGCTATCAAGGCACTTAATATTGATGAAAAGAGAGTCTAATTTAAAATAGCTATAAAAATAAGGCCCATGAATAAGGCCTTATTTTTTGTACCGAATGTTTTAAGCCAGGCAGTCCTGTTTGGCCATCAGATCAGTGCAAAACAGCGGATTCAAGGCAAATTCCAAATCATCAATCTGATCTTGTGATACCTGTCCTTTTTCCTTTAAATAATTTGCCACACGATCATCACGCAGGCTCAAGAATGCTGCATCATATACACCAAGCTCGACAAATAAAGCCGCAGTTTCCAGACTGTTAAAACGGTCCAGAAAAATATCACCTTCATACATTAAGAAAATATGATCCGAATCAGCCTGAGGGTCTACCTTTAAATACTCGGCCAAATCATAAGGTGAAGTCTTAATAAAGAGCAGATCGGATAATTCATCAAATTGAGTCATATCCAATTGGTCCTGTCCGGTTTTTACCTTACCCAGCCATGCTTTAAAGACCAGTACCGCTCCACCACGCAGCAGCATACTCCAAAGCTGATGACGTGCAGCATCGTCTAGACACTCAGACTCTGACTGTAGAACCTGAATCAGCTTTTCTTCCTGCTGGGCTAGCTTGTCAAATAAACCCAGACCTTGGGGCTGATAGGCAGCGGGAGCAAAAACATCAAATCTTAATGCTTCAAATACCTGAAGTGCCAGAGGAACTGCGCTGTGGTAAAGGGTATCGAGAGCCTGTAATTGGGGTTGGGCAAGCTTGCTATGTTTAAACAATTGCTGCCACTGGATTTCAGGTAATAGCGCATTGGCACTATAATCCCGATAAAACTGTTGTGAAGGCTGGGCACCGTGTCCGACAATTTCTGACATATTCATAATAGTATCCTTAGGTTTTTTCTCTGACCGGTTTTTTCATAATGCAGACAATGAGAAAACCTGATGTATATATCTATTTTATGAGGGTGGAGGGGGGTAAATAGAAATAAGACTAAAGTTGTATAAGGTTAAAAATGAGTTTTTTATTTTTATAAAATCAATAACTTGTTTAATTGTAACTAAGTATACAAGTGTTCACTTTAAAATTGAGCAGCTTTGCCATAGAAAATTCACAGTTGAAATTTTTGGCCAGTTTTTCATCATTAAATTAGCTGTTTTTTGATTTATTCTGCCTGTCTTGCCCTTATATTTTGTCAGTTAACGCTAAAAATAGTTTTTCACAGTCTTTTTCACCAGCGTTATACTGGCAAAAAAGATTGTTCAATTATTTATAGATCAAGACTGATCACCTATGATTTTTAAACCCGATAACCAGGCGCGTAATGCCGCTGGTTTTAATGGTTTTTTCAATAGGACAATATTGTGCTGTTTTAAACGGTGAGGTAATTCAGGATCTGAATCTGCGGTAATCAACGCTACGGGTACAGGATGATGACGATGCTCAAGAATAAAGTCTAATCCTAATTGTCCCTGATTCAGATGTTGGTCAATCAGCCAGACCTGAATATTTTCCTGTTCAATAAGAGCAAGTGCCTGTTGAGGTTCACGGGCTTTAAAGACCTGATACCCCCATTTCGTTAGTAAGGTTGACATACCTTCAAGGATAGTTTCGTCATTGTCCAGACAAAGAATGCGATAAGCCTTGGTTTTCAGTGGTGCCACCTGTACTGGGGCAGTCACTGTTTTGGGTGGCGCTACAATTGGAACTTCCAGAATAAAGCAGGAGCCCTTACCTTGGGTAGAGTATACATGAACCGGATAATCTAGCAGGCTGGTCATTCGCTGAACAATGGCCAGACCTAGGCCCAGACCTTGCTCACCCCAAGGCGAGGTATGTCCACACCGTTCAAATTCCTGAAAAAGCTTAATACGCTGTTCTTCAGCAATCCCAGGCCCGGTATCCCAGACGCCAATTCGTATATGGCCCGGTCGTTCACTGGAACGTAATACACCTAAAAGCACCCGGCCTTTAGCGGTATAACGTAAGGCATTACTGACAAAATTCTGTACAATCCGGCGTATCCACTGCGGATCTGTGTCTATCCAGAAGGGTGCATCGTGGACGTGAAACTGAATATTGCGCTGTGAAGCAATCGACTTGAACTGCAACTCCAGATCGCGTAGCAGGTCATGTAGAGGATAAGACTGCCGGTTTGGCTGCATATTGCCCCCTTCTAGTCGGGCAATATCCAGAAGAGCTGAAAGCATACTTTCAGCCCCATGCAGGGCCCGGTCCAGTTGCTGCAAAGTAGTACGATCTTCATCATTGTTAACGCTCTGCTCCAAAGCGGTACTAAACAGCCGGGCAGCATGCATTGGCTGTAATAGATCATGACTGGCAGCTGCAATAAAACGGCTTTTCGACATGTTCGCCTTATCTGCCTGTTCGCGGGCAAGTTGCTGCTCTGCTAGGGCATCTGCCAGCTGGCGGGTGCGGTCAATAACGCGTGCTTCCAGTATGGCTTCATTTTCCCGAAATGCAGTAATGTCGGCAAAGGTAGTCACGAAACCGCCTCCTTCAATTGGGTTGCCGCGCATCTGGATCACTCTACCATCCTTACGGATACGCTCAAACTCATGTGCGCTGCCGACCTGCATCCAGTGAATCCGCTTACGGACATGTTCTTCAATAGACCCGGGACCACATTCGCCACGCTCGGCATTATAACGGATCAGATCAGAAATCGGACAGCCGACATAAACCAGATCTTTAGGATAGTCAAACAGCTTCAGGTATTGGTTGTTCCACGCCACCAGACACATATTTTCATCGACTACACTTACACCTTGGGTCATGTGGTCAATCATGGTCATCAGCAGATTCTGGTTGAAACGCTGCCATTGCGAAGCTTGGTCCAGAATATTGGCCACCTGGCCTAATGCCAGGCCATTATTAACCATGGCCGTAGTAAGCAGGGTACGGGCTGAAGCGGCACCAATAGTACCGGCCAGATACTGCTCGGTAAAGCGCCACCACATACCGTTAGCAACACTATTTTCATTAAGAACCAGATTGTTCTGGGCACAAAATTGCTGAAAGGCATGCGTCGCTGGCCCTTCTCCAGTAATACGCCGCGCCAGAGTCATGAGGTCACCTACTTTTAAACGGACCGCATCCTGGTGCAAATAACTCATGTCAGTAGAAGCACTGTGTGCTGGTAAGGGTTTAGTTTCATAATAAAAGAAACTTTCAGCCTGAATCTGCTCAGCAATACTTGGGCGGTAAATTCGTGATACCCAGATATATAAAATAATATTGAGACCTAATGCCCAGATGACGCCATGAGTTAATGGCGCAAAGGATTCAAAGCCTAACAGGGCCTCCGGGCGTAACCAATGCAGGCCAAGCGGTCCAGCCGTGAGGAACTGTTGGGCAAATTCAGTATAGCTTTCTGGCAGACTGCGCAAGATGGTAGGTAGCAGCAGGGTATAGGTCCACATAAAGAAACCAACAATCAGTCCGGCATACACCCCCTGACGGCTACCACCCCGCCAATAGAGTCCACCAATCAGGGCAGGGGAGAACTGGGCTACTGCACTAAAGGCCAGCAGGCCAAATACAGATAACTGGTCAATATCGTTAAAAAAATGAAAGAACAGGAAGCCCAGGAGCATGACACCCAAAATGCAGACCCGCCGGGTAAATTTAAGAACTTGTGGTAAGCGTTTGTCATGCCGGGAAATAATATTAAAACGCCATAATGCCGGCATGATCAGATCATTACTGAGCATAATGGAAAGTGCAACCGATGAGACCAATAGCATACCGGTCGAGGCAGAAAAGCCTCCTAAAAATGCTAATAAAGTCAGCCATTCCTGATTATAACTGAGCGGAAGGGAAAGCACTGCCACATCAGGTACGGTAAGAAAGTTTGGTGCAGCATGCAATGCCCAGCTGGCAATAGGAATAATTGCCAGTGTCGTTAAAATCAGATAAGCGGCAAACCAGCGACGTGCCCCGCGAATATGTTTTTCGTCGCGCAGTTCAACCACGGCCACATGGAACTGTCGTGGCAGGCAGATGATTGCCAGTGCAGCCAGCAAGGTCTGTACCCAGAAAGTTTCCGGTACGCCAAATAGCTGTACTTCATAAAATGTCTTGGCAACATCACCAGAGACCTGCACAATATTTTCAGGAGCATCAAAAAGAAAAAAGAGCGCTACACAAAGTAGGGCAAACAGCTTAACAAAAGACTCAAAAGCGACAGCCAGCATCAGACCACCATGTTGCTCAGTATTGGCGATCTGCCGTGTACCGAACATCATTGCGAGTATAGCCAGCACACCGGTAAGTAAAAGCACACTGTTGGTGGTGGTATGTAAGGATTCATTCTGCGTTAGTATGACCGATGCACTCAATGCAATGGCCCTGAGTTGTAAAGCCAAGTAAGGAATAATGGCAATGACAGCCAGAATAGTCACTAAAGAGGCAAGACTACCGCTTTTACCATAGCGGGCAGCTACAAAGTCAGCAATAGAAGAAATAGCATGATGCTGGCGTACCCGACCCAGACGGCGCCAGATATCATAGCCTAATCCGACGAATAGCAATGGCCCCAGATAGATCGGCAGAAAAATAATACCTTCACGTACTGCAGCACCAGTTGCGCCATAAAATGTCCAGGATGAACAATATACTCCGAGCGTCAGGCTGAATAACAACATACGGCCACGAGTACTTAGACGGCTGGCATGCTTTTCACCAAAAAATGCACAGACAAAAAGTATAAAAATATAAAGGGCCAGTACCCCGATGATCAGCCAGCTGTTCATATTGCTCACGGTCTTTATTGCTGCTTCTATGATACCTCAAGCGCAGGATAAACAGATGCCTGATCAGTATTTAAAGACCAAAGTCTAAGTTACGGGAACCCTACAATATTGTTAATTTTGTATACGTAAAAAAAAGATTAAAGATTGGACAAAAGCGACCAATAGCTTGGCCGCTGATTAAGGAGCAAGGTTATGGATGAGCTTAAGGTAGAGCGAATTCTACAAAATCCAAAATTTAAAGAGATGGTGGCCAAGAAAAGAAATCTCAGCTGGACATTAACTGCAATTATGCTGTTTGTCTATGTTGGTTTCATGCTGTTGGTAGGTTATAACAAAGAATTCCTGATGAGTTCTTTTAGTGGCGGGGTAACAACTTGGGGAATTCCTTTAGGCCTCGGCATTATCGTCCTGTCATTTGTATTATGTGCAGTGTATTCATATATCGCCAATAACACACTTGATGAACTTAACAGAGAAGCTTTGAAAGAAGTCGAGGCAATCGCGCAAGAGTCTACGACTACTAAAGGAATGCACTAATATGAAATGGAATTCATGTAAAGCAAAAGTATTTGCTGCGTCCACATTTTTAACTTCTGGTCTGGCTATGGCTGGCCCTGATCTGGGTGCGGCTGAGCAGCAGGCTACGAATTGGCACGCAATTATCATGTTCGTGATTTTTGTCGGCCTTACATTGTTCATTACCAAATGGGCAGCCAAACAGACTCAGTCAACTCAAGACTTCTACACTGCAGGTGGTGGTATTTCGGGTTTCCAGAACGGTTTGGCGATTGCCGGTGACTTCATGTCTGCTGCATCGTTCCTGGGTATTTCTGCCATGGTGTTCAGTTCAGGATTCGATGGCCTGCTGTACTCATTAGGCTTCATGGTTGGTTGGCCAATTGTTCTGTTCCTGATTGCAGAGCGTCTACGTAACTTGGGTAAATATAACCTGTCAGACGTGGTGTCATTCCGTCTGGAAGAAAAACCGGTTCGTACCTTGGCAGCAATCAGCTCACTGGTCGTGGTCGCGTTTTACCTCATTGCACAGATGGTCGGTGCGGGACAGCTGATCAAACTGCTATTTGGCTTGAACTATAATATCGCGGTTGTAATTGTTGGCCTGCTGATGATGGCTTACGTAATGTTCGGCGGCATGTTGGCTACCACTTGGGTGCAGATCATCAAGGCTGTAATGCTGCTTTCTGGCGCAACTTTCATGGCATTTATGGTAATGAAAGGTGTTGGCTTCAGCTTTACTGCAATGTTTGACCAATCTATCCAGATTTTCGCTAAAGTCCATGATATTACACTGGCAGAAGCAGGCAAAATCATGGGACCAGGCAAACTGGCAGAGAACCCAATTGATGCGATTTCCCTCGGACTTGCATTGATGTTTGGTACTGCTGGTCTTCCACATATCCTGATGCGTTTCTTTACAGTAAAAGATGCAAAAGAAGCACGTAAATCAGTGGTTGTAGCAACAGGTTTCATTGGTTACTTCTATCTGCTGACCTTCATCATTGGTTTCGGTGCAATCTTGTATGTATCGAATAATCCACAATTCATTGATGTAGCGAAAATGGCGGTTACAGGCAAGTTAGAGCTTGTAGGCGGTAACAATATGGCTGCGGTCCATCTGGCTGATGCTGTGGGTGGCGACCTGTTCATGGGCTTCATTTCAGCAGTAGCATTTGCCACAATTCTTGCCGTAGTGGCTGGTTTAACCCTGTCAGGTGCTTCTGCAATCTCGCATGACCTGTATGCAAACGTATTCAAAAAAGGACAGACTACGCCTGAATCTGAACTTCGCATGTCTAAAATTGCCACTCTGGGCCTTGCGATCTTTGCAATGATTTTAGGTATCCTGTTTGAGAAACAGAACGTGGCCTTCATGGTAGGTCTGGCATTCTCGGTTGCTGCGTGTGCTAACTTCCCGGTACTTGTTCTGTCTATGTTCTGGAAAGGCTTGACGACACGTGGTGCAGTAGCCGGTGGTGTTGTGGGTCTGTCACTTGCTGTAATTCTGATTGTGCTGTCTAAAGCAGTCTGGGTGGATACACTCGGTATTTCTGATACGCCAATTAACCCTTTTAATGGCCCTGCAATCTTTGCTATGCCACTTTCATTCTTCTGCTGCTGGTTGTTCTCTGTAACTGATAAATCAGCACGTGCACAGCGTGAACGTAAAGAATTCGATGCCCAGTTTGTACGTTCTATGACTGGTATCGGAGCTTCCGGTGCTCAAGATCACTAATTAATTCAAATAAAAAGCCCCGCAATTGCGGGGCTTTTTATTAATTCATTATTTCTTGTCACCAATAATAGTTGACCAGTACAGGTCAGCAATTTCACTACCATTAAAATAAACAGTAGCTTTTAATGATTCAGGCTGGTTCTGGCGCACATCAATCATCTGGTTGTAGGTGTCACGTATTTTTAAATTACCCTCAGTAGGTAAATGCTTATAATTGTTAGATACGGTTTCAGCCATTTTAAAGGGTGTGGTGGTTTCAAAATTAAAGCTATAACGGAAATCTGCCTGGTAAGGCTGGCCAATAATTGTCCCGCTGGTGGTAAGTATGCGTATTCCATTACTTCCGCTGCCATATTCATCGGCTAAACGGTAGTTATAGTTTCTGACTTGCAGGTACTCTTTACTGGTTTCATTATAGTTTGTTCCGCCAGCTGGTGCATTAGCATCCTTGCTGACCCGCTGAAATTCCAACTGATCAACCTGATAAGCCTTTTCTTTACCTGCTGTAGTTGTTGTTTCCCGATAGGAAATACTGCCTGAAATCAGGTAATCATCTTTCAGGCTAAAATCTACATTTGAACCATAGCGCATATTGGTAAATTTCAAAGTAGTGGTATCACCATTTACGGTTTGGGTAATACTTGAGCCCTGACGATAAGTTTTATCGAGAATAATACAGTTTTCCTTATCCTGTTTTAGGCTTAAAGTCTTTACTGAGCCATTCGTAATTACTTCTGCACAAAGTCGGTTTGGAAACTTGATGCTATTTAGACCCAGATTATAAATCTGTACCAGTCTGCCAGTCCGGCCATAAGGATAGTCTGCAAAAACCTCTCCAACCATGTGGCCTAATGCAACGTTATAGTCTGTCTCATTGCTGCGATCACCAGTGATTTTATCGCGAATCTTGTCCAGAATACTCTGGTCTTCAAAAGGCACGAATTCTTCTGATAATTCTGGCGAAATTGTTTCATTAGGCACATTTGGTGGTGTACTGATAGTAGCGTCATCGGAACTTCCGCCTCCTCCACAGGCTACCAGTAAAGTTGAGCTCAAAGCCAAGCCAAGTAAGCTGATCTGCTTTTTCATAAAATGTACTTCCTTAATTTTATTTGTTTTTTTAGACTTAAAAACGAATTAGAATTTTTACTCTAAAATTTTGGATATGGGTCTTTTTAATGTCATTATTTTGTAAAAATTGAATAGACATAGGCTTCAGAGATATTTTTTAGATAAAATTTTAAAATTGTTGTTTTTAAAAGATTAATTAAAAGAAAACCTGTAGACGTAGAGTTTACAGGCACAGAGTTAGTGTTACATTTCTTAATATAAGATTTTATAAATTTATACTTTCTTTTTATAAGGTCTCGCCACACTCCATTTAATTAATAAATAATAATGGCTACATCATAAAATGGCTGGGTTAAAAGCAGGCTTGCGTGTACTTCTTGGATTCTGGAAAGGTTTTCGTTTATTACCTTCCGCCCAGTTAGTTTTATTACAATTTTTTATACTGATTTTATCTTTGCTCAGCAATGATAGTACACCGTCTCGTTCTGTCACCTGGTTGCTGGGCGTGATCGCACTATTACTGGTGGCAAAAATGATACGCCAGACTCCAGCCTACACCGCACTCGGTCTCATTTTTGTCGGTGGTGCTTTTATTTTTTCTGTGCCCATACTTTTTGGTTATGAACATGTGGGTCTGATCATTACTACCCATGCTTTTGAAGCAAGTGCCTATTTCTGTGCGGCTTATGGACTGATCCGCTATATGTTTGCTGACCGTTATCTTACTAAGGATGAGCTTTTTGCAGCTGCCGCAGTCTTTACCTTGATCGCTTGGGGTTTTGCCTTTCTTTATAACATCTGCCAGCTGGTAGTTCCTTATAGCTTCCAAAATCCAAATCGGACAGGGCCATTGCAAACCTGGCTGGATCTTCTGTTTTTAAGCTTTAGCCTCCAGTCAGCTACGGGTCTTGCAGACCTGATGCCAGTCAGTCCGGCGGCACGTGTTCTGGCAATGTTACAGATGTTTGGCGGAGTAATGTATCTGGCACTTATCGTTTCAAGACTTATTGTGCTGCAATATATTTCACATTCACCCCGTACAGATAAAGACAAATCTTGAAAATTCTCCTTTACAGGAAGTTAACGGCTTTCATTTGTAAGTTAATTTAATATATCACTCTGAATACTGGTTCAGTATTCTTTGTTTTTACAATGTCTTAGCAGAATGCATTTTGACCGCAGAGTCTGTCATTTTATTAAAAAAATATATGGGGGTAAATCACCTATGTCTTCCAAGTCCAAAGCTTGGTTTTCCAATGTTAATCCTAATGTGTTTATTAGCACGGTTGTGATTATCCTGATCTTTTTAGCTATTGTTATTTTTGCTCCCGATGCATTTGAACTTCTGACCAAAAAATTAAATCAGTGGATTACTGATTCTTTCAGCTGGTTTTATGTTTTATCGGTTGCCTTATTTTTAATCCTGCTAACAGGTATTGCTGTGTCTTCCATGGGCCGGATCAAACTTGGGCCAGATCATAGTCAACCTGATTATACTTATCCTTCCTGGTTTGCCATGCTGTTTACTGCAGGTATGGGGATTGGCTTAATGTTCTTTGGTGTTGCTGAGCCCATTATGCATTATGTCAGTCCACCAAGTGGCCAGCCGGAGACCGTACTGGCAGCACAACAGGCCATGCGTGTTACTTTCTTCCATTGGGGTTTACATGCCTGGGCTATTTATGCAGTTGTTGGGTTGTCACTGGCTTATTTTGCATACCGTCATCAGCTTCCATTAAAAGTCCGCTCAGCCTTATATCCTTTAATTGGTAAGCGTATTTATGGACCAATTGGTGATGGAGTCGATACTTTCGCCACAATTGGGACCATATTCGGGGTTGCCACTTCTCTGGGTTTTGGTGTAACACAGATTAACTCGGGATTGAATTATCTGTTTGGCTGGGAGCAGAGTATTCTGACTCAGATTATTTTAATTGTTGTGGTAAGCAGTATTGCTTCACTCTCGGTCTTTTTAGGTCTGGATAAGGGCGTTAAGCGTTTATCTGAACTCAACCTCATTCTAGCATTGCTATTGCTGGCTTTCATATTTTTAACTGGCGCCAGCATTTATTTATTGCAGACCACCATCCAGACAGCAGGACAATATGTATCTAACCTGTTCAGCATGACTTTTAACTTATATGCCTATCAGCCTAATGGCTGGATTGGTGGCTGGACTATCATGTACTGGGCTTGGTGGATTTCTTGGTCACCATTTGTAGGTATGTTTATTGCCCGAGTCTCACGAGGACGTACTGTCCGTGAGTTTATTGCAGGCGTATTGCTGATTCCTACAGGTTTCACCATTATCTGGATGGGATTCATAGGTAATGCAGCGCTATATAATGTGATGTTTGAAGGAAATAATAGCCTGCTAGAAGCTGTAAAAACTGATTCTTCTGTAGCGCTGTTTGAATTCTTGACCCAGTTACCTTGGTCTGGAGTGAGCAGTATTTTAGCAACTGTTCTGGTCATGCTGTTTTTTGTGACCTCTGCCGATTCAGGCGCCCTGGTTACCGATTATCTCACCTCTAAAACAGATCAGTCTCCTGCCTGGCAGCGGCTGTTCTGGACAGTACTTATGGCGCTACTGGCTATTATTCTGCTCATGGCTGGTGGTTTAGGTGCATTACAGTCCGCCACCATTATGAGTGCTTTGCCATTTACCTTTATTATGCTGCTCATCTGCTGGGGGTTGCTCAAGGCACTAAGATTAGACAGTTTGAAAATGCAGGCTATTCAGGAGGCACGTATTACACCGCGTGCTATTCATAACCCGCGCAGCTGGCAACAGCGTTTGGGCCTAATTATGCATTATCCACATAGTCGTGATGAAGTAGAGCATTATATAAAGTCTACAGTTGCTCAGGCATTTCAGCATATTCAGCATGAGTTTAAACGTCGTAATCTTGAGGTGAGCATAGAAACTCTTGAGGACGGATTGCTATTAAGGGTGGATCATCGGAATGAGATTAATTTTATCTATAAAGTGGTTTCACGTGAAACTACCCCTCCGAGCTTTATGACTGGAGCCCAATCAGCTACCGACCATGAATATTATCAGGCTGAAGTGTTTTTAAGAGAGGGAGGACAAAATTATGATGTTATGGAATGGACGCAAGAAGATCTGCTTCAGGATATTCTGGACCAGTATGAACGTCATCTTTACTTCCTGAACGTCATACGCAGTTAAATGCAATAATAAAAAGGACTCCAATGGAGTCCTTTTTTAGTTCCTTAATCTGTTAACAGATTAGAAACGGAATTTGGCGTTAACCCCTACAGTTTGAGTATCTGCATCTATACCTACTGCGTTTGCATTAACATAGCTTGCGCCTACTGCAACTGCTGGAGTAATAAAGTAGTTAATGTTTGCTCCCCAAGCTGAGTCCATTACATCAGTAAAATTAGATTCAGCATAAGAAGCGCCTATACTAAATTTTGGTGTAAAGTAGACATCAGTTTTTAACTGATATGCATTATTGCTGTCTGCATGCATCATCGCAGCTTCAAAACCAACTGATGCATTTGTACCATCAACTGGGCCTACATATTTAGTGCGAGCAGTTACGATATCTTGAGAAAGACGCTGATTAGTAAAACCGGCAGTTACAGCTTCACCTACAGTTTTTAGAATACCATTAGATATAATATTGTTGGCGTCTAGAGCAAAAGGATCAGCAATATTTGCATAGCCTACTGCTACCAGGAAATTAGGTGCCAGAAGTGCACCAAGCTCTAATGCATAACGATCGCCATTATTTTCAATAGAACCTAATTTTGTACCAAACTCAGATATATCTGTATCTGTTTTAGTGTGGCTATAAGCTGCACTGGTATATAACGGAATAACTGAAGTCGGAATATATGCTTCACCTTTTACGCCGTAAGTGTGTGCTTCAGTATCCAGACTGAAGGTGCGATCTGCACCCAAGTCAAGATTACCATAGGTGTAAGCAAGAGAAATGTTAGAAGCTTGGTTTAAAAATGCGGCTTCAGCTAATGGCCCTTTGCTTGAATCTACATTTTTATAGTAGTAAGTTCCGGCTACTGAACCAGTAAAATCTTTATCATTGAGTGTGGCATCGATATATTCAGATTGTCCCTGAACCTCAAATTGATATGCTTGCGCACCGGTCATGGCTAATAGTAAAGCAGTGGCTAAACCGAGTTTTTTCATGATATTTACCAGTTTATTAAAAATGGATTAAACCACTGCATTGTATTGTAACAATTTATTAAGTCAATGAAGTAAAAAGATATTATTTTATAGAGTAATTATACTAAATATGATAAAGAACATTTTTTGCTCATTTGGAATAAGGTTTGTCAACCTTTTAAAAAGTTTCGATATAACAGTTAAGTAATACTTAATTAATGAATAAATTTTAGGAAAAAGTGAGTTTTGAATAAGAGTTTTATGATTGTTTTAACTGATTAATATAGAAGAATTAATCAATAATTCTAGAAATAAGAAAGGAATCAAATTGAAGTATTTTATATTTAATTTTTGGTAGGACAGATGCTTTTTTAAGCGCTCTATAAGCTAAAAACTTTAAATTAGAATTTATCTTAGTAGTTAGATTAAGATAAGACTTAGCTCTACAAAATTGTAAAAAGCGATAGATTTTCTAATCCTTATTAAATTAATCAACTTTACTTTATACATGAAAAATCACATAATATTTATATCAGATATATACAACTTATATCTGCACCACAGAATTTTTAAAACCGTATTTCTGGTTTATCCGCCCAGCTTTCCCCAAGGTTGGGCTTTTTTTTAACCTGAGTTTTATACTTAGACAGTGTTCTATTTTAAATTACAGTTAAAATAAGAAATTTGAGCTGTACATGCAAAACCAAAAAATGACTTGCGTAATTTTAAAAAAGTTTTAACTAAAAATAAGTAAATTTTAAGTAAAAAAAGGCCCAGCTTAAAAGAGATAACTGGGCCAGAAAGGATGCATAATATTTGGGAGATACATCCTGAGGAATTCAAATAAGTGTGATGAAAATCTCACTTATTGTTCTTAAATGTAGTATGCAACAGTTTTTTAAATGTGTTAAATTGATAATTAATATTTTAAAAAACGGTAAAACCAATTAATAGAAAAATTATAGAGTTAGAAAAAATATTAATCTTTAACTTGAAAAGGGATTTAAGCTAAATGAAATATTATATAGTTGCAGAAACTATTTATCTTTTATCTTTCAGAAAAGTTATTAAAATTATAGTTCTGATTTTTTAATAAAATTTTATAAATTTTATATAGAGAAAAAATATAGTGTATTTAAAATTATTTATATTTTTACTCAGGGCTCTATGTATTCTGCAGATCTCTTAGACTTTAAAACTAGAGTGATAAATTTTTAAACTATTGAAAAAGATAGAGTAAAAGGTAAAATAGCCCCTCTTGGGGAACAGGTTATTACTAAGTTTCCATTAAAAAAACATCAGTAAACTTTAAGTATTCTAAAGAAGCTATCTCTGCCCGAAACTTTTATGATCTTAAGTTTTTATAAAATATATTTTTGAATACTAGAATTTGTAATGGGATATGTTTGATGAAGAACCAGCTACGTTCAGAATATATTACCCGGCGTTTGTTCTGGTCCATGTTGGTTATTATTTTTTCACTTCTTTTTATTTGTATTCCTCTGACTATAGACAGTTATCGTACTTACAAGAAAACAGACCTGGCTCTGACAGAAATCTCTGCACTACGTAATATGGCCGAGCTGACAAATATGATTTCACGAGAACGTGGCCCATCAAATAAAGTCATGTCGAGTACAACAGAAGAGTTCGCACAGAATTTCAGGGAACTAATTGATTTTCGAAAATCAGTAGATAAACATATTGCTGAAACAGTAGATATTTTAAACAAGGCCGGCTTGCCGGCAGATGCTGAAAATGTATCTAAGAATGTAGTGCATTCACTAGAGCAGGGTAGACAGGCTATAGATGGCTATATTGCTATTCCTCGCTCTAAAAGAACCTCTATACAGCTTGATCGGTCGATTCAGAAAATGTTTGCTGCTTGGGATAGCGCTCATCAGGTCTTAAAAAATGTCATTTCACATTCAGTGGGGAAAAATACCGTTATCTCTGATTATTATACCCTGATTTTAATTTTGACTGACCTGCGGGATCAGGCTGGACGTTTGGCCTCCAATATTATTGCAGCGGTCACTTTTCAGGAGAAAATTCCAGAGGAAAATCTTGCACGCTCTTTGCAGACCCAGTATCAGGCTTATTACTTATGGGATCTGATTAATTCTATTCAACAGGATAAATATAGAACACCCCAATATTTAAGACTACATGGTGAAGTTAAAACAGAGTTTCTGGAAAAAGCGATTCCAATGGTAAAAACGCTGATCAATGAAAGTATAAAAAATCAGCCGTACTCTATGACAGGAACCCAGTTAACTGAACAAATCGTTGATAAATTTTTGACAGTGGTTAATTTACAGGATTTTCTGCTGGATCATAGCGTTAAAACAGCTGAAGAGGTACGCAGTAAGGCATGGAAAAAATTTATCCTGACTCTTTCTGTTTCTGTTATTTCTGTGTTTACCGCCATTTTTACTATGGTTTATGCACGCTATAAAGTATTTACCCCCTTAATCCGGGCACGCAATCTGATTTTAAAGCTTGCCGGTCATCAAGATTCTCGTATCCAGTCCTCAGATACTCTTTATCCACTCTCGCTATTTGAAGCCATACAAAAACTACAGGCACAGCTGGCCGAGCGTGATGTACTTGAATTACAACTGCGTAATATTGCCAATACCGATATTTTAACCGGAGTATCTAATCGCCTAGCATTGGATGAGCACATACAGTATCTGGAAAAGCATGTTAAACAATTAAGCCAGACTTGTCTGATTCTGGTAGATATTGATTATTTTAAACAGGTAAATGATCAGTACGGACACATTATTGGTGATCAAATTATTCAGCTTGTTGCCAGTCAGCTTAAAAAAAGTGTACGTTCTTCGGATCTGATTATTCGTTATGGCGGAGACGAATTTATCATATTCTTGGAATATGTCGAGTTCGGTGCAGCTTTGAAAGTGGCAGAAAAAATTCGTGCTGAAGTCCAGCAGGCCCATCTTAAGCTTGAAAATGGTAACTCAATTTCTGTTTCAGTGAGTATAGGCGTCGCGACAGGCACAGAAAACTGGTTAGAACTGCTGGAAAAGGCGGATCAGGCGTTATTCCGGGCAAAGGCAGCGGGACGAAATAGTGTTGCGTAGTAAGAGATTTAAATTCCCGAATGTCTAGAATACGCTAACTTGGAATTTTTATTTAAGCTATTAAAAATTTTAACTTTTTATATTTTGATGAATATTTTTATAAATAAAGCGGCTGTTAAAGCTATTGATAGAAACAACTGGGTATTGCTAAAAAAAGTATTTATAAGTATCTGTCTGCATAAAACGTCTCAGTAAAAAATTATGAAGTTTAAAAATAAAAAAACGGTGAATATATCACCGTTTTCAATAGGGCTTTAACAGCTGAGGAGACTATTTCAATAAAGGTTTCAAGAAACGGCCTGTATGTGAAATAGCTACTTCAGCAACCTCCTCTGGTGTGCCGGTAGCAATAATCTGGCCACCACCAGAACCTCCTTCCGGTCCAAGATCGACCACCCAGTCTGCAGTCTTAATAACATCCAGATTGTGCTCAATCACTACAATGGTATTACCCTTGTTGCGTAGCTCATGCAGGATATCTAATAACTTGGCAATATCATGGAAATGCAGGCCTGTGGTAGGTTCGTCCAGTACATACAAAGTCTTCCCGGTATCACGTTTAGCTAATTCACGGGCCAGTTTTACCCGTTGAGCTTCACCTCCCGACAGGGTGGTTGCCGACTGGCCCAGACGGATATAACCAAGACCTACCTGAGTCAGTGTTTCCAGACGGCGATGAATTACCGGAATAGCCTCGAAGAATGCAGCTGCATCTTCTACCGTCATTTCCAGTACATCGGAAATATTTTTACCTTTATAGCCAACTTCCAGAGTCTCACGATTATATCGCTTGCCATGACAGGCATCACAGGGTACATACATATCCGGCAGGAAGTGCATTGCTACCTTAATCATGCCGTCACCTTCACAGGCCTCACAGCGGCCACCTTTTACATTAAAGGAGAACCGGCCAGCACTATAGCCGCGTGCTTTGGCTTCTTGTGTTTGGGCAAACAGTTCCCGGATAGGTGTAAATACGCCTGTGTAGGTTGCCGGGTTGGAGCGTGGGGTACGTCCAATCGGACTCTGGTCAATATCTACAACTTTATCTAGAAATTGCAGACCATCTATACTGTCAAATTTCTCTGGTGTTAAGGTTGTTGCTCCATTGAGCTGAGTAGCTGCCAGAGGTAACAAGGTCCGGTTAATCAGGGTGGATTTTCCAGAACCAGACACGCCAGTAACACAGGTCATTACACCTAGGGGAATGGTAAGATCAACATTTTTCAGGTTATGTCCTGATGCCCCTAACAGCTTAATTTGTTCTTCCGGTTTTGGCGGCTGAACACGCTGTTGTGGTACCGCGATTTTTAACTCACCAGAAAGATATTTGCCAGTCAGTGAATCTTTGTGCTGGCAAAGTTCATCGGCTGTACCCTCAGCAATTACATAACCGCCATGCACACCTGCACCTGGACCAATATCAATAATATGGTCAGCAGCACGAATGGCATCTTCATCATGTTCAACCACCAGTACAGTATTGCCCAGATCACGCAGACGAATCAGGGTTTGCAGTAGGCGGTCGTTATCACGCTGGTGCAAGCCAATCGAAGGCTCATCCAGTACATACATCACGCCCATCAGACCGGCACCAATTTGTGAAGCCAGACGAATACGCTGTGCTTCACCACCAGACAAGGTTTCTGCTGAACGCGCAAGACTCAGATAATTCAGCCCGACACTGACCAGAAAGTGAAGACGCTCACGAATCTCCTTGAAGATTTTGTCACCAATTTCACCTTTGGCACCTTCCAGATGCAGATGCTCATAATAATGTGCGGCATCACCGATCGACATGCGGGTAATCTGGCTAATGGTATGGTCCAGAATTTTTACATTACGTGAAATCTCATTTAGCCGAGAACCGTCGCAGACATCACAAGCAGCATTCGACAAATATTGTGACAGGTCATCTCGTACATAATTACTTTCAGTCTCACGGTAGCGCCGTTCTAGATGTGGCAATACACCCTCGAAAGGCATAACCCGGTTATGACGGCGACCACGCTCGTCCACATAGCTGAGATCAATTTTCTCACGCCCTGTACCATATAAAAACTTCTTCTGAACATCTTTACCCAAGTCTTTCCACGGGGTATCCAGAGAATAATCATAATGGGCAGCTACTTTTTGTAGCATTGAATAATAATAAGGGCGCTGACGGTCCCAGCCACGGATTGCACCTTGGCTAATACTCAGCTCCGGGTTATGGATCAGTTTATCGGCACTGAAGTGGCTACGGGTACCCAGACCATCACAAGCCGGACAGGCACCAAACGGATTATTAAATGAAAATAACCGTGGTTCCAGATCACCTACCGCACGGTCACAGTCTGGACATGAATGTTTGGCCGAAAATACCCGGTCTGGATGTTCATCTTTCATCCAGGATAAAACTGCCAGATCTCCGCCGAGCCGTAGTGCAGTTTCAAAAGATTCAGCGATACGATTACCCAGGTCATCACGTACTTTGAAACGGTCCACAATTACTTCAATAGTATGTTTCTTTTTCTTGTCCAGTTCGGGTGGCGTATCAATTTCAATAATTTCGCCATCTACACGTGCACGGACAAAACCCTGACTTTGCAACTGTTCAAAGAGGGTAGAGTATTCACCTTTACGTTCACGTACTACCGGTGCCAACAGCATCAAGGCCGTCCCTTCAGGCAGGGCTTTTACAGCATCTACCATTTCTGACACAGTCTGCGCCACCATTGGCAAGTCATGTTCCGGGCAGTACGGTGTACCTACACGGGCGTAGAGCAGTCGCAAATAGTCATAAATTTCTGTAATAGTTCCCACTGTAGAACGTGGATTATGACTGGTTGACTTCTGTTCAATTGCGATTGCAGGAGACAGGCCTTCAATTGCATCAACTTCCGGTTTTTCCATCTGGGATAAAAACTGACGCGCATAGGCCGACAATGACTCGACATAACGGCGCTGACCTTCGGCATACAGGGTATCAAAAGCAAGAGAGGATTTACCTGAGCCCGAAAGTCCCGTAATTACCACGAACTTGTCCCGTGGAATATCGAGTGACACATTTTTGAGGTTATGGGTACGTGCGCCTCGAATACGGATATGACTTTGACTCATGAATCGTCCTAAGTAAGCGTTTAAAACTCTATATATGGTAGCGCTTTAAAAATGTTCAAGCGTAGTTTTTATGATTTTAAAGCGTCAGTTTATGTCACATTGTTTTACTATTCACTTAAACCTTCAGGCCAGTCCCGCTGCCGGTAGGCACTGTCCCAAAAAATCCACTCCAGCTCAGCACCACGTTTATAAACTTGCTGCATTTTATTTAATGTCTCTTGATCACACTGCTGAGCCACCCGGTTCAGTGTCATGATCACTTCCCTTACCGCATGATGAAACTCTTCACCCGCATAGGTATCAATCCAGGCCTGATAGGGATTGTCGGGCGCTGAATGCTCAACAATATATCTGCCGACTTCAGCATATATCCAGAAACAGGGTAACAGGGCAGCCAGAACCACCGGATAGCTTTCTGACCAGGCAGTTGCACTCAGGAATGATGTGTAATGATGGCAGGCTTGAGTCAATGGTGTAGCTGCAAATTGGGCTGGGCTAATACCGAATTTCTGCATGAAATCCTTATGCAGGCTACGTTCAAATACAATTGCTACCCGTGCAGCTTCAGAAAACTGAATCACTTCCTCGGCATTTGCAGCTTTGGCTGCACAAACTGCCAGGGCACGGCCGTAGGCAAGCAGATAATATGCATCCTGAATAATATAGTGAGTGAATATTTTTTTGCATAAAGTTCCCTGCATCAGTTCCTGGTTGAAAGGCATCTTGAGGATTCGTTCATATAAACCCAGATTATCTCGCCACAGTAATTGTGAAAAATGCAATTTTATGCTCCTGAAGGTAAGTGTTAAAAAATACTTAAAATATCCCAACACTATAGGATGTTATCTATAAGACCATGAGCTCTTGAATATAATTTAAACTTCTTAATACATCAGGTTGCTCACTGATCAAAAAGTTTTTACCGGCTTCAAAAAAAACAGGTCATAATTACTTGAACAAGATGCCGTAGACTTCTCCGGTTCAAACAGGTTTTAAAACATTCATTGCGAATAGGTTTATCCATGAAGCATTTCCGATTTTCCATTTTTTTTACGGTGGTGTGTCTTGCACTGTCAGCTTATTGGGGCTATACCCATGGGCCTCAAGCAGGTATAGAAACCATGTTCAAGGCTCTGACCATCACGGCCATCCTGGCAGTAATGGAGGTATCTCTGTCATTTGACAATGCCGTAGTCAATGCCTCAGTACTACGTAACTGGGACCACTTCTGGAAAATGATCTTCCTGACAGTTGGTATCTTAATTGCGGTTTTCGGTATGCGTCTGATTTTCCCCGTGGTGATTGTTGCAGTCACTGCTGATATGGGATTAATGGAAGTGGTAAGACTGGCACTTAATGATCCAACGACCTATTCGCAGCGGTTGATGGACCATCATGCTGAAATTGCCGCTTTTGGTGGAGCTTTCTTGCTTCTGGTTTTTCTCAATTTCTTCCTGGATGAAGGTAAAGATACTCACTGGTTTCGCTGGCTGGAGCGACGCTTAACCAGTTTGGCCAGCGTACCGGCTATGTCTGTATTTATTGCCTTGATTGCTTTGCTGGTAGTGGCTGCCAATGTAGACGAGACAAAACGTCTGGTCGTAACTATGGCCGGTATCTGGGGAATTGTAATTTATATCGGGGTACAGGTACTTAGTCATCTGCTGGGCGGTGAACCGGAAATTGATGAAGAAGGCAACGCTGTTACACATGACAGCAATGGCGCAACAACCGGTGTAGTAAAAGCAGGTTTTGGCGGTTTCCTGTATCTTGAAGTGCTGGATGCATCTTTTAGCTTTGACGGTGTAATTGGAGCTTTCGCAATTACCAGTGATGTAGTTATCATTATGCTAGGCTTGGCAATTGGTGCAATCTTCGTCCGCTCTATGACTATTTATCTGGTCGAAAAAGGCACACTGGATGCTTACATCTACCTTGAACATGGTGCGCATTATGCAATTGGCGCACTGGCCATCATCATGCTGGCAAGTGGCACAGGCGTACATATTCCTGAAGTGGTAACCGGCCTGATCGGGGTGGCATTTATTGTCTGGGCAGTACTGGCCTCAATCCAGTATCGTAAACGGACAGAGCGTTTTGGTTAGGATATATTTTTAAACTCAGAATAAGTTGAAGGGTATAGTTATATACCCTTTTTTATTGTCATTAATATCGTTATTTCGAATAACAGAGCTACGCGCTTTGAGCTGCTTTATCTTATAATTCATCTTATTTTCTAATAAGCCTGTTGCTATGATGAATGCCTTAGAACGCCGTTCAACTTTTGCCTTAAGCAGTATCTTTGCTTTACGCATGTTGGGCCTGTTCATGATTATTCCTGTATTCTCTGTAGCAGGGCAGTCATATCAGTATGCGACACCAGCATTGTTGGGTCTGGCTGTGGGTGTTTACGGTCTGAGCCAAGCGATTCTTCAAATTCCATTCAGCTTGCTGGCAGATCGATTCAGCCGTAAACCTCTTATAGTGATTGGCTTGTTGCTGTTTGCTCTGGGCGGTGCAATTGCTGCCATGTCAGAAACTATCTATGGCGTGATTATTGGCCGTGCTATTGCTGGAGGTGGTGCAGTTTCAGCAGTGGTGATGGCTTTACTGGCCGATGTAACCCGTGAAGAGCAGCGTACTAAAGCAATGGCTGTGATGGGCATGAGTATCGGCCTGTCGTTCGTAGTCGCTTTTAGTCTGGGTCCTTGGCTGACAGGAATTGTCGGTATTTCCGGCCTGTTCTGGGTAACCACAGTCATGGGCCTTCTGGCGATTCTGATGTTATTCATGGTGCCTAAGGTCACTCGTCATCATAAGAATTTTTCACAAGGCTATTTGCAACAGCTTAAGCAGGTCCTGAAAATGGGTGACCTGAACCGTCTGCATTTTTCAGTATTCAGCCTGCATTTGCTGCTTACCGCAATGTTTGTATATATACCTTCACAGCTGATTGAATTTGCTCATATTCCGCTTGCCAGTCATGGCATGGTCTATTTACCGCTTTTGGTAGTTAGTCTGTTTTTTGCTTTTCCCAGTATTATCCTGGCGGAAAAATATCGCAAAATGCGTGGAATCTTTTTGACGGCAATTACTGGAGTTATATTAGGCCTGCTGATCATGATTTTTGGCTTTGAGTCTAAATATATTCTGCTGACCGGTCTCGGGTTTTTCTTTATTGCTTTTAATGTGATGGAAGCATTATTGCCGTCCTGGCTGTCCAAATCTGCACCTTTGCAGTCTAAGGCTACCGCCATGGGTGTCAATGCCAGTGGCCAGTTTCTGGGTGCCTTTTTCGGAGGAACACTGGGCGGTTTCCTGCTGACTTTGCATAATACTTCTCTAGGCTGGAGTATCCTGACAGCAATTGCCATAATCTGGTTATTCATCAGTTTTGGTCTGGCTCAGCCACGCTATTTAACTTCACTGGTTTTAAGCTTGCCAGAAATGCAGGAAACAGATGAATGGACTTCTAAGTTATTGGCGATTCGTGGTATTGAAGAGGTCGTGGTGATGCCTGAACAGCAACTGGCCTATATTAAAGTCGATAAACAGCAGGTGGATGCAGCTGCTCGACATAATTTGACGCAGTTGTTGGGTAAAGAGGTAGCCATTTAAGCATAACTCTTATAAAGTAAAACATAGAAATGAATAGGAAGAGAACAGCTGATGCGTGGTGTAAATAAGGTTATTTTAGTAGGGACTTTAGGGCGCGATCCAGAGACAAAAACTTTCCCAAATGGCGGCTCTTTAACACAGTTTTCTATCGCAACGAGTGAATCGTGGACAGATAAAAGCACAGGTGAACGTAAAGAACAGACAGAATGGCACCGTATTGTGCTACACAACCGTCTAGGTGAAATTGCCCAGCAATATTTACGTAAAGGTTCAAAAGTTTATATTGAAGGTTCATTGCGTACCCGTCAATGGACCGACCAGAACGGTCAGGAACGTTATACTACCGAGATTCGTGGTGAACAGATGCAGATGCTAGACTCAGGCCGACAGCAGGGCGATCAGGCAGGTGCAGGTTTTGGTGGTGATCAAGGCTATGGTCAACCACGTTTCAATAATAATCAGGGTAGCCAGGGCGGTTATGGTAACGGCAACCAGCAGGGTAGCGGTTTTAATAATAACAGCAACCAAGGTGGCGGTTATGGCAATAATAACCCGGGCGGTTTCGCACCTAAAGCTCCTCAGTCAGCTCCAGCCTCTCAAGTTCCGGCTGACCTGGATGATGATCTGCCATTCTAACTGGTATTAATAAAACAAAAAGCAGACCCGTGGGTCTGCTTTTTTACGTTCATTTTTTAAATAAAAAAGAACGACTCAAAAAAAGAGCTGAGTCGTTGTTGAGCAAGTTCTATCAAAAGTAAAAATACTGCAAATCTATTTTTAATTAGCCATTAACGATTGAACCGCCGTTTACATGAATAACCTGGCCTGAAATATAGCTGGCATCATCGGAAGCCAGAAATAGATAGGCAGGCGCCACTTCGCTTGGTTGGCCCATGCGTTCCATTGGCGTTTCCTTACCAAAATCTTTAACCTGTTCTTCATCAAAGCTGCTTGGAATAAGCGGGGTCCAGATTGGTCCGGGCGCAACACCATTTACACGAATTCCTGTTTTATTTTTAAGGAGATTGGTCGATAAACTACGTGTAAAAGAGGTAATGGCGCCTTTAGTGCTGGAGTAGTCAATCAGCTGGTCATGTCCGTGATAACTGGTGATGCTGGTTGTATTAATAATACTGTCACCTTCTTTTAAATAAGGCAGTACTGCTTGGGTCAGGTAGAACATTGAAAAAATATTGGTTTCAAAAGTCTTGAATAATTGCTGCTGCGGAATATCAGTCAGATATTTCTGTGGGTACTGTACCCCGGCATTATTCACCAGAATATTAATTTTCTGGAATTCATTTAGAGCTTTTTCAACTAGCTGATCAACTTCTTCTTTTTTATGGATATCACATTTTACCAGAAGGCAACGCCGGCCTTCCTGTTCAACCATTGCTTTGGTATCTTCAGCATCCTGACTTTCTTCTAGATAAGCAATCACAATATCTGCACCTTCACGTGCAAATAACACCGCAACTGAGCGACCGATTCCACTGTCACCACCAGTAATCAATGCAACTTTATCTTTTAATTTATCACTACCTTTATGGGAAGCCTTAATAATTTCAGGCTCGGGATTCATTTTGGTCTGTTTACCCGGTTGATGGGTTTGAATCTGTGCAGGTGGTGTAGCGGGGTACTGATTCATAAGATCTCCGGATGATTGTTATAAAAAAATAAATAAAAAGGATTCAGAGAACTCTGAATCCTTGACTTAAAATACTTACATACGGTCCCAGGCATCTTTAATGGCATGTTTAGCCTGTTCCCACTTTAAACGTGATTCACGTTTAGTGTCTTCCCATTTCTGCTGCAAGCTGCCTTCCATCTCATCAAAGTGACGGCCTTCATTTTCTCGGCGGCTCGTGTAACCCAAGTTATAAGCACCTGAATAATCACGATCATATTCCAAGTCAGGATAGTGTGTTAATGCATCTTTATAATATGGAGTTTTATTATAATTTTCCTTCCAATATTCCTGAGATTGACGATGTGTATCGTCTTTATAAGTGCTGGTCGTATCCGTTAGGTTTTCATTTACGTCAACCATTGTACATCTCCTGCTTTATAGTAAAAATCTATAGTTAAAATATAAAAGCTATTTACTAAAAAAGATGTTGGGAAAATATATTAAAACATAGAGGGATTGCTGCTTTATGTTTTCTAATTTTACATTGAAATATTATTTAATAAATTAGATATAAAAAATCGGATATTATATAAATATCCGATATTAAATTTTTTATTTTTAAGAAAGAAGTAATATATTTAAATCTATCTATATTAACAAATAGCCAAAGATGAAAATAATCTTAATTTTCTAAGATTAATAATCTTCATTTTGACCTTCCTGACGAGAGCGATATTGATCATTAGTTTCATGCTGCATTGCATTATTACTATTTTGCTGATGCTGCTGACCCTGTTCATACTGAGTGGTGCGTTGCTGCTGTTGCTGTTCAGGGCTAACTTGCTGTGGCTGGCCGTCATGACTTTGCTGATTATGCTGACTGGTAGCACCCATGCCTGTACCTGTTAGTCCTTGGCCTTCCTGACCACGATTAGTTCCTTGCTGGTTATTATCAACACCACCTTGCTGATTCAGACTTTGGCCTTGTTGGCTCATACCCTGCTGGCCCATATTTTGACCTTGCTGGCTCTGAGATGAACCTTGCTGGCTTTGTTGATTATACTGATTCTGTTGACCCTGCGGGTTATAATTCTGCTGATCTGGCTGTCCTAAACCTTGGCCTTTCTGGTCTGACTGCTGGGTATGTTGCTGGCTTTGCTGTTGTTGTTGCTCAACATTCTGCAGGCCTTCCTGCCCGACACCAAGTTGTTGGTTCTGGTGGTGAATACCCTGATCCTGTTTGCTCTGGGTATTATTTTCCTGTTGTTTCTGTTCGCCAGTCTGTCCTTGCTGGTTTTGCAAATGCTGTTGATTTTCCTGATTTTGATTGTTCATATTATTCATGTGTCACCTCTTGTGTTTAAAATAATCTATACATCACATGAAAATAATTAGAACATAGAATTAGGTTATGAAGTGTTTAAGCATGTTGCTGAATAATTAAAATGAATTATTTAAAATAAATAAGAATATAGAATTAGGTAATTAAAATAGGAGGTTGTTATATTTTAGGTTAATCTCAAATTAATTTAATATTACATTAGTTACATATAAATAAGATTTAATGATTATCTAGATGAATTTTTCTTCATTAAAAAATAGGAAAAGCACTTTAGTGCTTTTCCTATTGTTATTACAGTTTAGAAAATTATGCCGGAATCTTTTTGGCCTGCATTTCACGAGCCCAGACGCGATGTTTAAGCAGTGCAGTTTTCAGCTGTTCCTGAACAGCTGTAAAGTTTGGCATAGTAATTACACCTTCATCAGGTTCAATAAGAGGCATGGTAGTAATTAATCTTTCATTCCCGTTCAGGAAGACCAGTGGTTTCAGATGCTTATAGGTTTCCATAATATAATGCATCAGATAGCCTTCCTGATCTGGTACAACTTCTTTGGTACCGCCAAGTACTACAGTTGCATCATAGAAAATCGAAGGTTCTGATTGATAATTTCCTTTGAGTGGTAAAGTCGCGTTCGTATCAGAAGTTACGAAACCACTATGGTCACTGATACATTCAAGGATAACGCCTTCTTTGATTGCCCAGTCCTGAATGGTTTCAAATTCCTGCATGCTGAAACCATCTTGTACCAGCAGGGCCAGACGGCGTGCACGAATATCAAGTGGCGGGAAGGCCTCCTGACTCAGGCGTTTTGACGGAGTAACAGTTGCTAGCTCACGTTTTGGTGGCATAGGAAGTGAAAGCTTCTGTGCAACATAGCTCGCCAGGTCATCGTCGATATAGCTGAGCATTTCATTGACGATACGTTCACGGATATAAGCACGTTTAACTTTGGTAAGCTCAAATACATAAGCATCTTTAATATGCTGTTGCTCATGTGGAGTCTGGCTAACATAAAATAGACGTGCCTGACTAAAGTGATCATTAAAAGACTCACTACGCTCACGTACCTTATGTGCATCTACACGTTCATAGTAGCTTTCAAAACCACCGCCACTTGGTGCAGGCGGAGTTTCACGTGGCCAGTTGTTATCAATCGAATTAGGTTCATAGTTTGCCTGACCTTGATGCACAATCCGCTGATGATAACCATCACGCTGATTATTATGGAAAGGACAAACGGCACGGTTAATTGGAATCTGATGGAAGTTTGGACCCCCAAGACGTATTAACTGGGTATCTGTATAAGAAAACAGTCGTGCCTGTAGTAACGGGTCATTACTAAAATCAATACCCGGTACAACATGTGCCGGACAGAAAGCTACCTGTTCAGTTTCTGCAAAAAAATTATCTACATTACGGTTGAGTGTAATTTTACCAATTGGAGTTACAGGTACCAGCTCTTCTGGTATTAATTTGGTGGCATCCAGAATATCAAAATCAAACTTATGCTCATCCTCTTCAGGAATGAGCTGAACACCGAGTTCCCATTCCGGATATAAACCGCTTTCAATAGCATCCCACAGTTCACGGCGGTTAAAATCAAGGTCTTTACCATTGATTTTTTGTGCTTCATCCCAGAGTACCGAGAATACACCTTGCATTGGGGTCCAGTGGAATTTCACAAAGTGAGATTTACCTTCAGCATTGATCAGGCGGAAAGTGTTCACCCCGAAACCCTGAATGCCGCGGAAACTTCGTGGAATTGCACGATCAGACATTAGCCAGATTACATGATGCGCTGTCTCTGGTGTAAGTGAAACAAAATCCCAGAAAGTATCATGTGCTGAAGCTGCCTGAGGGATATCATTGTGTGGTTCGGGTTTAACGGCATGTACGACATCTGGAAACTTTATTCCGTCTTGAATAAAGAAGACCGGCATATTGTTACCCACCAGGTCATAATTTCCCTCAGTGGTATAAAATTTCATGGCAAAACCGCGAACATCACGTGGAATATCTGGTGAACCGCGTGAGCCCTGTACAGTCGAGAAGCGTACAAACATAGGTGTGGTAATTTGGGTATTAGTCAGGAATGCCGCCTTGGTAAACCGTTCATTCCCTTCATAAGCCTGAAATACGCCATGTGCACCAAAACCACGGGCATGTACAATCCGCTCCGGAATACGCTCATGGTCAAAGTGGGTAATTTTTTCCCGCATGATAAAATCTTCAAGCAGGGCAGAGCCGCGTGAACCTGCTCTTAGCGTATTCTGGTTATCTGCAATTTTTAAACCCTGATTGGTCGTCAGTGCATGACCCGTAGCATCACTTCGTGCACTATTTAAGTCAAAAGTCTTGAGGTTATCGTTTTCTTTATCTGGTGTGTCGGCGCCTGCCAGCTCACTTTTAGAATAATGTTGATTCGTCATACCATGCCTCTATTGTTTTAGGTGTGTGTACTACAAACTTCAAAGACAACCCTCATTCAGGTTGAATCAGCTGATTTAATTCACGGCAAGCCTGATTCAGGACTTTATGCAACTTTTCTTCAGGCGCACCCTCTGCATAAAATCTGAAATCATGAACTTTGCCGTTATAGTAAATAGAATAGAAAAAGGTCCCGACAGGTTTTTCCGGTGTTTCCGAACCACCAGGTTTCACCAGACCTGTACAGGCCACAATAATGTCGGCATCAAAAAAATGATGACCATGCTCAGCCAGATAATGAGTGACTTCCTGAGACTCAGGCGTATACTCTTCAATCAGATCTTTAGGAATATTTAAGATTTTTTCTTTAACTTTTAAGTCATAACAGACCAAACTGCCAATTAAAACCTCACCCGAATGCGGGTTAAGTGAAAACTGATAAGCCAGATAACCTGCTGTTGCACTTTCGATGAACGCAACTTTTAAGCCTAGATCTGCCAAGTGCTTGCAACAGACATAAAACATTTAGAAGCTCCCTTGTCTTATTAGGTTTAGTTCTAGAGCAATGCTTTTTAAATTTATTGCGATGTCGGTAGATAAAAACAGAAAATGGGCAAAATTGAATTAGCAACTTACATACTTAATACTTTTTGAATATAAAAGTTAAATAGGTTTTTTAATATAAATTAAATAAAAATAATGACTTAAGTATAATTGTTTCTCTGTATTTCTATAATGTTTACATATCGCTATATAAACAGTTGTATAAAAATATATCCAACATACACAATCCTTACACATTAAATTAAAAGTTAAAACTTAAGGTGGTCATTCCTTTAAAAATATAATCATGCATGATTAAGAGAAATAAAACTTCTGCATTTGAAATTTATTAAATTATTTATATAAATCATTAAATTAATCTATATTTTTGGTTTATTGTTATTTGTGGGAATATTAGAATTAATAAATTTAATGAAAAACTTCTACAATAATATCCCAGGTGTTTCAAAATATTAAAATGTAAATAAAAGTAGAGTTTATGGTCTTTAGTTCTTTGAAAATAAAAGAAATTTATTAAAACACAACTTTATTTTTACGTGTTCTTAACCAGAGATAACACAAACTTTATTTAAAAGAAGAAGGGAATGCTATTTCCTAACAGGAGTGGATTAAAAAAAGAGATAATGAAATATGGTTACCACAACAACGCAGCCAGTGAGAAAGCTGACCCAGAAGAAAAGCCCGGCCTTATCTCATAAAGAAACAGTAAAATTTTTTTCTGAACCTGAGCGGGATACGGCTGAAAAGGAAAAATTCGCCGAAATTTATTTAGAGCGTTTTATTGATACAATTACACTTGAAGAAAAGGAGTTTCCACAAAATTTAGAAGATTTAGGGGCGTGGCTCAACAATAAAAATATTCAGGCATGTGAATCTTTTCAGAGCTATCTGGAACGAAGGAGGCAAAATGGTGCCCGTGAATATTTTAAAAACGTCGGTGAAGCTCTAGAATTTCTGGTCAAGATTGGCCCGACCAAAATGGTTGATGGTTCTTGGCTCTATAGCTTGTGCAAATACTGGCAAAATCCTGTTTACAATGAAGCGATCTCGATTTACCTGGATGAGCTGGGAGGCGGATCTTCTTCACTCAACCATGTCTGCCTCTATCAGCAATTACTGGATCAGCTTGAACTTAACGATTTTGAAAATCTTTTGAGTGATGAACATTATATCCAGGCCGCGGTGCAACTGGCTTTAGCTTATGCACCTGCTGAATATATTCCAGAAGTGTTAGGATTTAACATGGGATATGAGCAGCTTCCCTTACATTTACTCATCAGTAATTATGAGTTAAAAGAACTTGGTATTGACTCACATTATTTTAATTTGCATATCACGATTGATAACTTTGATAATGGCCATGCCCAGAAAGCCCTAGAAGGTGTACTTAAAGTTGCCCAGCGCTATCAAGATAAAGAAGAATTTTTGCGCCGTGTAAAAATTGGCTATTACTTGAATGATGTAGGTATAGGTTCCACTGCGGTAGTTAAAAATCTTGATCTGCGCAGTAATGTAGAAAAAATTCTGGTCAAGAAAGCCAAAGTGGGTCGTTTTATTCATGGTGATAAATGCCGTATAGAAAACCGGCAGATTAATGACTGGTTACAGGATGATGAGAGTACAGTGGCCTTCTTGGATGCCCTCATCCGTAAAAACTGGATCAAGCCGGGGGAAGATGTACAGGAAAGTCGTTTTTGGAAATTGATTGATGATGACCGCGGTAAAATGTTTGGTGTATTTAGCTATCCTGAAAAACAGATGATTTATGACTGGATTCAGGGTCCACAAAGTACTTCAACTACCAGCTTGCGTGGTTGGGCAAGAAAGCATGAGCAGAAGAACCAGAATCAGGACCGTCCAGAAGATATAGTCGATTTTGAACTGACCTTTTTGAAGAAGTCCTATCAGGCTGAAACTGATTTCCAGAAGCGTATGAATATGTTACTTCCTTATCTGGCACCTCATATGCATCATACCCCGGTAGGGCTATGGAGTACGGATCAGTTTACACGATCACTGTTTCCAGCTCTGAAAGCTTCTTTTGTTTAAGTTCAGTTAGGCGGGAATTTTCTTGAATATAAAGTTCTTACATGATCGGGTATAGCGCAATTCTATACCCGAATTATTTTGTGAAAATGAACTATAGCAAGATCTGACCATCGAGCCAGTTGACCTTTATGTAAATACTGAAATTAACATTATATATACAGAAATTTGTACTTAATTTTTTTAATCCTGAGAGAAATTTTTTAAGCTTATTTGTTCTATTTTAGTACACAATCTTTTTATAAAAATTTTATTTATTAAAGGGTTATATTTTTCATGGTTATTGGGTGGAATTGTTTAGCTAGATGAATTTACCCTCCAGTCTGCCTGATACTTGAGATAGACAATTTAGAATTCTGGCATTTTTTAATACGGCGTTTCTGAGAGCGTTGGTACATAATCTGGAAAACGGTTAACTGACGGATAATAACTTTGGATATTGCAGTAATCGGTAGTGGCATGGCTGGGCTTGCTACCGCAAGAATTCTGAAAGATGCAGGACATGAAATTACTATTTTCGAGGCACTCCCGGGCCGAGGTATGGACAGTCATAGTCTGGAGTTTGAGGGGGGGCTGATTGATGCCCCACTACGGGTTATGAATCCCTATTTATGGAAGAATACACTGAGTCTGGCCAGTTACCTGGGCATTAAAACTTTTCCGGTACGTACCTATATGGCCTGTAGCTGGCTATTTGAAGATCGTACTGAAACCTGGCTCACAACTTCACGTACCCGCATTGGTAATATTCCTATTATTAATAACCGCAAGGGCATCAAGCAGTATGGCTGGCGTCTGGTTAAAGGTATGCTACAGCTAAAAACAGCAATTCATCAGTTCTTCAAGTCTAAAAATCAGGACATTACACTGGCTGAGTTCATTAACCAGCATGATATTGAAGAAGTATTCTGGCATGGTGCAGTAATGCCGGTACTCTATACCATCTGTACCTGTAATCCGAAAACAATCGGAGACTGGCCTGCCAAACCGTTACTAATTTTTCTGCGTCAATTGACTGATGGAGATGCCCTGATCCGTATGCAAGGCGGAACACCTGCATTGGTAGATAAATTGATCGAAGGTATTCGTATTCAGAGTGGCTCTCCAATCTGTAAGGTGGAAGAACAGGGTGAAAAAGTTCTGCTGGAAAAACAGGATGGTGAGCAGTCGGTCTTTGACCGGGTAGTAGTTGCAACACCGACCACTAAACTTGAAGAGTTCATGAATCCGCAACAATTTGCGGATGATATTGAAGTTCTCAAACAGTTTAAGTTTGAACAGGGAGAACTGGTTATACATACAGATAGCTCAGTGATGCCGCCGCGCCGTAAAGACTGGTGTGTACTGAGTTATATGATGGACCGTCATTTTACCCGACAACAGTTTACTGTCTGGCTTAATGCAGTTGAGCCAAGTTTGGTCGGTAAGTCTCCGGTATTTCAGACATGGCGTCCGGTTACTGAAATTGATCCAAAAAAAGTGATTTCCAGTGTAACGTTGACTCGGGCAGTAGTTGATTCCAAAACTGTGGCATTAAACAAAGAAGTCCAGCAACGGCATTTACAGCCGAACCGTAAGGTATTCTACTGTGGTTCATGGTCATGTGATGGTCTGCCGATCTTGGAGTCTGCTGTCACTTCGGCTATTCATATTGCCAAGATCTTTGATGCACCTTTGCCATTTTTAGGTTTAGAACCTAAAGTGGAGATCGCACCGCAACTTGGTTATTAAAAATCTCATGAAATGGGCCCAGATACTCTGCCAGTATTTACCCCAACATAAATATGCTATTGATGCAGCACAGTTGGGTGACTCGGCAGAGTTGGCCTGGACCAATCTGGGTTACTGGCAAGCTGAGGAAAATTATCCTCAGGCCTGCCAGCAGCTGGCTGACCGGTTAGCACAGGCAGTACAGCTTAAGGCTCAGGATGCTGTATTAGATCTGGGCTGCGGCCAGGGAGCGAGTCTGCTGCATTGGCAAAATCAGTACCAGGTTCAATATATAGAAGCTGTAGAATTACAGCAAAACTGTGTCAAAAAGATTGGTCAATATCATCTGCCAGCCTTAAAAGCGATTTATAACCAGTCTTTTCTTGCCTTAAAACCAATACAATTTACTCAGCAGTTTGATGTCGTTCTTTGTATTGATGCTGCTTACCATCATGCACTAAGCCATTTTCTGAATAGTGTAACTGGCCATTTAAAGCAGCATGGTCATCTAGGATTCCATTATTTGATGTTGTCAGATGACTGGCAACAGGCAGGCCTCTGGCAAAAAAGTAAATACCAGTTATTGGTCAAAGCAGCTGATCTCAAACTTAAAGACTTAAAAACTCAAACTGAAATGGTAAATTTGCTAGAAAATTATGGTTATGAGCAAATAATGATCCAAGATATATCTTCAGAAGTTTTGCAGGGCTTTTCCAAATACGTGGCAAAACTACGTAACTCTGGACAATCCACCATAAAAAATACAGATTATTATAAAATCCAGATGACAGCCAAACTTTGCGCCCAGCTTTACGCTGATAGATTAATTCGCTATGTACAGATTAGTGCAATAAAAGCTGAATAAATCGAGAAAAGAAGAGTAGAAGAGAAATGGTGCCGGCACACGGATTCGAACTGTGGACCTACTGATTACAAGTCAGTTGCTCTACCAACTGAGCTATGCCGGCACTGTGGCGTAGATTCTACCGAAAAACACCTGATTTTCACAAGCGAAAAAATGAACAAATGAATTTTGTCTAAGTTTAATGCTTTCCGAGCATCAAGAAGGTATCGGAAGATACCTTCTTTAATTAATATTTAAAAATTAATATTCCCAGAACATACGCTGAATTTCTTTAGCATCTCTGGTCTGAGTGAGTGCAAGTGCAGTCAGCAATTTGGCTTTTTGCGGATTTAAATCATGTGCAACCACCCAGTTATATTTATCATCTGGCTGTTCGGCATTTCTTAATACAAAACCTTGGGGTACACGAGATGAACGAATAATCTGTATACCATGCTGCTGGAGCTCAGTCAGGGTAGGTACAATATTTTTGGCTACCGAGCCATTGCCTGTACCCGCATGAATAATTGCCTTTGCGCCTGCTCGAGCATATGCTGTATAGGCATCGGGCAACATATTGCCAGAACCGTAAACAATTTGGACCAGCGGCAGAGCATCGCCCTTAATATTCTCGATATTAAATTCAGATGTATTGTTAAATCGTTTGGCTACGCTTCTAAACCAGTAAGGTTTCCCTTCCACCAGTGTACCTAACGGTCCCCATTGGCTGGCAAAGGCATCGGTATGGATGTTAATTGTCTTGCTGACATCACGTGCTGCAAAAATATTATCATTCATGAGCACGAATACGCCTTTATTTTTTGCATTGTCTGCGGCTGCCAGAGCAACAGCACTATACAGGTTTAAAGGCCCATCAGCAGACAGCGCTGAAGGTGGACGCATAGAACCTACCACTACAATCGGTTTATCAGTATGCACGGTCAGGCTTAGAAAGTAGGCAGTTTCTTCCAGAGTATCTGTTCCATGCGTAATCACTACACCGTTAACATCAGGTCTTTTAACCAGCTCATTAACTTTACGGGCAATTGTCAGTAATTCTTTATCAGTAATACTCTCGGAAGCTACCTGAAGAGCCTGTACTCCAGTAACATTAGCCAGATTCTGGATTTGTGGTACTGCGTTTAATAGGTCATCAACGGGTACCTTAGCCGCTGTATAGGTAGCACTGTTGGTTGAGCTGGCACCAGCACCGGCAATGGTTCCTCCAGTTGCTACAACCACAACATTATTTTTGGCAAAAGCAGAAAAGGGCAAGAGTAAGCCCAAGCTTAAAGTCAGAGCGGAGAGTGTTTTTTTCATCATTTTTCCTTTTAAGATTTATGTACATTCCAAATATTTTTTGTACCATTTATAAGTTAATACAAAGCAGCAGATTTTAGTCATATAAATTTAAAATACTGTTTTTAGATTAATAAATATTCAGTTATGAGGATTTCGATATTTAAATAGATAGAATGTTGAGATATAAATTCAGTTTTAAAAGATTAAAAGAAGTTTGAGGAGGTTTAAATGATATTTAAGAATTACTAGATAAGCTTGAGCTTACTTTATTCTTAATTTATAAATTTTTGGCATTGAGCTCAATGATAAGAAAATTTTTTATTGACTGATTAAGGTATTCTAGATTTATAAATTAATTATTATACCTCCAGTTATACCCCCGACTATATCGGGATTGCAACAGATAAAGTAGATATTATTAGACACAAAAAAAGCCTAAACCCTTTAGATTTAAGCTTTTTAGGACCTCATGAATCATCATGAGAATAGAATTTGGCGGTGAGAGAGGGATTCGAACCCTCGATACGCGTAAACGTATACACACTTTCCAGGCGTGCTCCTTCAGCCACTCGGACACCTCACCAAGGCGTGCGATAATAACTAAAAAAACTGCGCCTGCCAAGTTGAAACAATTGATTTGAAGAAAAATAAATAACTCGGTGATAATATGGCGCAAAAATGGCATCTGTTATGAAGACAAAATATGCAAAGTTCTGCAAAAAAAGCCGCATTGCCTGCGATTACCTTGGCAGCATTAGGGGTGGTATTTGGGGATATTGGGACCAGTCCGCTTTATGCACTTAAGGAATCATTCCATGCAGCTCATGGTTTAGGAATCAGTACAGCTAATGTATTAGGTATTTTGTCGATTATCTTCTGGACAATGACACTGGTCATTACCATTAAATATATCGCTATTGTAATGCGTGCAGACAACAATGGTGAGGGCGGCATCATGGCGCTTCTTGCATTGAATTTACGTAATACCCGTTTCAGTGACCGCAAAAAATTACTGTTAATTGCTATTGGTTTTATTGGTGCTTCACTATTTTTTGGTGATGGCATTATTACACCTGCGATTTCAGTATTATCTGCCGTAGAGGGTCTATCTATCGCAACGGATGCTCTGGATCCGTATATTGTTCCAATCGCCATTACCATCGTGACGACCCTGTTCATCATGCAAAAGTATGGTACTGCTTTTGTTGGCAAATTTTTTGGTCCGTTAACCCTGCTCTGGTTTTTCTCGCTCGGCTTATTGGGTATTTCCAGTATTATACAGACACCTGTGGTACTAGGAATGTTCAGCCCACACTGGGCATTTCAGTTTATTGTAAGCCATCCGCTCATGACTTTTTTTATTATGGGAGCGGTAGTGCTTACTGTGACAGGTGGTGAGGCACTCTATGCCGATATGGGACACTTTGGGCCTGTACCCATCCGTTTGGCCTGGTTTTTTGTAGTCTTGCCATGTCTGGTACTTAATTATGCAGGACAGGGCGCATTATTACTGAGAAACCCGAGTGCTATTGAAAATCCATTTTATCTGCTAGTGCCGGAATGGGCGCTGTATCCAATGATTTTTCTGGCCACTATGGCTGCAGTAATTGCTTCTCAGGCAGTGATTTCAGGCGTATTTTCATTGGCGCGTCAGGCTATCCAGCTGGGTTATTTACCACGCCTTACTGTTAAGCATACTTCGGATTCAGAACAGGGCCAGATTTATGTGCCATTGCTCAATTGGGTACTGCTTGCTTCCATCATTGTCTTAATCCTGATTTTCCAGACCAGCTCGCGCCTCGCTAATGCCTATGGCCTGGCTGTAACTTTAACCATGCTGTGTGACACTTTACTGATTGCTGCATTTATCCGTTACAGCTGGAAATGGAAAATGCCAAAGCTGATGCTGCTGATCATTCCATTTCTGATACTGGACTTGGTACTGGTCAGTGCTACCTCACTAAAGGTATTCTCGGGCGGATGGGTGCCATTATTGATCGGTGGAGTTGCTTTTCTTCTGCTGATTACCTGGAAACAGGGCCGCGAGCTGACCTTTGCAAAATTACAGCAGGATACCTTGCCTCTGGAGCTATTTGTCGAGAGTATTGGTGATCAGGCTAACTGGGTAGAAGGAGAAGCAGTTTTCCTGACCGGTACACCTACTGTAGTTCCACATGCGATGCTGCATAACATGAAGCATAATAAGGTCTTGCATCAGAAAAATATTATTCTGACAGTCAAGATACAGGATGTACCTTATATGCCTGACGAACAGCGCTTTCATGTAGAGGTACTAAATCAGCATTTTTATCGGGTTGAGCTGTACTATGGTTTTAAGGATGAGATGAATATTCCTCATGCTCTGGAAGCAGTCTATGAGGCATTTGAGCTTGAATATAACCTGATGCAGATTAGTTTCTTTGTCTCACGTGAACGGATTATTAGTACAGTTGGAGACGGTATGGCACCTTGGCGTGAAAAGCTGTTTATTTCCATGCAGCGTAATACCAGCCCGGTGAGTGACTTCTATAAAATACCTACTAACCGTGTAGTAGAACTGGGCAGCCAGATTGAAATCTGAGTTTCTTAAATAAAATAGTAATAATAAAACCAAGGCACATAGGCCTTGGTTTTTTACTCTGGAGGAGTAGTTAAAATCTTGAGTTTGAATATGTAGCTTATAGAACGACTAGACAAAGCTTAACGACCTGCGCCACTGCCACTACCGGTTGAGCCTGAACTACCTGTGCCACTGCCCGTACCAGTTGATCCGCCTATACTGCCTGTACCGCTCATGCTGCTGTTGCCAGTTGCACTTCCCATACGACTCGTACCTGTAGTGCCGTTACTGGTCGTACTGCTGGTCGCACCTGTACCGCTATAGCCTGAGCTGGTGCCAGCTGAGTTGCTATAACCCGAGCTGGTGCCGGTAGTTGTACCGGAAGAAGTACCTGAGCTGGTTCCACTGTAAGTGCCTGTGCTCGGAGTGCCGCCATAAGTGCCCATGCTGTTTGTACCCATCGAGCCACTCATCCCGCCTGTAGTACCAACACCAGTGGTACGGCTATCAGTATTAATACCTGTAGTACTGCCAGTGCTACCCATGCTGCGAGTGCTGGACGAATCACGTGCCAGTGTATTGCTGTCCGAGATAGCAGACTGGGATGAAGAACGGTATTGACCATTACCCATCATTTCACTGAGTGAACCTGGCTGTCCATTCACTGTAGTATTAATCCGGACTTTCGATAGGCTTTCCAGAGTATCTCCAGGTTGTACTGGAGGTTCTGCGAAAGCTGTCATACTACACATTCCGGTAATGAAGCCTAGGCCGATTAGTTTAGAACGCATATTAAACTCCTCATGAACACTTGTGTTTGTTTTAATCGGGAGATCATTACCTTCTCATAAAGCACTTTTTCATTTCAATCAAACATACGTAATACTTAAAAGAGTATTCAGAAACCCTTTAATAAAGCGAACAAAATGTTACGTTTTTTACGGACTTTTTCATGCAATTTTGATGATGCTTTAATCAAATAAAGGTATATGCAATATACTTCATATAGAGGGCTTGTTAAGCTGCCGGAAACCGTTGTTTTGATACAAAGATATGGCCACCCGTAAGACACGTAGTAAGAGTAGATCGAAGACCCCATTTTTAAATAGCCGCCTGTCTAAAGGGTTGTTAGGTGTGCTTGCGGCCGGAAGTTTTGCCATAGCCTTCGGTGAAGAAAAAATCGGTCAGCTGTTTACAGCCGGGACATCAAATGCGGCCTGCCTAAACCAGTTTTATCATGAAGTGCCGCCCTATCTGGTAAAGGAAAGTCTGAAGAAAGACAGTTATCCGCTTTGTTTTAACGGGTTTAATGTCATGTATTCAGGAGTATCGAAAACGCCACTCTGGGTTGCAGAATATTTAAATCCACAGCGCCTCAGTACCAAAATCAAGCGTGAAGACAATTTTCATGAAGAGAGTCGCGTAGCAGAGCGCCACCGGGCCTTGCTCTCTGATTATCGAGGTTCAGGTTATGACCGTGGGCATATGGCGCCTAATGGGGATATGAGCAATAGCTCCTCCCAGTATGACAGTTTTTCTCTGGCCAATATGGTACCGCAGGCGCCTAAAAATAATCAGCAGGTCTGGCGTGAACTGGAAGAAGCCACGCGCGCTATTGTCACCAAGCAAAAGCAAAATGTTTATGTAGTTACCGGTCCGTTATTTACAGGGAAAAAACTGAAAACTATTGGCCGGGGTGTAATTGTACCGACAGCCGTATATAAAGCAGTGTATCTCCCGAAAACTGGTGCAATAGGAGCTTATTACGCGCCCAATAATAATTCTTTACAGGTCAAAATCGTAAGTGTCTGCTATCTGGAAGAGCAGCTTGGGATTAATCTGTTTCCACAGCTTACTGAAGAGCAAAAACGTAATACCTATAAGCTGCCATTGACCAGTACGGCAGTTAAAGCAAATAAACCGCTTGAGTATTCACACTGGGATGCAGAAAGCCAGTGTGCCGTAGATGCAAACCGGGAGCAGATTGAAACTGCACAGCAGGAATTCAAGCAGCAAAAGTCAGGCACCGGTATAAGTAACGTCAGCAGTGCAGCAACTAATTCAGGCATACAGCAGTTGTTTTCTGCCTTGCTACAATTTATTTTGCAACTCTTCAAATAAGTTGTCATAAAGAGCTAAACAAAACTTCCTGATTTGGTAACCTAAATATTAGATATAAAATCGAGAATAAGGAGCGTGCAGATGTTTAAACCTTTTGAAAATGGCACAGAATCCTCTGCGATTTATGACCTGACCCTGGAAAACCAGCTAGATTGTGTCAATATTTACGGCAATTTACAGATTACCAAAGACCAGCAGGGATTGCAGGCAGCCAAAAAATTGCAGGCATTTATGAATGATCTGGTTCAGGCGCTTGAACAGGCTCAGCCTTTACCCGAGCAGATTGAGCGACAGCCTGAACATGAAATTGAAAACCCCTTCCTTTAACTTCAAGTTTTTATATCTTGCTCATACAGACGCCATTGTCGCGGCGTCTGTCCAGTCCAGTGCTTGAACGCCCGCTGAAAGGCACTTTGTTCTGAATAGCCCAATAGCAAAGCGATTTCTTTTAAGCTGAGATACGGGTCTTTTAAATACTGTCTTGCCAGCATGAACCTGATATGTTGCACACGCTCCTGATAAGTACCACCTTGCTTCTGTAAATGGCGTTGTAACTGGCGTACAGACATTTCCAGTTTTACTGCTACCTGTTCAATCTGATACTCATCACGTTGTAAACCCTTGAGTATGACCTGCTGCAGACGTTGGTCCAGTTGGGTGCTGTGTGGCAGTTTTTCTAAAAGAGCTTGAGCCTGCTGCATCAGGAGATGCTGTAGAGTTTGATCACTGTGCTTTATAGGCTTGGAAAGTTCACTAAATGGGAGTAAAAGTCGGGTTAGCGGCTGGGAAAACCGGACCTTACAATGAAAATACTGTTCATATAATGCAATATTTCTTGGAGCCGGACAGGAGAAATGCACTTCATATAAATGAATCTGGTCCAGTGCCATAAAGTGTTTAAGAAACTCGACCATTAAAGCGATAGCAATCTCATCGGTAATCTGGCAGGGCTGTGCTTCTGGTTCTTCCCAGCTCACGGAAACATATTTAATATCTGAAGTAACACATAAGGGGCTGCCGTCATAAATCAGGCGGTGAAAATCATGGTAGCGTTGCAATGCCTCTCCCAGACTTTCACAGGACAGTGCCAGATAGGCAATAATGCCTAAATGTCGTGGCTGGACATAAGCTGCAATATCTAAACCTAGTGCCGGTTTTTGTAATTGTTGTTCTAGCCCTAATAAGAGCTTTCGCCAGATGCGGTATTCGAATCGCTCCTGTTGCTGTATATGCTGTAATTGTTCCGGTACGGTTAGGGCCTGTGCCTGATAGTAATCTAGCAGTAATTGCGCTAGTCCACCAAAGACTGAACCACTATATCCCTGCATTGAAATAAATTTCCTGTCGTATTTTGTCAATAAATTGGCTGAGCCAAGTCAATATTTAGCATGGAAAGCTTTTTATATTCAAGTAAAAGGGAGGAAGAGTTATGTGGAAAGGTTTTGTTGCGGGTCTAATCGTCGCCAATGCATTTGAATGGGTAGCGCATAAATATATTTTGCATGGTACACACCGTGCTGGAAAGCCACGTTACTCTCCCGTGCCAGATAGCATGAAATCACATTGGGAACATCATAAAATTGTTCGTAAAACTGAATTTTTTGATCAGGGTTATATAGAAGGGATAAAAAACTGGCGAACCCGTAATGAACTGATTTCACTAGGAGCAGTGGCAACTGCAACCAGTCTGATGTTTTATCCCATTTCTAAGGGTATGGCGCTGGCAGCCTGGTATAGTGCTATCAATTATTTTTATACACACCGCAAGGCTCATCTGGAACCGGAATGGGCCATAAAGGTTATTCCTTGGCATTATGACCACCATATGAATGCCAATCAGGATGCTAACTGGTGTGTAACCAAACCCTGGTTTGACTATATTATGGGAACCCGGATTATTTCTGCTCAGGATCTACAGGAAAAAAACCCTTTGGGTATAGCATTGCCGGAACCTTTGTCAAAGTCATTACAAAAAATAGCAGGGCGTTATTTTCCTGCACAATATATTCAAACAGGAATAGCTGAATCTGAAAATAAGAGTATATATTTAACTGAAACAGAGCAAGTAGCTTAAAAGAAAGCTGTCCTTAAAGTAGATTTTTTGTCTGAAGTAAAAAGAGTGTGGGGGCACACTCTTTTTTAAATTCTTTATTTTGCCGGTTAAAGGCGCATTTCAATACCTTGTTCTGCCAGATACTGTTTTGCTTCAGGAATAGTGTGCTGGCCAAAATGAAAAATACTTGCGGCCAGTACTGCATCAGCTCCACCTTTTAAAATGCCATCTGCCAGATGCTGAAGATTACCCACACCACCAGATGCGATAGTTGGTACATTTACCCGGTTATTAATAGCGCGCATCAGTTGCAAGTCATAACCGGCTTTAGTCCCATCGGCATCCATACTGGTAATTAATAACTCGCCTGCGCCGTATTCTGCCATTTTGACAGACCATTCAATGGCATCAATACCTGTCGGTTTACGGCCTCCATGGGTAAAAATTTCCCATTTATTTTCACCGGTTTTTTTGGCATCAATTGCAACGACAATACATTGTGCACCAAAACGCTGGGATGCTTCCTGAACAAATTCAGGATTAAATACGGCAGCAGAATTAATACTGACCTTGTCTGCACCGGCATTAAGCAATAAACGGATATCTTCGACTTTGCGCACACCGCCGCCAACAGTAAGGGGAACAAATACACTTTCGGCCATACGTTCGACTGTACGATAAGTCGTATCCCGCCCATGATGGGTTGCAGTAATATCAAGGAAGGTAATTTCATCGGCGCCCTGTTCATTATAACGGCGGGCGACTTCAACCGGATCACCGGCATCGCGGATATCAAGAAACTGTACGCCTTTTACCACTCGGCCATTATCAACGTCCAGGCAGGGGATAATACGTTTTGCGAGCATAAATTTTTCCAATTATAACAGCCGATTATGAAACTCACCTCCGCAGATGCTACACCTTGATAGAGGGAGAAGGTATTCTATCAAATTCGATATGTTTTTTTGCAGGTTTTCTATGTCGGTTTATACGCCGTTGAGTTTAAAGGAAGTTCAGTCCTTCGCAGCACCTTATGGACTAAAGGTTCAGGAACTGATTCCAATTCAAGGCGGTATTCAGAATACAAACTATTTTTTAGTGAACGAGGATGGTTCGCAGTTTGTACTTACAGTATTTGAAGAGATGAATGCGGCACAGGCAGGTGAACTGGTGCCAGTACTTGAGCATCTGGGCAATGCACATTTGCCAGTTGCGGTGCCCTTAAAACAGGCTGAAGCTGCAATTGGCCAGATTGCCGGAAAGCCTGCCCAGATTGCACCACGACTGGTAGGAGAGCACCCTATACCGGCCAATACTGCCCAGACAGCTGAGGTTGCCAGAGCACAGGCAAAATTGCATGTCGCTTTACAGGATTTTGATTTTGAGCGCCAGAGCTACCGTAATCATAGTTACTGGAGTCAGGTTGCTGCTGAACTAAGGCCCGACATGGATGTACAAGACCAGCTTTTACTGGATAGTGTATTTCAGCAGTTTGAAATATTCCAGGCCAAATACCCGCAGCGCCCGCTTGGCTTCATTCATTCCGATCTGTTTCGTGACAATACCTTATTCGAGGGTGACACTTTAAAGGGAATTCTGGACTTTTATGAACTAAACCATGATGAATTGCTGTTTGATATTGCCATTACGATTAATGATTTCTGTAGCGATTATCCGGCGGTGAAACTTGATCAGACACGGGTACAAGCCTATCTGGAAAATTATCAGACTGTGCGTATGCTGACAGAAGATGAAAAAGCCTGTCTGCCGGTTTATCTGGCCATGGCAGCCTGCCGTTTCTGGTTAATGCGTCTGCAAGTAGCACAGAAGAATGCGCAGGAACAGCGAGGTGGAGAGGATATCTTGCAAAAAGACCCGCTAGAAATGCGTAATATGCTACAAAATCGTCTGGCACTTATCGGGAAGTAAGGCAAATGATGCGTGATCAGGGGCGACTGGTAGAGTGGTTTGATGAAAAAGGTTATGGATTTATTCAACCCAATGAGTCTGATAAAGGACGGGTATTTTTACATATAAAGGATTTTGCCCGACCTGGACCCCGGCCAATTATTGGTTGTGCACTAGAATATCTGGTTATTCTGGATGCACAGGGCCGCTATCGTGCTCAGCAGGTGACCTATCTCACAGCTGCACAGGCCCGTAAAAAACCAGCCCGGCAGCAGACACGTTCACAATCTAAAAAAGCTTTGCAGCCCTTTCAGCTTCTGATCGCAGTCTATTTTATAATGTTGGGTATAGTGACTGCGAGTGGTCTTATAAATGGACTGCTTTTATTATTTACTATGCTCATGAATGTAGCAACTTACTGGTTTTATGCTCAGGATAAAGAAGCAGCACAGGCCGGACGGCGCCGTATATCTGAGCAGACTCTACATATATTATCCTTTCTGGGAGGGTGGCCTGCTGCCTGGTTAGCCCAACAGAAACTGCGACATAAAACACAAAAACAACCTTTTCGAAAAATATATTGGATTACTATAGTTCTAAATATCCTGTTGGTTTTATGGCTGATTTCTCCCTTGAATCCCTACTGATTCAAATTCATACTTAAAAAAGGAAAAATAAATGAATTCTGGTTCTGTCATGAATGACTCAAGACGCAGTCTGACTTTCAGTCTGTATATTCTTTATATTCTGGCGATTTTCACAGCTGGATTGCTGGCTGTAGTGGCGCTGGTGATCAATTATGTTAAACAAGACCAGATGCGCGGCAGTATTTATGAAAGTCATTTTACTTGGCAGATTCGGACATTCTGGTGGTATCTGATTTGGAATATTGTGGCTTTTATTCCTTTTATCTTTTTGCTGTTTACAGATAATAATGCCGATGCTTTTGCCTCAGTTCTGCTACTTGCCTCAGGTTTTTGTGTAGGAGTAATCGGGTTAGCATGGCTATGGATTGTATACCGTGCTATTAAAGGTTTATTACGTTTAAATGAAAATAAAGCCATGTATGAATGATTGTAAATTAATTTCAAAAGCCTGAAACATCAGGCTTTTTTATTATGTAAAGTATTTAAATCTTCAGTAACAGGCTCTATATCTTTTGAACCTAAAAACTTAGGTCGCCATTCACTTATGATAATACTCAGAACGACCAAGGCACCGCCTATTAAAGCTAATGGCGCCAGACGCTCACCTGCCAGCCGGCCAAACAGGCTGGCCCAGATGGGTTCTCCTGCATAGATAATTGCCGCACGGGATGACTCTACATAACGCTGTGCCCAGTTCATGACCAGTTGGATAATCGCACTGCTTATTCCTAAACCAAAAGCTGCTACTGCAAGCTGCCAGGAAAACACCGGAATACTTTGCTCTCCCAGAAATGGCATGCTCATAAAACTTAACACCGAAGTAAAAACCAGCTGAATAACTGTTACCCGCCGCAAATCTACCTTTCCTGCAAAATAGCCGATCAGGATAATTTCCAGTGCAATGGCGATAGCACCAAATAATGTAAGCGCCTGTCCAAAACTAAAAGAGATCTGTGTAAAACCATTGCCAGTCAAGAGTACCAATCCGCTAAAGGCCAGAATGACACCTATCCAGGTCATGATATGTGGTGTTTTGCGAAAAATAATCCAGAGTAAAAATGGAACAAGCGGAACATAGACTGCCGTAAGAAATGCTGACTCACTGCTACTAATGGTCTGTAAACCAATAGTCTGCGTGCCATATCCAACCGCAATGGTGCAGCCAATTAGGAAGCCTGCTAACAATTCTCGTAGATTGAGGCCACGCATGATTCTCCAGGATAGCAGTAGCACCGCCAGAGCTGCGGCTGCAAACCGGCAGCCTACAAAAAACATTGGTGAACTATAATTCAGAGCAAACTGGACTGTCAGGAAAGTTCCACCCCAGATCACTGTTATCAGAATCAGGGCAAATTGTGGCAGCAGCGAAGAGGAAGCGAGTTTGGATAAATTTGCAGTATTCATTACATCTGGCTTGGTTTTAAGGCCTGCCTATATTGCGATAAGCCTGCACCAGATACAACTTTTGCTAGTTTCCAGTTAAACTCTATTCATAAGCAGTTATTATATTTTTACTTTGTTTTACTTGCTGCTCATTTATAAAGCGGCAATACACTATAAAAAGAGGTTTCAGTTAATATAAAAAAGAGGCCAGATGGCCTCTTTAAATCTGGCTGTATAATTTACAGCACTACAGGCGATTGCTCGTCAAGAAGCAATTGTGCTTCACGCAGACTGAGCGTACCTTCATAGATTGCACGACCGGTGATTGCACCCAAGATGCCTGGCTGGTCTTTCAGCATACGGATATCTTCCATATTGGTTACGCCACCAGACGCAATAACAGGTAACCCCGAGTACTGGGCCAAGGCTACAGTCTGCTCAATATTTACACCTTGCATCATCCCGTCACGTGCAATATCAGTATATACAATACTGGATACACCCGCATCTGCAAATCGTTTGGCTAGTTCTGTCGCTTTAACATCAGTAACGTTAGCCCAGCCATCAGTAGCGACCATACCATCTTTGGCATCGATACCCACAATAATGCGTCCAGCAAATTTTTTACAGGCTTCTTCAACAAATTCAGGATTTTGAACTGCTTTAGTTCCAATAATAACGAAAGACACCCCGGCTTCAAGATAATGTTCAATCGTTTCCAGAGAGCGGATTCCGCCACCAATCTGCACAGGCAGTTCTGGTTGTGCCCGTACAATAGCTTCAACTACAGGTTTATGAATGGGTGTACCTGCAAAAGCACCGTTCAGATCGACCAGATGCAAACGACGTGCCCCTTCATTGACCCAATGCTGTGCAGTTGCTACCGGATCATCAGAAAACACCGTATCGTCTTCCATACGGCCCTGTTTTAAACGGACACATTTACCATCTTTTAGATCAATTGCCGGGATGATCAGCATGCTTTCGCTCCTTGCTTAACCTGTTGAATTTTATTGGTCTAATCTTAACAATAAACTTGAATTTTCTAAATGCTATATTTTTATCTATCAATAAAATAAGACTGACTTAAATTAGGCTAGATATTGTCAGCTTAGAGTTATGTTTTTGTATTATTCAGTATGGCATTCTATATAAAAACAAACATGTTATTAAGTGAATTCAGCAATTAACTTCAGGCTAAGTATCCAAATGATAAGGTGCGGTAATTGAGCTGCTATTATCAGTCTGAACTAGTAACTATGTCCCGCAATTAAAGGGAATATCAAATCACTTATCTGATTCGCTGCTGATCAATTAAAATTCTATTCATAGATGTAGCTATCTTTACATAAGATCAGGCACATCATTTATAAAACAGAAAATCTGGATAACCATTACGCGGTCACTGGTCTAAACAGTTCACCTGTTCAAGCAGCCGTAAAGTATGCTCAGGCAATAGGCTACGTTTTCTGAGTTCCTGAAATACCAGCAGTGCTGCATAAACATCTGCTGCTGCATAGCCGATTTGTGTTGAGCTTAAACGAATATTAGACCAGTCAGATATACTGATTTTTTTAAATTTGGGAAAATTTTGCTGGAATAGCAGGGCCACAGCATTTTTTAAACCTATAGGCTGCTTAAAGCCAAATGCAGAAAAGCATTTTGAGAGTTCTACTGTACTTTGCAGTTCTATACCTTTTTTCCGGAACAGGTGAACATCATTTTTTAAACCAAAACCGACCTTCACCTGTTTCTGATTTGCCAATATTGGCTTGAGAAAATTGAGGATGTCTGGGTTAAGCTGAAACAGGAACACCTTTTCTGCAGTGGCCAGTTGGATAAGATGAGGCCCTGTTGAAATCTCGCCACGTCTAAAAGTCAGTTTAGATTCTGAATCAAAACCCAGTACAGTAGCCGTAACTAACTCATATTGCAGAGGTAGACAGTCTTTCAGACTGCTAAGCACATAGATATGTGAAGCATCTAAATTTTTAAAGAGAGGAAGCTTATTGATTTCTTCTTTATTCGGGAGCAGAGAAAGTTCAGTGCTTTCAGGCATAACAAAAGCTTCCGAGTAAAAGTATCAGTTATTTATAATACTCCAGCCGATACATGGCTTGAGTATAGGCCTGCTATTCAGCCCGTTGCTGTATTTCAAGCTGGCTATATTGTGCTTTTTGTACATAGTCCTGATAAGCTGGAACAGCAATAGCTGTTAAAATTCCGAGTGGAACAATCAGTATATATAACCAGCCTAGCACCTTTTCCCAAGTTGCGGTTGCACGCGGCAGCCCATAGTTATTTATGCCTTCATCACCACGGGCAAAGAACAGATATAATATTAAAAACAGATTCACCAGCGGTACTAGCATCAGCAGTGATAACCAGCCGGTATGATTGCGGTCATGCAGACGCCGAATGGTAAAAATAAAGCTAAAGTATATCAGGACAATATACAAGATCCCCATCATGATCAGACCAGGTATAGAGATGTTCTCTGCACCCTCAGCAGTATTAAATAAACCCGGTGCAAAAAGTCCTATTAAGAAAACAAGCAGGATAACGCCGAAACTCATCAGCATGTTCCATCCTAAAAAGGACAGGCGTCCAAAACGGCCATGTGCTTTTAAAGGTGAATCTGTAGTTGAACTGAAACTGGAAGTCATTTTTTATAATCCTTAATGTTTTTATTAAGTTTTTGTTTAAAGCAGTAGGCATCATAAACAAGCTTGAACAAAAGGAAAAGTGAAAACTTCTAAACTATAGGTTTAAAGCTGAATTACAATAAAAAAGCCCACCTGATGATGAGCTATGGTAAAAGGTTTTAGACCTGTTTAAATCTTCCAGTCCACAAAGTTTTTAAGTAACTGTAGACCGGCAGTATGACTTTTTTCTGGATGAAATTGGGTGGCGAATAGATTATCTTTTTGGATAGCTGTACAGAAGTCCAGTCCATAATGGCAGGTTGCCGCAACCAGTTCAGGGTTCTGTGGTTCGACATAAAAACTATGCACAAAATAAAAACGGCTATCCTGAGCAATATTTTTCCACATTGGATGACTTGGTTCAGTCTGCTTAACCCGGTTCCAGCCCATGTGGGGAACTTTTAAACCTTCAATCTCAGGAAAACGCTTCACTGCGCCTGCGAAAATACCCAAAGCATCGGCGCCACCATTTTCCTCAGAATATTGCATTAATGCCTGCATGCCGACACATATAGCTAGAACCGGTTTATTGAATACTGCATTTTTAACAACATCATCAATTCCGGCTTCATGCATACCTTGCATACAGTCACGCATTGCCCCAACACCAGGGAACACGATTTTATCTGCCTGAGCAATGAGTTTAGGGTCATTAGTGACATCAACAGTAGCACCCACATACTCTAGTGCTTTCGCGGCCGAGTGCAGATTGCCCATGCCATAGTCAAGTAAAGCAATACGGGTCATTACAGGCTACCTTTAGTTGAGGCCACAGTATTTTCTGCACGTGGATCGACTTCACATGCCATACGCAGGGCACGTGCAAAGGCTTTGAATACACTTTCGATCTGGTGGTGTGAATTTTTCCCTTTCAGATTGTCGATATGCAAGGTCATTAAGGAATGATTGACAAAGCCCTGGAAGAATTCAGAAAACAGGTCTACATCAAAACTGCCAATACGGGCACGGGTAAATGGAATATCCATAAACAGACCCGGACGGCCAGAGAGATCGACTACAACACGTGACAGTGATTCATCCAGTGGCGCATAAAAGTGTCCATAGCGGCGCAATCCCTTTTTATCACCCAGTGCCTGGGCAAAAGCCTGACCTAACGTAATACCACAATCTTCTACTGTATGGTGGTCATCAATTTCCAGATCACCATCACAATGAATATCAATATCAAAAAGACCATGGCGCTTGATTTGATCAATCATATGATCTAAAAAGGGAATGCCAGTATTTAAGGTGCCCTGACCCGTACCATCAAGGTTGAGACGAACTCGAATCTTGGTTTCGTTAGTATTTCTTACCACTTCACTGATACGTTGCGTCATGGACACATTCCTCAAAAACGTCAAAAATGTTTGATGTGAAAACTTGCGCTGTGTTGATCAAGGTCAAAGCCACAGCATATTAGATTGCTCAGGAGGGTTAATCAATGCCTATTACCGTACATGCTCATACTTCTCTAGAAAATGCAGAAGTCCGCAGTCAGCTTGAGCGCCTATATGACACCAGTCCGGAATTCGGAGACGGGCAGGATGCGGTCGAGCAACTTGAACAGCATCTGGCCCAGTATACAACGTTGTATACAGCAGAGTTTAATACCAAAATTATAGGTGCAATCTGGTGTACGGGACAAGGGGAGAGTAAGACTCTGGAATATATCGTAGTACATCCGGCAAATCGCGGTCGTGGAGTTGCTGAACGTCTGGTCAGTGAAGTCTGCCGCTATGAAGAGGCAAAAGAAGTCAAAAGGTTTGAGCCAGGCTGTGGGGCTATCCATCGTTGCTTGGCACATCTAGGCAAACTGTAAAGATATAACTAGGCAAATATAGCTTAAGAGGATGTTAAGTTTATTAGTCTCGCTATTACTGCTTGTTCAATCTTTTTGATTTTGCATGAAAAATAATCTTTTAAATATTTTTATAAAGTAAAGACTTGACGATCAGTTAATTAGATTGTTTAATACGCCCCACATCGGCGCGATAGCTCAGTCGNNCTGCCTCACGCCACCATATTTGTGTTTTCAGTCCCTGATCCCATCAGGGATTTTTTTTGCTTAAAATATATGCATTTAAACTAAAAAAAACTGATTTTTGTTGACTCTTGCCAGCAGATACGGCTTAATACACCTCATCGGCGCGATAGCTCAGTCGNNCTGCCTCACGCCACCATATTTGAAAAGCCCCATATACTGTATGGGGCTTTTTTTATGCTGATTAAAAATAATGAATATAGCTAAAGGGCAAAATCAGGAGTCTTTATTAATATTTAGATACTGATTTAACTGAGCGTAACAGAATTAATGGTTAATTATTATACAAAATAAAACAAGTGACTTATATATTGAATTGATACCAGCTCTGGAGTGACATTGCTATGCACTTCTTTAAATACATTATTCTGATAGTTTTTAGCATGAATGCTTTGATAGCAGTTTTTGCACAAAGTGTCGAACTGCCAGTATTAAAAGTCATGGCTGAGCCTGAAATGCGCCAGGAAACTGGGTTTATTCCCTATCAGGAGAGGAAAAGCGAGCAGCGTGCTTTACAGCATCGGATGATGCAGATTGAGGATGACTTGCAGAATATCACTGTTAATGCCCATCCGGTGCGGAATATTGAAGCGAGTGAGGGCAGGCCAGAGGTTAATATGGATCATCTGCCCTTAGCCTTACAACAGCATTTACTGGCAATAGCAGCAGGTTTACAGTCAGATAACCCGATGCGTGGGCTGGAGATCATGTTACAGCCATTTCGTAATGAATCAGGACAGATTCAGTGGGATTTGGGTAAGGTTTCGCTAGGTACACTAGAGACTCAGGCCCTTAGAGAGATAGACTTTAGTCAGCCAGTTACCACTACACCCCGCCTTCGTATAAATTAATCCAGTTCTTGCTATTGCAATAATTCAGACAAGAAAAAACGCCCAGATGGGCGTTTTTTAACTGAATGCTATTAAGCAGTTTTTACTGCAGGCTCAACAGCCAGCATATGTCCATTTTCTTCAAAGTTAATATGCCATTGCAGCGCTTCACGAAGCAGATGTGGTGTATGGCCACCTTTAGCAGTTGAACGGTCAAAATAGTCGTTCAAGGCATCTTTATAAAGTGGGTGTACACAGTTCTCGATAATTACACGAGCACGCTCACGTGGAGCCAGTCCACGAAGGTCAGCTAGACCCTGTTCTGTAACCAGAATATCAACATCGTGTTCGGTATGGTCAACATGAGATACCATTGGAACAATTGAAGAAATATCGCCCCCTTTTGCAATCGATTTGGTTACAAAAATTGCCAAGTGTGCATTACGGGCAAAGTCACCTGAACCACCAATACCATTCATCATCTTGGTGCCGCAAACATGGGTAGAATTCACATTACCGTAAATATCAAACTCAAGCGCAGTGTTAATACCAATAATACCTAAACGGCGTACCAGTTCAGGGTGGTTTGAAATTTCTTGTGGACGTAATACAAACTTGTCTTTATATGCTTCCAGGTTGCCGAAAACACGCTCACCACACTGGGTAGACAATGTCATTGAACAGCCAGAAGCAAATTTCATTTTACCGGCATCGATTAGCTCAAAAGTACAGTCTTGTAATACTTCTGAATACATCACCAGATCTTCAAAGTTTGAATCTTTAAAGCCGGTCAGTACAGCATTGGCAATTGAGCCGATACCTGCTTGCAAAGGGCCCAAATTTTTCGGTAAACGGCCATCAGCAACTTCTTTTTCAAAGAAATTAATCAAATGATTGGCAATTGCCTGAGTTTCCACATCTGGTGGTGTTACTGTAGATGGAGAATCTGGTGTTTCATTAAATACAATACCAACGATTTTTGCAGGATCAATTGGAATCGCAGTTGAACCGATACGGTCATCTACCTGAGTTAAAGGTACTGGTGTACGGGTCGGGCGGTAAGTCGGAATATAGATGTCATGCAGACCTTCAAATTCTTCACTTACTGAAGTGTTAATTTCAATAATGACTTTTTCTGCAAAAATAGCAAAGCTTGCAGAGTTACCTACAGAAGTTGTTGGCACAATATGGCCATCTTCAGTAATTGCAACTGCTTCAATAACTGCAATATCCGGGCGTTTAAGCTGCAGGTTACGCATCTGTTCTACAGTTTCAGACAAATGCTGGTCAATAAACATTACTTCGCCATTGTTGATCGCACGGCGCAGTGTGTTATCTACCTGAAATGGCATGCGACGAGCCAGTACACCAGCTTCAGTCATCTGTTTGTCCAGATCGTTACCCAAGCTTGCACCGGTAATTAGGGAGATTTTTAAAGGATGCTGTTTGGCACGTTTTACCAGTGCCTGAGGAATTGCTTTGGCTTCACCTGCACGAGTAAAGCCACTCATACCGATAGTCATGCCATCTTGGATGAACTCGGCAGCTTGATCTGCACTGATTACTTTGTCATGAAGGGAGGCTAATCGAATACGATCTAAAGACATGGTTTACTCTCAATATGCTCGAAACTAGACGGATTGTACCGCCCAAAAAACAAATTGTGCATGCCTGTTAGGCTAAGGTCTAATTTTTTCAGAAAATGAAGGTATAAATATTTTTGATGCTTTTTAAGCTACTATTTTTTAAATAAATATTTTTAAAGGCTAAGATAATTGTAAAATTCAAATGTCCAAAATTTAATCATGATTAAAAACGGTCACTTAGACTTTGCTTGATCTTTTCTAGCGGATTATGACTACTGTTTTCTTCAGTTTTCTCTTTAGGTATCAACAGTGAGATAATAGCTTCTAACCCGCCTTCAGGACGATTATGGATTTTAAGCTCGCCTTGATGGATATCAACAATACGTTTAACAATTGCTAAGCCCAAGCCACTACCTTGTACGGTACGGGCGGAGTCTCCACGCACAAAAGGTTGCATGAGATCCTGAATCTGGTCTTCTGGAATCCCTTCGCCATGATCTGCTACCTTGATGATAATCCGGTCATTTTCTGTATAGGCAGACAGTTCGATTGGTTCAGCACCATAACGCTTGGCATTATTGATCAGATTGCCAATCAGGCGTTTCAATGACAGGCTACGTGCTGGAATGATAGGAACATCCTGTGCTTCAAAACGAATATTTAGCGGTTTGAACTGAACAATCAATTCCTGTAGCAAGATGTTGATATTGGTGTCTTTCAATTCTTCGTCAGAGCCATCACGCATATAGGAGATGAACTGATTCAAAATTGCATCCATATCATCAACGTCATAAATCAGCCCTTCACGCAGGAATTCATCCGGTAACATTTCAGCAGTCAGACGAATTCGGGTCAACGGTGTACGTAAATCATGTGAAATACCTGCTAGCATGATCATCCGCTCGCGCTCTGTCTGCTCTAGCGTATAAACCATATGATTAAAGGCCTGATTTACCTGACGGATTTCTAGTGGACCATGATTGGTTTCCAGATAAGGTGCCTTCCCAGTTTTACTGTACTGGTTTGCCGCATTTTGCAGCCGACGTAAGGGGCGATTTAACTGCCGGACCAATGTCAAAATAATAATAGATGCAATAATCGGAACACCGAGCAGCCAACCAAAAATCAGTTCAGGGCTATAGTTGGCATAAGTTTTTAATGGTTCACGGACCCAGTTTCCGTGCATTTCGGGGGTCTGTATCCAGATTCTTGGGCTTGGCTTAAACTGGAAATACACCGTAACATTATCGACTTTTAACTCTCTAGCCAGCTTTTCCTCAATATGGTTAGTAAAGAATTCGGCGATCACCTTTTCTCGAACATTGGGATACTCTTTAGGGTCAGTGACATATTCAATTCCGACCCGATTTTTGAGCCAGGTATCTATATCCATTTCAACATTGTCATGGAAGATACGCAGTTTGGGGTTATTGATAATTTCAAGCTCAACAGCCAGATAACGGGCATGTTGCTGAATTTCAGGTAAATATAAAGTACGCCAGAAAAACCAGAGTGACATGACCAGACTGAACAGCACCACAAAACCGACCAGAACTGTAGTACGCATTGCTGCGGAGCGTGGCTTGATCTTGTCCAGGAAACGTTCCCCACGGGTGCGTTTTTTCTCTGAATAAGCTACATAGTCAGTAAATTCTTGTGGATCAATAGGGTCGAGTTTCACTCCGGATTCCTATAAGTGTATTTTATAGTCAGACTGTAATTTTATGACAGAATTTTAGCGGCTTGTCTTGGCTCAAAGGCCATAGACAATGCAATTTTTTAAGCATTCTTATACGAACTAGCCATTCACTTTATTGGCAGATATAAAACCTCCCAGTAGTGAATGGCCTGTACAAATCATCAGGATAATTCCGGTCATAAAATAAACAGGTTATTCAGCGCCATCTGGCACAAAGACGTAACCTACGCCCCAGACTGTCTGAATATAACGTGCACGTGCCGGATTTTCTTCAATCAGACGACGCAGGCGAGACACCTGAACATCAATTGAACGTTCCATGGCACCCCATTCACGACCGCGCGCCAGATTCATCAGTTTGTCACGTGTTAGTGGCTCACGTGGATGCTGAACCAATGCCTTGAGTACGGCAAACTCACCAGTGGTTAAAGTGACCACCTGACCTTCACGTGTCAGCGTACGGGTCGATAAATCTAGAGACCATGGTCCGAAACTTACGACCTCTACCTGCTGACTAGGAGCACCAGGTACTTCACGGACCTGGCGACGCAGAACTGCCCGGATACGGGCAAGAAGTTCGTTTGGATTAAATGGTTTAGGCAGATAATCATCTGCACCTGCTTCAAGACCGGCAATGCGGTCAGAATCACTGCCACGCGCGGTCAGCATAATAATTGGAATATCAATATTGGACTGTCGTAAACGACGGCAAATACTCAAGCCATCTTCAACTGGCAACATAAAGTCGAGTACAATCAGTGAAAACAGTTCACGTTGTAGCAGACGATCCATCTGGGTAGCATCGTGTGCAGTTTTAACGACAAAGCCTTTATCTTCCAAAAAACGTTGTAACAGAGTACGCAAACGCACATCATCATCGACCACGAGGATACGTTCAACGCGATCTGTATCGGCTTGTACAGCATCTGTATGTTCAGCAGGTACAACTAGACTCATGATGTGCTCCTTTATTGTTTATTGTCATCGTGATCAGACCCATATACAGTATTGAGTATACGATGCTTACAATGAGTTTTACTATGCTCTAAAGCACCAAATATTGCAGTAAAAATCAAGACATAGATACCAAATATATACAGGTAAAAAATAAACCGGAACGGCCAGATCTTGGTAATTTACGGGAATTTTGTCGTAAAATTGCATAAAAACCATGGAACTTCACTAAATTAGCATTATTGCTGATGTGTAATTTAGATAAAACAATAGTAGATTTTATGGCCTTGGTCTTTATAATCACAGCTTTTAGTATTTATCCTTGTGGAATCAAACACGATGACTGACTTAGTTCAGCAGCTGGCAAGCGAGCTTGCCGTACGTCCAGATCAGGTTGAAGCTGCCATCAAGCTTATAGATGAAGGTGCCAGTGTTCCTTTTATTGCCCGTTACCGTAAAGAAGTGACACAAGGCTTAGACGATACGCAGCTACGTCAGCTTGATACGCGTTTATCCTATTTACGTGATTTAAATGAGCGACGCGCTAAAGTCATCGAATCGCTGAAAGAACAGAATAAATTAAGCGATGACTTGCTGGCCCGGGTCGAGGCCGTCGAAACCAAAAATGCTCTTGAAGAAATTTATGCACCTTATCGTCCAAAACGGACCAGCAAATCTTTCAAGGCAAGAGAAGCTGGGTTAGGGCCGGTTGCTGAGAAAATATTGGCTGAACAGGTTGACCCGAGTGAAGCACTTGCAGGGTTCTCGCATGAAGAGTACCCAGACCTGGAAAGCCAGCTGGATGCCATTCAGCATATTATTATTGATGAGTGGGCACAGAATATTGCGCTGACGGCTGAGCTTAAAGCCAACTTTGCAAAAACTGCCGTTTTGAAAAGTGCAGTAGCAAGTGAAGAGAAGAAAGAAGTTGGCAAAAAATTCCGTGACTATTTTGAATTTTCAGAAAATTTGAACAAAGTCCCTTCACATCGTTTACTGGCCATGTTGCGCGGACGTCAGGAAAATGTGCTGGGCCTTAAAGTTGATGGTGAAAATGATCCGGCGATTCAGCGTATTGAGGTTGAATATCAGTTGGATCAAATTCAGCCACAGACACGTCAGGATTTTCTCAAGCAAACTGCAAAACTGTTCTGGATGGGTAAAGTACGTCCACAGGTTGAGCATTCATTACTGACCGAAAAGCGTTTAGCTGCTGAAAATGAAGCTATGCAGGTCTTTGCAGAAAACCTGCGTCATTTACTCTTGTCTGCACCGGCAGGTAGCCGACGTACATTGGGCGTAGACCCGGGTATACGTACTGGCGTAAAACTGGCAGTAGTGAATGAGTCAGGTGATGTACTCGCCCATAGTACGATTTATCCGTTTGCTCCAAAAGAAGATAAAGAAGGTTCAGTGGCCGAACTTGCGCGTTTGTGCCGTGAATTTGATATTGAACTGATTGCAATTGGTAATGGTACAGCCAGCCGCGAGACTGAAGCTGTAGTGGCTGAAATGATGGCAGCCAACCCGGATCTAAAACTGACCCGTGTGACTGTAAGTGAAGCTGGTGCATCAGTCTATTCAGCGAGTGAGCTGGCTTCTCAGGAATTGCCTGAACTGGATGTGTCTATTCGTGGAGCAGTATCTATTGCCCGTCGATTACAGGACCCACTGGCTGAGCTGGTTAAAATTGATCCGAAATCAATCGGCGTGGGGCAGTATCAGCATGATGTAAATCAGGCCGGTCTTGCAAAAACGTTAGATGCGGTAGTTGAAGATTGTGTAAATGCGGTGGGCGTAGACGTTAATACCGCCTCTTCTGCAATTTTAGGTTATATTGCTGGTTTAAATAAAGCAATTGCCCAACAAATTGTAGAATACCGTAAAGAGAACGGTCGTTTTGACAACCGTCAGGACTTGAAAAAAGTTCCCCGTTTGGGCGATCGTACATTTGAACAGGCAGCTGGTTTCTTGCGTATTCAAGAAGGTAATCAGCCATTAGATGCATCTTCTGTTCATCCGGAAAGTTATGGTCTGGTTGAGAAAATTGTTGAAGCCAAAGCCACTACTGTAAAAGATATTATTGGAAATAGTGAAATTATTCGTCAGGTAGACCCTAACCAGTTTATTGATGACAAGTTTGGTCTGCCTACTATCCAGGATGTATTGGCCGAACTGGAAAAACCGGGTCGTGATCCGCGCCCTGAATTCCGTACTGCCAAGTTCCGTGATGACATTACTGATGTGAAACAGTTGACTGAAGGTATGCAACTGGAAGGCGTGGTAACCAATGTTACTAACTTTGGCGCTTTTGTTGATATTGGCGTACACCAAGATGGACTGGTACATATTTCAGAATTAGCAAACGAATTTGTTTCAGATCCGCACAAGATTGTAAAGCCGGGACAAATCGTACAGGTACGTGTGATTCAGGTCGATGCAGAGCGTAATCGCGTTAATCTTTCTATGCGACCTGAGGGTGCTGCTGCGCCGGTAAAAACATCACCACGTCCGCGTCGTGAACAAAATCAAGAGCAGCGTCCTGAGCGTAAGCCACAAGGTAAACGTCCTCAACATGCCCGTCCGCAAGGTGAACGCCCACAAGGGAAGAAACCACAGGCAGCTAAACCGCAGGAACAGAAAATTGGCGGATTAGGCGCTTTATTATTGCAAGCAGGTATTAAAGGATCTAAATAATCTCTGCGAAGTAAACGGAAACCTCCCAAGTGGGAGGTTTTCTTTTTTATCTAAAATAAATTGAAGAAAGTTTGGCTAAAAAGAATGGGTCTTGCACAAAGTTACTACCAGAATAATTTTTTAGAATTCAGGAATGAAAATGAAGAGGCTATATTAGGTTCACTGGCTTATCAGCATGAGTTCAGTCTTGATGAATTACAAAAAAGTGCATGGCTTAAGCAAATTACGATTTTAAAGAGAGCTCTTTGTATACTTGATCAAGGCGAGATCTTTTTTGAATTTCATATTCCACGTATGGGGAAACGTGTAGATAATATTTTGATCATTCAAGATTTGATTTTAGTCATTGAATTCAAAGTAGGAGATACGCAATACAGTCACTCAGCACAAACACAAGTAATTGATTACTGTTTGGACTTACTTAATTTTCATGCAGGTAGTCATAATCAGAAAGTAATTCCAGTTTTGGTGGCTACACAGGCAGCAGAAACTAGGCAGAATTGGGAGAAAATAGCCTCATTAAATGAGGCAGCATGCTGTAATGCAGAAAATTTTGGAGAGATACTTTCTGAAATTATTCAGCAATTTTCTCATAATTCAGTCATTAATACCCAATCTTGGCTGGAAGCTCCCTACAAACCGACACCGACAATTATTGAAGCAGCACAAGCTTTATATAAAGGCCATCAAGTCCAAGAAATTTCTCGTAGTGATGCAGGTACGATTAATCTTGAAATTACCTCTAATAAGATTGAGGAAATCATTGAATACTCCAAGCAAAATAAAATAAAGTCGATCTGCTTTTTAACCGGGGTACCTGGTGCAGGCAAAACGCTTGCTGGTCTAAATATTGCGAATCAGCGCTTGAAAAAGGACCAGACAGAGCATGCTGTTTTTCTTTCAGGTAATGGGCCATTGGTCGATGTATTACGTGAAGCATTGGTGCGCGATACAGTAAAAAATTTTAAATTGCAGGGCCTGTCAAAAAGTCATCTAGCGGCAGAGCGTTCAGCAAAAGCGTTTATACAGAATATTCATCATTTTCGAGATTATTATTTACGCTCTACAGAAATACCTGTTGAGCAGGTAGTGGTTTTTGATGAGGCGCAGCGGGCCTGGCAAAAAGAACAGGTTTCTAATTTTATGAAACTCAAAAAGGGGATTGATAATTTTACTATGTCTGAACCCGAGTTTTTGATCAATGTGATGAATCGGCATATAGATTGGTGTGTTGTAGTCTGTTTAATCGGTGGTGGTCAAGAAATTAATACAGGAGAAGCTGGCGTTACTGAATGGTTAGAAGCCTTGAAACAGAAGTTTTCTGATTGGCAAATTTATTATTCCGAAAAGATATTAGAAGACAGCGTTTATTTGGACTCTACAGAACATAGGAACTGGCTACAAACTACAGGCATTAATGAACAGGATTTACATTTAGCTGTCTCTGTACGTTCATTTAGAAGTGAGCGGGTATCACAATTAATTCAATATATTTTAGATGGGAATTCTCAGGCTGCTCAACAGCTCTATTCAGAGATCAGTTCTGATTATCCTGTCGTATTGAGCAGAAATTTGAAGCAAGCTAAACAATGGTTAAAAACCAGGGCAAAAGGATCGGAGCGTTACGGCATTGTAGCAAGCTCTGGAGCAAAGCGTTTAAGAGCAGATGGAATAGATATTAAAAGTAAAATTACTCCTGAACATTGGTTTCTAAATCTAGATACAGATGTACGCTCTTCATATTACCTAGAAGAGGTCGCTACCGAATTTGATATACAGGGTCTGGAAATTGACTATACCTGTGTTGCTTGGGATATTAATTTTTATTTTGATCAGGAGTGGAAGTATCAGACTTTCAAGGGTAGTACATGGCAGAAAATTAAAAATGAAGCCAAGCAAAAATACTTGCTAAATGCGTATCGGGTTTTATTGACTCGCGCGCGACAAGGCATGGTAATTTATGTGCCTGAAATAGAGCAGGCCGACTGGACCCGGCCAGCGAAATATTATAATTTTACTTATCAATTTTTAATGGAGTGCGGTTTCGAAACCTTAAAATGAAAAAGTAAGATGAAAGAAATCCAACTCTAGCAAGCATAAGGCAGAGTTAGATAAAAGTTAAATAAAATAGTGTAAAAATCACACATTATAGTAGCATAATCAGGCTTTAATTCAGAAAGATTGTCAGACAATATCAACTCGCTTTTTATAAAAACATCGATGTTAGTGTTACATCTGACCTCGAAGTCGATTCTAATTTTTATTCCAAACGGTTGTTTTATGTCAGTTTTAAATTTGAGAAAACCCTTTTATTTAAAAGATATACTCTCTGGACTTGTCGTTTTTCTGGTCGCATTGCCCTTGTGTTTAGGTATAGCTTTAGCCTCAGGTGCACCCATTATTTCCGGTATTATTGCGGGGATTGTAGGCGGAATTGTCGTCGGGGTGTTGAGTGGCTCACACATCGGTGTGGCAGGCCCGGCGGCCGGGCTCACGGCAGTCATTCTGGTACAACTGGATCAATTAAGCGGCAATTATGCCGCTTTTTTATTGTGTATTATTTTTGCCGGTTTACTTCAAATTGGCTTTGGTCTATTCAAGCTAGGTTTTTTTGCTAATTTTATTCCCAATAACGTTATTTTAGGGCTGCTCGCAGCAATTGGTGTAATTCTGATTGCAACCCAATTACCTTATTTATTCGGTATCAATGATTTCTCATGGTCAGCAGTTTGGTCTGGAACATTTTTTTCAAATTTTAGCTCCCTTGATAAAGGCGCAGCACTGATTGGTCTGCTCAGTCTATTTTTGATTCTGGCTTGGGACAGTAGTTCTCTTAAAAAACTGGTTCTGCCATCGGCACTGGTAGCTGTAGTTGCCGCCGCGCTATTAAATTTTATTTTAATGTTGATAGGGTCTCCTTTGGCAGTTCAGAATCATAACTTGATTCAGTTACCTAATTTACTGGAAGCTCCAAGAGATGTACTGATTTTCCCGGATTTTAGCTATTTAGCAGAACCACTGATTTACACCGGAGCTATTACCCTTGCGGTAGTCGCTTCTCTGGAAACACTTCTGAATCTCGAAGCGGCAGACAAACTTGATCCACAAAAACGTTCATCACCACCGAACCGCGAGTTATGGGCACAAGGCACAGGCAATATTGTTTCCGGTTTAATTGGAGGTATGCCAATTACGTCGGTAATTGTACGTAGCTCCGTCAATGCCAATTCTGGCGCACGCAGTAAATGTTCGACCATTATTCATGGCATTTTCCTGCTACTGGCAGTGATGTTTTTTGTGCCATTGATGAATATGATTCCTTTATCAGCTCTAGCTGCGATTTTAATTTTAACGGGCTTTAAACTTACCCATCCAAAACTCTTTAAAAAGCTTTATCAGCAGGGCTGGAAACAGTTTTTGCCTTTTATTATCACATTAGTTGCGATTTTACTCACAGATCTGCTCACTGGAATTCTAATTGGATTATTGGTCAGTAGTGCTTTTATCCTATACGGTAATTTGAATAAGGGCGTACGTGTATATAAGGAAAAGCATTTGCACGGTATTGTTACACGGATTGAACTGCCTTCACAGGTTACTTTTTTAAACCGTTCAGCACTCATTTCGGCTCTCGAACATGTTCATAAAGGTGAGCAGTTAATTCTGGATGCGACTCAGTCCGATTCAATCGATCCAGATATTTATCAAGTTATTCAGGAGTATCAGAATGAAACTGCCATTAAACGCAAGATTGATTTAAAACTAATCGGATTCAAACAGCATTACCATGAACTGGATGACGCAGTACTAGATATTGATATCAGTACTCGCGATTTGCAGCAGCAACTGACACCTGCCCAAGTACTGAACTTGCTTAAGGAAGGAAATGAGCGTTTTGTGAAAAATGAACGTTTACAACGTGATATTTACCGGCAGATCCGAGTAACTGCTGATCAGGGTCAACATCCGATTGCTGCCGTACTCGGCTGTATGGACTCAAGAGCTCCTACAGAGATGCTGTTCGATGTCGGAATTGGGGATTTATTCAGCCTGCGTATTGCAGGAAATGTGGCCGGACAGAAAGTCATAGGCTCTCTTGAGTTTGCCTGTCAGGCTAAGGGTTCAAAAGTAGTTGTGGTGCTGGGCCATACTGACTGCGGAGCAGTAACTAGTGCCTGCCAGCTGCGGTTACAGCATAAAAGTATTTCTGACATTAAAGAAATGCCGTATATTCAGTATATCTTGGGGCCGCTAATGCATTCGGTTCAGAGCGCTTACGATATTATGCAGCCGCGTGAGCTGAACCGGCCTTTTATTGATCAGGTAACTACCCTGAATGTTCATTACAATATCCAGTATATTGTTAACCACAGCTCTGTCTTAAAAGAGATGCTTGAACGTGGAGAAATAGCCATTGTGGGAGCAATTTATGATGTGCAGACCGGTCGGGTCAATTTTCTGGAATAAAAGAAACTAGCAAAATGCCTCCAGAATAGGAGGCATTTTTATTGATAAAGTAATTATATTTACCAGTGTTCACCTGGAAAAATACGGGCATAAGCGCGTTGAACCCAGTTAAGTTTTTCCTGTTTACCCACTGATGCGCTGGAACTTGGAAACAGATTAAAGCCAATTGACATAAACATATTGTTGATTTCAGGAGCAATCGAATAAGTAATAGATGCCAAACGGCCAAGATGCGTAGCCAAGCGTTTCGGACGCTTGATAATGGCATAGGCAATCAGATCAGCTGCCTGCTCAGGCGACAGCGTAGGGACATAACGATAAATTTTGGTTGGTGCAATCATGGGAGTGCGCACCAGAGGCATATAAATTGAAGTGATTGCAATCTTGTGTGAATGCACTTCTGCTGACAGACAGCGGCTAAAAGCATCTAGCGCGGCTTTAGAAGCCACATAAGCAGAAAAACGGGTTGCATTAGCCAGCACACCAATTGAACTGATATTAATGATCTGTCCGTCACGACGCTGCATCATTTGCGGCAATATATTCAGAATCAGACGGATCGCACCGAAATAATTCAGCTGCATGGTACGCTCAAAGTCATGAAAACGGTCAATTGATTCATGGACAGCACGGCGAATAGAACGTCCAGCATTATTAATCAGGATATCAATATGGTCTACAGACGCCAGAATTTTCTGGGAACATGCATCAATAGCATCCAAATCATTTAAATCACATGGGAAAATAGTTGCTTTTCCACCTTCTGCTTCAATTTCAGCCTGAACTTCTTGCAAGGTAGATTCAGTACGGGCAACCAGCAGCACATGTGCACCCGCTTGAGCAAGTTTCTTGGCTGTAGTTAGGCCAATTCCACTGGAAGCACCGGTGATGAGTGCTACCTTGCCATTTACCTTGTCTTCGAAAAGTTTCTCTAATTTGTTGTTCACGTAGATCTTCCTGGCTGAAAATTTGCTGAGGCAAAATAAATATAATTTTTTTAAATATGTTATAGCCATGACCTGCGATAGGCCAAGGGGCTCAGTCGGTTTTTATCTTAACGAAATGACGGGAAAAATCCAGAGTTAAGTGGTTGAATCTAAAAATAATATTTAGAGTAATTACTCTAATTTGGGTATGTGTTTATACTGTGTTTTAACACAAGTTAAAATAGTTGAAAAGATAAAACTTTGAAAAAGCAGTTCATAAATGGAAAGTAAAAACATATGCCAGATTAAAATAAAGCTATCAGGTAGGGCTAATTATCAGAAACATTCGAGTTCAAGCTTTTTAGTCACACTGTCTGGTATTTGAGGGAATATAAACAGGGCCATGTATGTTGACCCTGCTTGTGTATAACTTAAACTGCGGCAAGTGCCTGTTCCAGATCGGCAATCAGGTCATCAGCATGTTCAATGCCGATAGATAAACGCACCATATCCTCGCTAACCCCTGCAGATTTCAACTCCTGTTCATTGAGCTGACGATGGGTAGTGGTTGCCGGATGACAAGCCAAACTTTTCGCATCGCCAATATTGACCAGGCGGGTAAAGAGCTGCAGTGCATCAATAAAACGGGTACCGCCAGCAAGTCCATCCTGTACCCCAAAGGATAAGATAGCCGAAGGTTTACCCTGAACATATTTTTGTGCCAGCGCATGCTGTGGATGGTCTGTCAGGCCTGCATAATTTACCCATTTGACTTTTGGATGAGCTTTCAAATACTCGGCAATTTTTAGAGCATTTTCGGTATGGCGCTCCATGCGCAGGCTTAAAGTTTCCAGTCCTTGCAGAATCATGAAAACATTCATCGGGCTAATGGCGGCGCCAGTATTACGTAAAGGCACAACACGTGCACGGGCAATATAAGCAGCTTCACCAAGCGCCTCGACATAGTTAACCCCATGATAACTTGGGTCGGGCGTATTTAACACTTTAAAACGGTCCGGATATTTACCCCAAGGGAATTTACCGCTATCGACAATCGCACCACCAATACTGTTACCGTGACCTCCAATATATTTGGTTAGCGAGTGCACCACGATATCAGCACCAAATTCAAAAGGCTTGAGCAAGACCGGTGTCGCTACCGTATTGTCAACTACAACCGGTACCCCGTATTCATGGGCAATTTTACTGATGGCTTCCAGATCAATGATATTGCCAAGCGGATTACCAATTGACTCGACAAATACCAGTTTGGTTTTATCATCAATCAGAGAGTGTAATACTTCTGGATCCTGATAATCGAAGAAGCGCACTTCAATTCCCTGTTTGGGCAATGTATGGGCAAACAGATTATATGTACCACCATATAGGGTGGAAACAGAAGCAATATTATCACCTGCTTCGGCAATAGTCTGAATCGCATAGGTAATTGCTGCCATGCCCGAAGCAAGTGCCAGTGCACCTATTCCACCCTCTAGAGCTGCGATACGCTGTTCAAGAACCGCCGTTGTAGGGTTCATAATACGGGTATAAATATTGCCCTGGACTTTTAAATCGAACAGGTCGGCCCCATGTTGAGTATTATCGAAAGAGTAGGACGTGGTCTGGTAAATAGGTACCGCTACGGCTTTCGTCGTCGCTTCAGGGCTATAACCGGCATGAATTGCCAAAGTTTCATCTTTATATGTCATATTATTTCTTCGATGTGGGTTAAAACCTGATCGAGTCTAGCATTTTTTAATATGAAATAAAGCTTTCCTATTCTTTGTCTATATCTATTTATTTCATAAGTATAGTGATGAGTTTAAGCAAACTCAAAATCTTGGTGTGAGATTAATTTTTAGTCACAAAAGGTTGGGAGATAACCCGCAGAATACCCAGAGTACGCCTTATGTTTTCATGGTATTCATCGTATAATACGCTGGTTATTTTTTCGCAGTTTGCGATATTCTGATTTTCAATTGAGGAGTCCTGCGTGGCCCAATATATTTACACGATGAACCGTGTGTCGAAGATGGTTCCGCCTAAGCGTGAAATCCTGAAAGACATCTCTTTGTCATTTTTTCCGGGTGCAAAAATTGGTGTGCTCGGTCTTAACGGTGCAGGTAAATCAACTCTGCTCCGTATCATGGCGGGCGTAGATAAAGATTTCTCTGGGGAAGCACGTGCGCAACCAGGTATTAAAATCGGCTATCTGGAACAGGAACCACCCCTGGATCCGAACAAAGATGTACGTGGAAATGTTGAAGATGGTCTGCGTGAACCGTTAGATGCATTAGCCCGCCTGGATGAAGTGTTTGCAGAATATGCAGCAGAAGATGCTGACTTTGACGCACTTGCAAAAGAACAAGAGAAACTTGAAGCCATCATCCAGACTTGGGATGCGCATAATCTGAATAACCAGATGGAACAGGCTGCTGCTGCATTAAACTTGCCGGCTTGGGATGCTGACGTGACTCTGCTTTCAGGGGGTGAACGCCGCCGTGTTGCACTTTGCCGTCTGCTCCTATCTAAACCGGACATGCTCCTTCTTGACGAACCGACTAACCACCTGGATGCAGAATCTGTGTCTTGGTTAGAACGTTTCCTAAAAGACTTTCCTGGTACCATTGTTGCTATTACGCACGACCGTTATTTCCTTGATAACGTTGCTGAGTGGATTCTGGAGCTTGACCGCGGACATGGTATTCCTTACCAGGGCAATTACACGTCTTGGCTGGAACAGAAAAATGCCCGTCTAGAACAGGAACAGAAACAGGAAGAGTCTTTTGCTAAAGCCTTGAAAAAAGAACTCGAATGGGTTCGTTCAAATGCCAAAGGCCAGCAGAAAAAGAACAAGGCTCGTATGGAGCGTTTTGAAGAGTTAAACTCTAAAGAATTCCAGCAGCGTAATGAAACTTCTGAAATTTATATTCCACCTGGTCCGCGTTTAGGTAATAAGGTAGTAGAAGTTGAAGGCATCAGTAAATCCTTTGATGGACGTCTGCTTTATGAAAACCTGACCTTCTCTGTACCACCAACAGCAATTGTTGGTATTGTCGGTCCAAACGGTGCGGGTAAAACCACACTATTCCGTATGATGACTGGGGAACAGCAGCCAGATACCGGAACAGTTACTCTGGGTGATTCAGTTAAAGTGGCCTATGTTGGCCAGATTCGTGACACCTTGGATAACAACAAAACCGTATGGGAAGAGGTTTCTGGCGGTCTGGATATCTTGAAAGTAGGTGATTACGAAATTGCGTCTCGCGCCTATATTGGCCGTTTTAACTTTAAAGGCCAAGACCAGCAGAAACGTGTAGGTGAACTTTCTGGTGGCGAGCGAAACCGCTTGCAGCTGGCAAAAATCTTGCAGCAGGGTGCTAATGTAATCCTGCTTGATGAACCTTCAAACGATCTTGATATTGAAACTTTGCGTGCACTTGAAGATGCAATTTTGGTCTTTCCGGGTACAGTTATGGTGGTATCGCATGACCGCTGGTTCCTGGACCGTATTGCAACGCATATTTTGTCGTTTGAAAATGAGCAGCCTGAATTTTACACGGGTAACTATGCTGAATATGAAGCATATCGTCAGTCACGCCTAGGCGATGCAGCTGTAACCAAACGCGCCAAATATAAAAAAATCAGTGGATAATAGCCACAACTGAAAAACCAGCCTGAGGGCTGGTTTTTTTGTTTTTAGGATTTTGGCATCTCAGACCATACCAATAGAAAAATCCATAGTAACAATTGGTTAACTGAATTCTCAAATTGGTAAATTAAACATTGTTTTACTGTCAGAAGTGAACTGGATATCCCAGTAGCATACTGTTACCTTAGAGGATAAGAACTGTAGAGTAATCCACTAAGAATCGAGGAGACTGTCAATGGGCGCGCATCATGGGCACGATCACAGTCATGCAGTCGTCACTGAAGGTAATGCCAAAAAGCTTGGTTTTGCTTTGGCACTAACTACGACCTTCTTAATTATTGAGATAGTTGCGGGCTTTATAACCCAAAGTTTGGCTCTGTTATCAGATGCCGCGCATATGTTTACCGATGCCGCAGCGTTAGCTATTGCATTGGTTGCCATTAAAATTGCTAAACGTCCCGCTGATGATAAGCGTACCTTTGGCTATCAACGCTTTGAAATTCTGGCAGCACTTTTCAACGCCTGTATGTTGTTTGTGGTGGCTATCTATATTTTATATGAAGCCTACCAACGTTTTAGCCAGCCTCCCGAGATTCAGAGCCTTGGCATGCTCTCCGTGGCAATTATTGGCCTAGTGATCAATCTGATTTCCATGCGCATTCTGTTTTCGAGTTCGAAAGACAGCCTAAATGTGAAAGGGGCTTATCTTGAGGTTCTGAGTGATGCCTTGGGTTCAGTTGGTGTTATTGTTGGCGCCTTAATTATTTATTTTACTGGCTGGATGTGGGTAGATACCCTAATCGCAGTGCTAATTGGTTTCTGGGTATTACCACGGACCTGGATATTGCTGAAACAGAGTATCAATATTCTACTTGAAGGCGTACCTGAAGAGATCGATATTGAAAAGCTGCGTAATGACCTCTTGGAACTCGATGGTGTCGAGAGCATTCATCAGCTTAAAGTCTGGGCTATTACTTCTAAAAATGTGCATCTAACTGTGCATTTGTATGCACCACATGCAAACCGGAACCAACTTCATCAAAATGCTCTCGAAATGTTGACCCATGAGCATGGTATTACCGAGGTGACGTTACAGATTGAGGAGGACCCATGTCAGACACTTGCTCATGACCATCAGAATGATCATGAACACAGTCACTAAATTATTTTAGGGTTTAGATCTGCCACTCATGGCCACATTCACGACACTTCCATTGTTTCTGGGATTGCATAAATGCCTGCATGGACAGTTTAAAGTCTGGCAAATCGCGCCAGAACAGGAATCCGGCTATAAGGCAGATAATAAATACAGCTATAGTCGCCATTTGCAATGTACTGCCGGCACCATCATCAAAGATCCACATGCCGATACTGATTACCACCAGTAGTAATAGAATAAAAATAGCCGGAATCAGGAACACCAGACTTTTGGGAACCACAGGACGGGTGGTATTGGTTCCTTGACTGACTGGTATGATCTTGGGACTCTGGCATTGTGGGCAGCGATATTGCATGAAAAACTCCTAAACTCTTTTGCGGTCTATTTTACCGAATAGTGTAGGTAAGCCGAAAGTGTAAGCATAAAAAAAGCCACTGAATAGGTCAGTGGCTTTTAGAATTTGGCGTCCCTACGGGGATTCGAACCCCGGTTACCGCCGTGAAAGGGCGATGTCCTAGGCCTCTAGACGATAGGGACTTATGAGGCAGCTACACAAAGTAGAACAGCTTCTGGTGGAGTCAAGCGGGATCGAACCGCTGACCTCTACAATGCCATTGTAGCGCTCTACCAACTGAGCTATGACCCCAGCGTTTGTGTGAGCGCAATATTAGGGGCATTGCGCTCATACGTCAACACAAATATTTACTCGCCTTGATCATCTGCTTCATTTTTCGGCAATTTCAGACTTTCATTAAGTTTTTCCCAGGCTTTTAACTCTTTTTTGCTCGGACCACCTACAATTTCTAGTGCACGACGCAAACGGGCAAAGGTCAAGTCGGGACCTAAAGTCACCATAGATTGCATGACAGGCGTGGATGAGGTTGAACCGGCAATCGCAATAAAAAAAGCAGGCATGAAATCACGTAGCTTGATGCCCATTTGGTTAGACAGATCCATTAGAGTCTGGCTGACCGTATCATTATTCCAGGTAAATAGACTTTCCAGCCGCCAGATGGCAAATTGCAGGCTTTGACGAACCTGCTCCTCAGTCAGTTTTTTACTTTCAAACTGTTCTTTGGAAATATTCGGGAACTGATTGAAGTAAAAGCCCGCCCAGTTTACTGCCTCAGAAAGCAGGTTAATTCGCGGCTGGATGGCTGCAGCAATCTCTTCAAGTTTATTACGGTCTGCCTTCCAGTTGAGCAGGGTATTTAACAATTCTGCAGGAGACAATGCCTTAATCCACTGACCATTTAACCAGTTAAGCTTTTCAACATCAAAAATCGGGCCGCCTAGTGATACACGTTTAATGTCAAAGTGTTCGATCATTTCTGCCAGCGTAAACTTTTCACTTTCATCTGGCATAGACCAACCCATACGACCCAGATAGTTTAGTAGGGCCTCTGGCAATACACCAATATCACGGTAATAATTGATTGATGTTGGGTTCTTCCGTTTAGATAACTTGGACTTATCCGGATTACGTAGTAGTGGCATATGACAGATTGTTGGCATATCCCAGCCAAAGTAGGAGTACAGCAACTGGTGTTTTGGTGCCGATGGAATCCATTCTTCGCCACGGATGACATGCGTAATTTGCATAAGATGGTCATCAACCACGTTGGCCAGATGATAAGTAGGCAATCCGTCAGTTTTTAGCAGAATCTGCATGTCTACCTGAGCCCAAGGTATCTCAACTTCACCACGCAGCATGTCATTAAATTTACATACGCCTTCAGCAGGTACTTTCATGCGAATAACATGAGGTTCACCAGCTGCCAGACGGCATTCAACTTCTTCATGAGAGAGCTGCAGACCCCGGCCGTCATAGCGTGGACTTTCACCACGGGCCTGCTGTTCGGCACGCATCTGGTCGAGTTCTTCTGGAGTTGCAAAGCAATAAAAAGCATGACCTTTTTCAACCAGTTCTAATGCATACTGTTTATAGATATGCATACGCTCGGACTGGCGGTATGGTGCATGTGGGCCACCGATATCCGGTCCTTCTGACCAGTTCAGTCCCAGCCATTTTAATGAGTCCAGAATCATTTTTTCTGATTCAGGGGTTGAACGCAGCTGATCGGTATCTTCAATACGCAATATAAATTCGCCTCCATGCTGCTTGGCAAAGCACATATTGAACAGGGCGATATAAGCAGTACCAACATGGGGAAAGCCAGTTGGAGAAGGAGCAATACGGGTGCGGACGTTCATAACTCTTAATTTTCAATAACAGATTAAGACTATTATAACGAAAAAGCCTGACAGCTTAAGGGTTAATTCACCGCAGGCAGGTCAGGCTAAAAAAGACTATGAAAATTATAAAATTAAGAGGTTTGCTGTGGAAAAATAATCTGTACCAGACGGCTGAAACGCTGGTTCTGTGCCGCCAGAAAATTCTGGGTAGGAGCAGCACGCATAGAAGTCAACATTTTTAAATCCAGCTCGGATCTGTCAACTGAAGGCGTAGTTTTCTCAGATTGGCGCTGGTTTAAAGCTTTTTCGATAAGAGAGCCTGTTTTAGCAGGAGCATGGGTAGAACCAGGTATTTTAGATAAATCCTGATTTTTAAGACTGTTGCCTTGTACAATAACTGCGCTATGCCCCATCTGGCTGAGTGTAAGCATACTCAAACTTAAGTAAAAAATTTTAAATAAATTCATGTTCATGTAAGAAGATTCCCCCTATAAATCGGCTAATTTTTATAAAGTTTGCCGAAAATCGCATGAATTAAAACAGCTTTGTCTTAACAGTTACAGTATAGACTCACAATTCATTACAAAATTTTAAACTAACTCTAGTTAAAAAATTACAATAAACCCTAAGCTGTATTGGAAGTGTAGTTTTAACAGATAAATGTGTAGAGAAGGTGAAGAGAAAATAGGAAACTTAAGAGTGCTCAAGATACTTGGATTTTTTGACTGTACTAGAAGCTCAATAAAAGATGAGAGTTTCAGTTAGAGAAAACATGATAACTGTGCCTAAAACAACGTTATATAAAAATCAGGAACTGTAGAACTTAATCAATTGAAGGGAATGCAATACTCAACCGTATAATGAGTTGTTGTTTTATAAAAATTTTCAGTATATTGCAAATTGTTTATCAAGTGACCTAGAGAAGTAAATGAGAAAGCATTTCCAATGGGGTTTAAAAGGTGGCATGTTAGCCACCTTAATACTATGTGGTTCAGTTACACAAGCTGCTGACCGTCAATTTTTGAATGTCTCATATGATGCGACACGTGAATTTTATGATGAGTTCAATAAGTCATATGGTGCTTACTGGAAAAGCCGTACCGGACAAACAGTTGAATTTAAACAGTCACATGGCGGTTCAGGTAAACAGGCACGCTCAGTAGTTGATGGTTTAAAAGGTGATGTAGTGACTTTAGCCTTGGCAAATGACATTAATGAGATCGTAAAATCTGGCCAGATTAAAGCAGGCTGGCAAAAAGAATTTCCTTATAATTCTGCACCCTATACTTCAACTATCGTTTTTATGGTACGTAAAGGTAATCCGAAAAAAATTCAGGACTGGAAAGATCTGACCAGACCGGGTGTGCAGATTATTACACCTAACCCTAAAACAGGCGGCTTGCCACGTTGGATCTATCTGTCGGCCTGGGGCTATGCGCTGAAACAGCCGGGTGGTAATGATGCTAAGGCACGAGAGTTTGTTAAAAGCATGTATAAGAATGTCAAGGTGATGGACTCTGCTGCACGTGCTTCTATGACGACATTCGCCGAACGTGGCATGGGTGATGTACTGCTAACCTGGGAAAATGAAGCTCTAGTCACGCTTAAAACTTTAGGCCGTGATAAATATGATATTGTTTATCCATCAATTTCAATTTTAACAGAACCATCGGTTGCAATTGTTGACAAGACAGTTGAAAAAAATGGTAATAAATGGCTGGCTACCGGCTATATTAATTATTTGTATTCTCCTTTGGGCCAGGAAATGGCAGCAAAATACTATTATCGGCCACGTAACCAGAAAGTTATGGCGAAATATACTGCTCAATTTCCCAAGCTGAAAACTTTCACCATTGATGAAGTATTCGGGGGATGGAGCAAGGCACAGCAAACCCATTTTGTAAATGGAGCAACATTTGACCAGATTTATAATGATCGTCGCTAACCATTCGTCGTTCAAGTAGTTCCTCTGGAAGAGCCCTGTAGCAGAATAATTCTGTCAGGGCTTTTTAATGAGGCTTTAAAAAAGATCGGCAAAACGGTTTTCTCTATAGAAAATAATATTTCCCTACAAAAAGCCATTTGGAGCTTTATAAAAACAGGGTAATAATGTGCAGTTAAATTTTTAGCTGTCTGAACCGATCTTATGTCGCATATTTCTGTATTACTCCATGAAACTGTTGCTGCCGTACTGGCAGAGCGCAATACAGGAATTTATGTAGACGCAACCTTCGGCCGAGGTGGCCATAGCCGTGAATTACTGGCTCAGCTCAATACAGATGCTCAGGTTTATGCCTTCGATAAAGATCCTCAGGCTTTGGCTGTTGCTGCCGAGCTCGAGCAGCAGGACGCTCGCTTTAAAATTATTCATGCCAGTTTTGCTGACCTTAAACAGGAGCTTGAAAAAATTGGTATAACTGAAGTCGATGGGATCATGGCAGATTTAGGGGTTTCATCGCCACAACTTGATCAGGCTGAACGCGGTTTTAGCTTTATGCAAGACGGACCTTTAGATATGCGTATGGATAATTCCCAAGGCCAAACCGCAGCAGAGTGGCTGGTCAATATTGAAGAAGAGGCATTAGCCAATATTATTTATCAGTATGGGGAAGAGCGTTACAGTCGCTGCCTAGCCCGCGCAATTAAACAGGCAGGCTACATTGCAACCACTGGCCAGCTGGCTGAACTCGTGAAAACTGCCCATCCAAAATGGGAAAAACACAAGCATCCTGCTACGCGTACCTTTCAGGCTATTCGTATTGCCATCAATAAAGAATTAGAGGATATTGAGCTGTTTCTACCACAGGCAGTCGATATTCTTAAACCACATGGACGCCTGGCGGTAATCAGTTTCCATTCACTGGAAGACCGTCTGATCAAACAGTTTATACAAAAAGAATCAAGTTTGGCCGAAGATTCAGGCTGGGGAATGCCGCAAATACAGCAGGACACTCGCCGTTTGAAGAAAATTTCACGTATTAAAGCCAGTGATGCCGAAGTTAAAGAAAACCCACGCTCACGTAGTGCTTGGTTAAGAGTAGCAGAACGCTTAGCATAGTAAGGCGCACAATGAAAAAAAAAGTTGTTGAAGAAAAAGCTGAACAACCTCTCTTGCAGAAACCGGCTCTCAAGAAAATTGTGGTTTACACAGTTCTGGTACTGCTGGTTTTTATGAGTGCGGTCATGGTGGTTTTTCAGGTTTTTCAATATCGTCATGATTACCGAGATCTGAGTTCCTATATGCGTGAAAGGGATGACCTGAACGCAGAATGGGGACGCCTGCTGATTGAACAACAGACTTTTGGCGCCACTGCCCAGATTGGAACCCGGGCAGTAACCCAGTTGCGTATGTATTCTCCGCCGGCTTCACAAACTGTGGTGATTTCCTTACCTATGACTTCTGAGCAAAAAAAATAAGGCATGCTGTATGGTAGACAAGCGAATTAAGCAAACACGAAGAAAACAGCAGTCAATTTCGGAAAAACCTACTCTTGCCTTTGATATGTGGCGCTTCTATTTAATGTGGGGCGTGGTATTACTGTGTTTTGTCATATTGATTGCGCGTGCATTTTACGTACAGATTATTAATAAGGACTTTCTGCAGAACAAGGCCAATGCCAATATTTTAAGAACCGAGTCTTTAAAAGCCATGCGTGGGGTCATTAGCGACCGTCATGGTGTACCTCTGGCGATCAGCACGCCAATTATGAAAATTGTAATTGATCCGCGTGATTATTTTGATAATAAAAAGCTCTACGACGAGATTACAGCCGAGTTAAAAAAAGATCCGAATAACCGCAAACTCAAGCGTCAGTTACCTGATAAAAATCTTAATCTGGATGAGTTGGCCGATGCAGTCGGTATCGATCGGGCCGAATTAAAAAGAAAATTAAACGAGCGGCCAAGATCACGTTATCTGGTTCTGAAAAAAGAAGTACCACCACAGCAGGCAGACCTGATCGTCAAGCGAGATTTTCAGGGGGTATATGCCGAGAAAAATTATAAACGCTATTATCCGCAGCCACAGCCAAATGCTCAGATTATTGGTTTGACCAATAGTGAAGGGACTGGTATTGAAGGCCTGGAAATGCAGCTTAACAAACGGCTGGCTGGTGTTGATGGTGAGCAGAAAGTTATCCGTGATAAACGCGGTAACCGGTTGAAGGTAACCGAGGTTATTAAAGAAGTTGAACCGGGTGAAAATATTACACTCAGTATTGACTCACGTTTGCAATATATTCTTTATCGTGAACTTACAGCTGCAGGTATCGCCAACAATGCCCGCTCGGCCAGTGCTATTGCAGTAGATGTTAAAACCGGTGAGATTCTGGCCATGACCAGTTGGCCCTCTTATAACCCGAATGATAAAAATGGACTGGCCAATAAAGATGCCATGCGAAACCGCGGTGCAATCGATATGTTTGAACCGGGTTCTACCATGAAGCCATTAAGTGTGGCTGCGGCGCTAGAAAGTGGTAAATATACACCAAATACCATTATTAATTTAGGCTCAGGCTCAATGCGGGTCGGTAACCATACTATTCGTGATACGCATAGTTATGGCCAGCTTAGTGTAACTGGTGTAATTATCAAGTCATCAAACGTTGGTGTGGCGAAGATGGCTTTATCTTTACCCTATTCAACTCTTCCGACATTTTTTAAGCGAATTGGTTTCGGGCAACGTTCAGCTGTGAAGTTCCCGGGTGAGAGTACAGGCCTGATTTTACCACCAAGTAAATGGAATGTTTCAGAAGTAGCCACTATGTCTTATGGTTACGGTATTAATGCCACTGTACTGCAAATGGTACAGGCCTATGCCATGCTGGCAAATCATGGTGTAAAAATGCCTCTTAGCCTTTATAAGCTGGATGAACCGCCTAAAGGTGAGCAGCTTCTTGAACCTAAAATCGCTGATCAGGTACTCCTGATGATGGAACAGGTAACATTACCTGGAGGAACTGCACGTCAGGCTAATATTCCCGGTTACCGTGTTGCAGGTAAAACAGGTACGGCCCATAAACTGCGAGCTGACCGTAAGGGTTATTCGAGTAATGAGTACCGCGCTCTGTTTTCTGGTGTAGCACCAGTAAGTGATCCACGACTGGCTATTTTTGTGGTCGTAGAAAATCCGAAAGGAAAATATTATGGCGGTCTGGTGGCTGCGCCAGTATTTGCCAGGGTAATGCAGGAATCACTCCGTTTGATGAATGTGCCATTAGATAAGCCGCTCGATGTTCCACAGGAACCGTAAATCAGGTGATGCATGACAATTACATTTAGTGAAATATATCCAGGTAATGCCAACGTAGAGTGGGCGAATCAGCCATTTAGCGGGTTTTGTCTGGATAGCCGTAAAGTACAGGCAGGACAGATCTTTATTGCTCTAGATAGCTTAAGTCAGTCTGATAAAACTCGTATTTTTGCGGAAAATGCATTAAGCCAAGGTGCTCTTGGTATTATTTCCGAATCTGATCTCGGGGTGACCACAGCATGGGTTTGTCCCCAGGTCAGACAATGGATGGGTGGGTGGCAAAAACAGTATTTACAGGCTACCCGGCCGGTAAATTCTGCCCGAATTCTAGCTGTCACAGGGACTAATGGTAAAACCACTATTTCCCGGCTGATAGCAGAACTGATCAGCTTCCAGAAGCAGCCCTGCGCTGTAATGGGAACGACGGGTAACGGTATTTTACCGCATCTGGTCGCTTCAACACATACCACACTAGATGCGTTACAGCTACAAAATGCCCTGCATGATTTTTCCTCTCAGGGTGCGAATTTTGTTGCTCTCGAAGCTAGCTCACATGGCCTGGAGCAGGGCCGTCTGAATGGCTGCGAGATTGAAATTGCTATTTATAGTAACCTGAGTCGAGACCATCTGGATTATCATGGAACCTTGGCAGCTTATGCAGATGCCAAGGCTTTGCTGTTCAAATTTGCTACGCTGCGTAGTGCCGTAATCAATCTGGATGATGATTATGCACCAGTGATGCTGGAAACAGCACAAGCCAATCCGGCCCCACCAAAGATTTTGACCTACTCATTACAACATCCAGAAGCAGATTATCGCGTATCTGATATTCACTACAGTCTGGAAGGAGCGAAGTTTAAGCTGATCGCCCCAACAGGTGAATATGTGGTACAGAGCCCGCTTTTAGGTCAATTTAATATTGAAAACCTGGTGGCTAGTCTGATTGCAGTAGAGCAGGCCGGTTTTAAACTGAGTGATATTTTAGCAACTGTACCTCAGCTCAAGGGAGCTCCAGGCCGCATGCAGGTGATCCGTGATGCAGAGCGTTTATTTGTAGTGGATTATGCTCATACACCTGATGCTTTAACACAGGTTCTGGTTACCTTGAAACGTCATGTCCAGCATCAGCTTTGGGCCATATTCGGTTGTGGTGGTGATCGCGACCGTGGCAAACGTCCGTTGATGACTCAGGCAGCTCTTAATGATGCTGACCCGGTGATTCTCACCTCAGATAACCCGCGAACAGAAAGTCCTGAACAGATTTTTGCTGATATGAAGAATGGGGTTGATTTTGGTAACCATCATGTGCAGGAAATTCGCGACCGGCGTGAAGCAATCAAATATGCAGTGCAACAGGCACAAGCTGGCGATATTGTAGTCATTGCCGGAAAGGGTCATGAAAACTATCAGGAAATTGATGGCGTTCGTCACTGGTTTGATGACGTGGTCGAAGTGCAGTCCGCACTTGAAGCCCAACACTGCAATTTATCTCAAGCCTATTCTGCTGACTAGGAAAACTTATGCATACCTCTACAACAAGTACCGGGTCTTTGGAGCCTTGGACAGCCCAACAATTAATGGAAGCAACACAAGGCTACTGGTATCAGGAACGTTGCCCTGAGCAGCCAATCAAGCGGATTCTGACGGATTCACGGCAGGCAGAAGCTGGAGATGCTTTTCTTGCCTTAAAAGGTGAGCGTTTCGATGCACATAATTTTGTGGCTCAAGTTTTAGATAAGGGCTGCCAGGTTGCAATTGTTGAGCGTCCTCTTGACCTTGACATGATGCAGCTGGTTGTTACAGATACACGGCAGGCACTAGGAAGGCTTGGAGCCTATCGTCGTCAGCAGAATCCACAGCTTAAAGTAATTGCGCTGACGGGGAGTAGTGGTAAAACGACTACTAAAGAAATGCTGGGCAGTATTCTGTCCCGTCTTGCACCTACCTTGGTCACACGAGGCAATCTGAACAACGATTTGGGCGTACCTATGATGTTGCTCGAGCTTACAGCTGAACATCAATATGCAGTGATGGAGCTGGGCGCCAGTCATCAGGGTGAAATTGATTATACTTCACAGCTGGTTCAGCCACAGGTGGCAGGTATCATTAATATTGGTACTGCACATTTAGGTGAATTTGGAGGCCGTGAAGGCATTTGTCGGGCTAAATCAGAAATCTATGCTCATATAGCAAAAGATGGAATCTCAGTTATTCCGTCGGCTGATGATTTTACTGACGCTATCCGTCATGCTGTTCAGACAACGCAAGTCCTGAGTTTTGGTGAAGGCGGCGATATATATGCAACAGAAATGACGCTATTGGCTCAGTCTGTCCAATTCATGCTACATACACCACAGGGCATACGTGAAGTTAATCTGCCTTTTGCGGGTTTACATAATGTACAGAATGCAACTGCAGCTACAGCTTTCGCGCTTGCGATTGGTATTTCTCTGGACGATATAGTTGTCGGTCTCGAGCTGGCACAAGGGGCTAAAGGGCGATTAAATTTTATTAGCCATAAACAGCATTTGTTTATTGATGATACCTATAATGCCAATCCTACATCGATGCGGGCGGCCGGAGAAGTTCTGGCACAGCAATCCGGTATCAAAGTAATGGTCACTGGCGATATTGGCGAGCTGGGTGACGCTGCAGCTGTTGAGCATTACCGTCTGGGGCGTGATCTGGTGAGCCAGGATATCAATTTTGTAATAGCAGTTGGCGAGTTTGCACCCGCTGCACTTGAAGGTGCCCGTAGCACCCAATACGGGAAAAAAATGCAGGCCTTTCTGACTCAGGCCCAAGCGCTTCCTTTTCTAATGAGTCTGGTCGAAACACATCAACCACAGTCTATGAGTTTCCTGTTTAAAGGTTCTCGTTATACCCATATGGAGACGTTGATGGCTGATTTGATGGAGAAAATTTAATGCTGTTATGGTTGTTTGAACAGCTTGCGGGCTATCATAGTTCGTTTCAGGTGGTTCGTTATTTAACATTTCGCTCTCTATTGAGTGTCCTGACGGCCCTCAGTATTGGTCTCATTCTGGGACCAGTCATGATTCGCAAGTTACAGGCACTTAAATATGGTCAAGCAGTCAGCTCTTTTGCTCCTGAAAATCATGCGAAAAAAATGGGTACACCTACTATGGGTGGGGTGTTAATTCTATTATCGATTGGTATTTCAACACTACTCTGGGCAGATTTATCTAATCCTTATGTCTGGATTGTACTGGGCGTGATGGTAATTTTTGGTGCAGTAGGCTGGGCAGATGACTGGATCAAAATCCGTTATAAAGATAATGCCGGACTACCTGCGCGCAAGAAATTCTTCTGGACATCTATTGCCTCTTTAGGTGCCGGTATTGCACTGTATTATATTGCAACCCAGCAACCTAGTGCCGTACAGACAGCTAACATGCTGGATCTGCTTATTCCATTTTTTAAAAATCTGACGATTCCATTATCCGTTATCCCATTCGGTATCGCCTTTATTGTCTTTACCTATCTGGTTATTAATGGTGCTTCAAATGCGGTTAATCTGACTGATGGTCTGGATGGTTTGGCAATTATGCCTATTGTACTGGTTGCTGCAGGACTAGGTGTATTTGCCTATCTGGCAGGTGATGTACGCTTTGCTGATTATCTGCATATTCCTTATGTAAAATATTCTTCTGAACTGGTAGTTATCTGTTCGGCCATGATTGGTGCCGGTCTGGCTTTCCTCTGGTACAACGCTCATCCTGCTCAGGTGTTTATGGGAGATGTGGGTGCTCTGGCACTGGGAGCAATGCTCGGTACAATTGCGGTCATGGTTCGTCAGGAGATTGTTTTTGCAATTATGGGCGGTGTATTTGTCATGGAAGCAATTTCCGTCTTCCTGCAAATTGGCTCGCTACGTATGCGTAACAAACGAGTTTTTCTGATGGCACCATTGCATCATCATTATGAAAAGCAGGGCTGGAAAGAAACCCAAGTAGTAATCCGCTTCTGGATTATTACAATTATGCTAGTGGTTTTGGGACTAATGACCTTAAAATTACGTTAAGCAAATCTTTTTATAAAAGTCGGCATTTGCTAATAACTGCCGGCTTTTTTTATTCTGGAGAAAATAATGAACCTGCTCATGTGTCCTGTATGTCGGGAACAACTCAAATTGATAGACAGGACATGGCGCTGCGTAAATCACCACAGTTATGATGTAGCCAAACACGGGTATGTCAATCTGCATGTGGTACAACATAAACACAGTAAAAATCCGGGCGATACGCCTGAGTCGGTTCAGGCAAGACGAGCATTCTTGGCTGATGGTTTTTATGCACCGTTACAGCAGGCAGTGGTCAAGATAATCTCCAGTCTTCGTATTGAAAACCTGCTGGACATTGGTTGTGGTGAAGGATATTACACGCAGGCCATGCAGTCTGAAGTCCTGCAATGTGTAGGAGTTGATATCGCTAAAAATGCGGTACAGGTTGCTGCAAAGACCAATCAGCAGGTAACTTGGGTGGTTGGTACAGGTGCAGTTTTACCTGTAATTGACCATTCAATAGATCTATGTACCAGTTTGTTTAGTCCCATTCCCCAGCAGGAAATCTTGAGGGTTTTAAAGCCAGGGGCTTATCTTATGGTAGTTACGCCAGGGCCTGAGCATCTCTACAGTATGCGTGAAGTATTATTTGAAGAAGTAAATGCTCATGAACCTGCCAAGTTTGTTGAGCAGCTGGCAGAATATTTTGAGCTGGTTGAACAGCCACTGATTGAAACCCGGCTACTGCTCAACCAGGCGCAACTCAAAAATCTGGTTGCCATGACCCCTTATGCTTATAAGGCAAAACCAGAGCGCCGCCAAAGATTAGAAGCACTGGAAAATTTTGAGACTCAAGGCAGTTTTCAGATTTATCTGTTCAAGAAAAAAGACTGACTTTAAGAATAAAGAAGCCACCTTTATGGTGGCTTCTTTATTTAAATCATTGGACCTCTTGAATCAGATTCTCCAGTGCATCACGTTGCTGAGGTTCAGTACGTGGTTGCTGTGTTCGGGCAGGTTGATCCGGTGTATTAACTTGAGGTGGAGCTGAGCGTGAAGGAATCAGGATTTCTTCACCGGGCAAATCGGCAAAGTCATTAGTGACAGCAGCCGGAGGAGGAGCCGGACGATATAAAGGACGTGCCAGAGGAGGGGAAGCACGATCAACCTTAGGTTCTACTTGGCCCGCTGTTTCTTGTAGTCGGGGAGCTTTGGCATTTTTGTCTAGCTGTACCCAGGATGCTGGAGTACCCTTGAGCGCATTACCCATGAAGTTAATCCAAATCGGTAAAGCTGCTACCCCGCCATATTCACGACGGCCCAGAGTTGTTGGCTGGTCAAAGCCAACCCAGGCCACAGTCACTAGTTTGCCGTTAAAGCCCGCAAACCACGCATCTTTAGCATCATTTGTAGTACCGGTTTTGCCTCCAATATCACCACGGCCAATTTTTAAAGCAGCGCGTCCTGTACCATGCTGGATCACATCCCGAAGAATATTGGCCATATCATAAGCTGAGCTCGATTTTAAAATGCGCTGCGCCTGACGATAATCTGATTCCGGTTCTTTCTGCTCGCTAATATTATTCTTTGATTGCTCTAAAGACTGATTAGTCACTTCAATGACTTCATCATCAGGCGTCTGTGGAGTGTCTTCTTCAGTATCATCTTTGGCATTAATGCAAGGAATACAAGCATATTCCGGGTCAGCCTCAAAAATCACTTTGCCATAGGCATCTTCAATTCGACTAATAAAATGAGGCTGTATTCGGTAGCCTCCATTGGCAAAGGTGGCATAACCGGTTGCCATCTGTACAGGTAGAACCTGTGGTGTTCCTAAAGCAATCGTATAGTTACGTGGAATCTGGTCATCACGTAAACCAAAGTCCATAAGTAACTGTCGCGCACGCTCAATTCCTACATTTTGTAGTAAACGTACAGAGACCGTATTACGTGATAAATAGAGTGCACGGCGTAAAGGAATCATTCCCAGATATCGACCATCCGAGTTTCTGGGTGTCCATTTGCCGATCGTAATCGGACTGTCATTTACCATCGTATAGGGGGTCATTCCACGCTCTAAAGCCAGAGCATAAATAAAAGGTTTAATCGTGGAGCCAGGTTGACGCCAGCCTTGTAAGGCCCGGTTAAACTTGGACTGATAAAAACTGTAGCCCCCTACAACTGCTTCAATCGCTCCATTATTTGGATTAATTGCGATCAGCTGGCCCTGTACTTTTGGTAACTGGACCAGTGCCCATGAAGTTTTACTTTCATTCGGGCGCAACCGGATAATATCTTTAACTTTCACAATCTGAGAGGCACGACTTGGCGCTCCCCCTACACTGTTAGCATTGCGGTAAGGCCTTGCCCAAGACATGCCAGACCATGGTACTGTCACTGTAGAACCATCCTGCATCAGTGCTTCAAATGAGTTGGAATTGACCTTGACTACCTGTGCAGGGTAAGTATTTGCAAATGCCCGAAATTTGTTTAAAGGCTCATCATGTGCCTCGGCCCCGCGCCAGCCATGGCGACGGTCATAATCTTCCAGACCATTCTGCACTGCCTGTTCGGCATAGGCCTGACGTTTACTGTCAATGGTGGTGTACACCTTATAGCCTGAATCAATGGCCAGATCACCAAAGCGTTCTACCAGTTCAGAGCGAACCATCTCACCTACATAGGGAAAGCGGTTACTGATTCCACGATCAGGCATGTCCAAGTTGATCGGCTCAGCCACGGCAGCCTGATATTGTGACTGGCTGATATATCCAAGCTGTAACATACGGCCCAGAATCCAGTTGCGACGTTCCAATGCCCGTTCAGGGTTAGCAACCGGATTATATTTTGATGGAGCTTTAGGCAGGCCGGCCAGCATTGCCATTTGTGCCAGACTTAGCTCATCCAGACTTTTGTTATAATAAATTTTGGCAGCTGCGGCGATACCATAGGCATTTTTACCCAAGAAAATCTTATTGACATATAAGGTCAGAATTTCTTCTTTACTCAGGTTTTGCTCGATTTTTCGTGCCAGAAAAATCTCTGTCAATTTACGTTTTAAAGTACGCTCCGGGCTTAAATAATAGTTCTTGGCCACCTGCATAGTAATAGTTGAACCGCCAGTCTGCACGTCAGATCCGGTAACACTCTCTGTAACAGCACGCCCCAAGCCTTTAAAGCTGATGCCACTATGCTCAAAAAATGAGGAGTCTTCTGCGGCAAGAAAAGCATGAATAAAGGCTGGCGGAATCTGTTTATATTCAACCGGTACAGACAATTTTCCACCGTACTCAGCCACCAGCTCGTTATCGGCAGTATAGACCTGTAACGGCTTAAGTAAAGGTGCTTTTTTGAGCGAACTCATTTCAGGCAGTGAAGGGGCAATATAAAGATAAATACCATAAAACCCTATTGGTATTGAGACTAGAATGATAATTAAAATAGAAAAAAAGGGGTGAACACGGCCTGAACTGGATAGCTTTTTCATAACAAGTAAGTTTTAATAAGAGCTAATGGCAAACTAATTGATGGTCAGTATAGCCGTTAGATAAACGGATTGTTAGATTAGATATTGTATCCGTGCAAAATTATACGCTGACTATTAGTTCGTTATTTTTTTTGGGGATAAAAAAATAATAGGAAAGCATTGTGCTCAGGTTATATCGTAAACCAAATAAAGGATTAGTCGGAATAGATGTAAGTTCTACTTCGGTTAAATTGTTAGAGCTCTCTGTAAAAGGTGGCAGATACTGGGTTGAAAGTTACGGGCTTTATCCGCTTTCCGATGGAAGTGTCGTTGAAAAAAATATTCTGAATCCTGAAGCGGTTGCCGATGCTTTAGAGCGCGTAATTGACATTGCTAACCCTCAGGCGGCTAGTGCGGCTTTTGCAGTACCTACTTCGGCGGTGATTAATAAAGTCATCGAGATGGATGCAGACATGAACGATGATGAACGTGAAGTTCAGATCCGTATGGATGCAGAGCAATATATTCCTTTTCCTTTAGACGAAGTCAGTCTTGATTTTGAAGTGTTGCCAGATATACTGGCAAATCCTGATCGAGTAAATGTACTGCTGGTGGCCACCCGTACTGAAAATGTAGATGCACGTGTCGAAGTGCTGGAAATGGCCGGTCTAACCGCGAAAATTGCTGATGTAGAAAGTTATGCGCTAGAACGTGCGTTTAAAGTGTTCGCTGATACATTGCCTATAGGGGTGAATACTGTAGGTATTCTAGATATCGGCCACACCATGACAACTTTGTCTGTCATGCAGCATGGCAAGATTATCTATACTCGCGAGCAGGTTTTTGGTGGAAAGCAGCTGACTCAGGACATCCAGAATCGTTATGGCCTTTCCTATGAAGAAGCTGGCCGGGCCAAAAAAGAGCGTAATTTGCCAGATGATTATGATATTGAAATACTCGAGCCTTTCTTAGAGGCCTTAGTGCAACAGGCTGCTCGTTCTTTGCAGTTTTTTTTCTCGTCTTCACAGTTTAATGAGATTGATCATATTTTATTGGCAGGTGGAAATGCCAACATACCGGGACTGGCCAAACTACTCCAACAAAAGCTGGGCTACCGGGTAACAATTGCCAATCCATTTTTACAGATGGGTTTTGCGCCGCAGGTTGATGTACAAAAAGTTGAAAAAGATGCATCTTCACTCATGGTGGCTTGTGGTTTGGCGCTGAGGAGTTTTGATTAATGACAACAATTAACCTGCTCCCTTGGCGTGATGAGCTAAGGGAACAACGGAAAAAGCAATTTATTATTATTTGTATTGGGGTGGCATTACTAGGTTTAGCCGGAGTGGTACTGACCTGGATGTACTATGACCGCAAGCTGGATGATCAGGAACAAGCTAATCAACTGATTATCAGTACTAACCAGAACCTGGATATACAGCTTAAATCTCTAGATGGCCTGCAAGAACAGCGTGATGCCATTATTGAGCGCATGAACCTGATTCAGGGCTTACAGGGTAAACGTCCGGTTACTGTTCGTTTGGTGGATGAGCTGGCACGTGTAATCCCAGCCAATATGTATCTGACCAAATTTGCACGGACTGGTGATAAATTCACTCTCGAAGGGAAGGCAGAAAGCCCGAACACTGTAGCTGAGCTTTTGCGTGGTCTAGAAGCTTCACCTTGGTATCGTAATGCCTTTATGAACTCATTCCTTGCCGCGGAAGAAAAGAAAGAGCAGACCCCAACTTCGCTGATACCCCGACCAGAAGAAAACTATGGCAGTTTTGTTGTAACTGTAGACGCAGGTGAGATTGCTGCTGATAGTCCGCCATCGGCTGATCCCAATGCACCAACCAATACAGCAGCAACGGGTCCTGCAGCGGGAGCAGCACAATGAGTCGTGAAGAATTTGATGATTTAAACCAGGAAGATGCTAAACCTGCTAAAAGAAAAATGACGCTAGAAGCCTTCCTGCAACAGTTTAATACTCTGGATACACATAATTACGGCAGCTGGCCTTTTTCAGTCAAACTGACCTGCTGGGTATTTCTGTTTCTGCTGGTTTGTGCAATTGGCTATTTTTTAGCAATTCGCCCCAAACTTGAAGCTATTTCTAATGCGCAGGCACAAGAACAGAATCTGTTAAACGAGTTTCGTGAAAAGGACTCTAAACTGCGTAACTTGCAGCAATACCAGGCACAACTACAGGAAATGGAAGCGAATTTCAATGAGCAACTGGAACAGTTGCCTAAAGAAACCGAGATTCCTGGACTGGTTGAAGATATTAACGTTGCAGGAGTAAGTTCTGGCCTGAAATTTAAAAATATTCGTCTGGAAAGTGAAATCCGGCAGGAATTCTTTATTGAACAGCCAATTGATATTCAGGCAACAGGTGATTATCATGCCTTTGGTTCTTTTGTGAGCACTATTGCGGCGCTTCCACGAATTGTAACCCTGCATGACTTTGAAATTACCAGTACACAGGCGCAGAACTCAGATATTCCAGAAGTAAATTATGCGGTGAAAGCTAAAACATACCGATATGTCGGTAATAATGAGCAGCCAAATACTACGGATACCCCAGCAGGAGGGCAGCCACAATGACTTGGAATAAGATCATTTTAGGCCTGTGCTGCGGCATGATTCTGGTAGGCTGTGATTCACGTATAGATGCAGTAAATGAAGAGATGGCAGTCATTCGTAACCAGCCACCTCTACCGATTGAACCGGCACCTGTGTTCAGTCCTGTACCTACATTTGCTTATGCAGCACATCAGTTCAGAAGTCCATTTTTACCTAGCTCGCTTGCAGCTGAGTTAAAAGTTATGGCCGGGAAGCGGGTTTATCCGAATTTTTCACGCCAACCCCAACCTCTTGAGAGCTATGCCCTTGAATCTTTAAATATGAAAGGCAGTATGCGTAATTCAAGAGGGCAGATTATTGCACTAATCCAGACGCCTGATGGCCAGATTGAACAAGTGCAGCGCGGGAACTATATGGGTATGCATCATGGGCGTATTGTTCAGATTACACCTACCCAGATTGACCTGGTTGAGATCATCCCGGATGGGCGAGAAGGCTATGTGGAACGTCCCCGCAGTCTAGTACTGATTGGGCCACAGCCTTAAGGATGAAAGGAATAAAAATGAAAAAGAGTTTTCAAGAATTTTTGATGGGGGATGGCAACAGCATGATTCATTTATATCGTCAATTTGCGATGGGAGCAGTTGCTGCAGCAATGATGCAGGTGGCAAGTGCAGCGGTCAATATTACCAATATTGTACCTATGCAGATTCCGGGACAAGGGACAGAAATTCGAGTCATGTTTAATGGATTGCCACCCCAGCCCCAGGCTTATCAGCTTGAACAGCCTTCGCGACTGATCTTAGACTTTGATCAGGCCAAGCAAAATCTTAAACAGCCTAGTATTCCGGTTGCTACCAATGAAGCAAGCGCAATTCATGTGGCCTCTGATGAACAACGTTCCCGAATTATTGTAAGTTTAAAAGATGCGGGTGCCTTTACCACCCGTGTAGAAGGCAATACTTTTATTTTAAAGATTAATCCGGTAACAGGCGCGCCTACAGTATTGCCACAGCCAGTTGCTGTAGCACAGCAGCCTGCTCAGGGTATCTCGAACATTGGTTTCCAGCGTGGAAGTCAGGGCGAGGGACAGGTTTTAATTGATTTTCTGAACCCGAATACTCCTGCTGATGTACAGCAGCAGGGAAGTAAAGTCATAGTCAGGATGCTGGGAAATAAAATCCCTTCCCATCTGATCCGCCGCTTGAATATGAATGATTTTGCCACGCCGGTCTCGACTGTGGATGCCTATAATGAAGGCGGTAATGGCATTATTACTATTCAATCAACTGGCAGTTATGAGTATATGGCGTATCAGACTGAGAACCGCTTAACAGTCAGTTTAAAGCGCCCGGAAGAAAAGAGTACGGTCAAAACCCGTTCTGCACCTAATTATAGCGGTAAAAAGGTTTCACTCGACTTTCAGGATATTGAGGTTCGTCGGGTATTACAGTTGTTAGCAGATTTCACTGGTATCAACCTAGTTGCAGCCGACTCTGTTCAGGGAAATATTACGTTGCGCCTGAAAGATGTACCATGGGACCAGGCTTTAGACATTATTTTAAAAACCAAAAACCTGGATAAACGTCGTAATGGTGATGTAATCTGGATTGCTCCGGTTGCAGAGCTGATTAAAGCAGAAGAGGAAGAGGCTAAGGCGATTGCGCAAAGTACCAGACTTATGCCTTTACAAACTGAATATATCCAGCTGAATTATGCAAAAGCTGTCGATATCGAAAAACTGATTACCCAAGGCAGAAATAGTGGTAATGGTAGTGCTAACGGTGCTTCAAACAATACGGAAGCACTGGGTGATAGCGTGGGAAGCCTGCTGAGTCCAAGAGGAACCATTTCAATAGATCCACGTACCAATACCTTAATCATTAATGATACTGCTCAGAAACTTGACCAGATCCGCCGTATGATTGATCTTCTGGATGTAGCTGTAAAACAGGTGATGGTTGAAGCCCGTATTGTCAGGGCTAGTACTGACTTCACCAAAGAAATGGGCGTGAAGTGGGGAATTCTTTCACAGGGTATTACCCGTAATAACAGCCTGCTGGTCGGCGGCAGTGAAACTACCTTATGGAATCTGCGTGATCCTGATGATGATGGTAAATACACCATAGAGCGTCCACAAAACCTGAATGTGGATTTAGGCGTTACAGCATCGGGTGCAAGCCGTATTGCCTTCGGTTTAATTAGTCTTTCTGATTTTATGCTGGATCTCGAATTGTCAGCCTTGCAGGCTGATGGTTATGGTGAAGTCATTTCTACGCCGAAAGTACTAACAGCTGACAAGCAGCAGGCCCGAGTTGCTTCTGGTGCCCAAATTCCCTACCAGTCTTCAGAAGGTGGTGGTGCCAATGCAGTCTCTACCACTGAATTTGTGGATGCCACTTTAAGTCTGAATGTAACACCAAGTATTACCCCTGATGGTAAAATCCAGATGTTGCTGAATATTACCAGCGATACTCCGGGGAACCCGACACCAACCGGACAGATTGCGATTAACAAGAATGAAATTAATACCAATGTGCTGGTTAACAATGGTGAAACTGTAGTCCTTGGCGGTATTTTTGAACAGGAAACCAGGAATACGCAAACGAAAGTACCTGTTCTCGGAGACCTGCCGGGTGTAGGCCGTTTATTCCGCCGTGATGCTAAAAGTGATAACAAGCGTGAGTTACTGATTTTTGTCACACCACGAATTGTTAATGACAGTGCGACTGGAAATCATTAATATATTTTTAATTCAAGTAATTCAATAGGTGACTCCTTGCCAAGCAAAGAGTTTGACACCCTGCCAAATATCTATTTGGTAGGGCCGATGGGAGCTGGAAAAACCACTGTGGGGCGACATCTGGCAGAGTTACTGGGCCGGGAATTTCTGGACAGTGATCATGAACTGGAGCGTAAAACAGGAGCAAATATCCCCTGGATTTTTGAAAAAGAGGGAGAAGCTGGTTTTCGGAGTCGGGAGACCGCCGTTATTGACCAGCTAACACTTCGGCAAAAGCTGGTGCTAGCTACAGGTGGTGGGGCTGTAACGCAGGCGCCTAACCGTGAATTCCTCAAGCAGCGCGGCATCGTAGTATATCTCTATACACCAGTAGAAATTCAGCTTCAACGTACCTATCGTGATAAAAACCGGCCATTATTACAAGTAGAAAACCCGGAACAGAAGCTTCGAGACCTGTTGACTGCCCGTGACCCGCTCTACCGGGAAGTGGCACATTATATTATCGAGACCAATCAAGGGGCAGCACGAGATCTAGCCCAAAAAATCTTGAAGATTATTAGCTCTGAAGAGTTACACTCCGCACCATGATTACGGGTTCCAGACTGTATGCAAACCTTATATGTTGAATTAGGCGATCGCCGTTATCCTATTTTTATTGGTAGTGATCTGAGTCCTCAGACTTTGCTTGAACCTTATATTCTGGGCAAGCAGGTTATGATTGTAACCAATACTACCCTCGAAAAACTTTACTTGAACCATTATGTAAGAGCGGTTAAATCTCTGGATAAAGTAGTCGCTACGTGTGTATTGCCCGACGGTGAACAGTATAAAAATATTCAGCATCTTAATCTGATTTTCGATGCACTTCTGCAAGCTGGCTTTAACCGGGACTGTACCGTTCTGGCGCTTGGAGGTGGTGTAATTGGAGATATGGCCGGATTTGCATCTGCCAGCTTTCAGCGTGGAGTTTATTTTATTCAGGTGCCAACAACCTTGCTTTCGCAAGTGGATTCCAGTGTCGGGGGGAAAACAGGAATTAATCACCCGCTGGGTAAAAATATGATTGGTGCTTTCCAGCAGCCACAGGTAGTTATGGCAGACATGTCACAGTTAAAGACTTTGCCTGACCGTGAATTATCGGCTGGCCTTGCTGAAGTAATCAAATATGCCTTACTGGAAGACCGTGATTTTCTGGAATGGCTAGAGCAGCATATGGATCAGCTGGTTGCTCGTGATTCTGAGCTTCTGGCCGAAGCAGTGTATCGCTCCTGTGCGCATAAAGCCCGTATTGTGGCGCGTGATGAAAAAGAGCACGGCGACCGTGCGTTATTAAATCTTGGCCATACTTTTGGCCATGCGATTGAATCTTATCTGGGCTATGGAGTGTGGTTGCATGGAGAGGCAGTTGCCACCGGTATGGTCATGGCAGCAGATTTGTCTCAACGTATGGGCTGGATTTCAGCAGACGACTTGCAACGTACAAAAAATATTATTCAACGTGCAAATTTACCGATAGTATGTCCGCACATTCCGCTTGAGCAGTTTCTGGAATACATGGCACATGATAAAAAAGTTCTGAATGGACAACTGCGTCTGGTCCTCCTGAAACAGTTGGGACAAGCTATAATTACCAGAGAATTTGACTTAAAGCTGATGAAGCAGGCAATTCTTGCAAATCAACAAGGAGCATAGGCAAAATATGGCAGCAGTTCGTATGCAACGGGACAATATTCAGCGGTATATCTGGCTGATGAGCGGATTGCTGTGCCTGTTACTTGCTTTTATCTTTTGGCTGATGACAGATAAAGAGCAATTGGTCGAAGTGAAAAAAACGCCTGAGAGTGAAGCCCAAACTCAGATCCAGCCTGAGAAGGTTGGTTCAATGACCCATCTTGGTGCATTGCTGGAAGAAGTTCGGCCACTTGAACTGACTACTCGAATAGTGGCCTCAGGCATTCATGAGCCTGAGTTTCGTGGTACTAAATTTATGCTGGAGAATAAGAAACTCTGGACCAATGAACTATTTCGCTCTTCTGAAGAAGATATTATTAAAAGCTTTCTGAAGAAACAGCCTCAACGTAATAATTTTATTTATTTCCGACTCAGTGGCGAAGAACAGACAGAACAGTATGTGCTGGCTTATGGCAAGTATAAGACAGCTCAGGAAGCTGAACAGTCATTGGATCAATTAAATCTTGTACTTCCACCTTCGCTTAAGCCGCATACACAAAAGTTTGAAGATTATGCAGCTTTTGTAAATGATTTAGGTTCAGAGGAGATGAGCGGAAGTGCAAAAGTACGTGAAATTGTCTTGAAACCGGCTGCCTTACCTAAAATTGATGAGAGCTTACTTAGCCGACCAAACCCGGCAGCTAATACAGCGCAAACCAATAATGCGCCTTCCACTGTAAAAACGACAATTACCAGAAGAGATCAAGAGGGTAATGTAGTTGATGTACAGCGTTCACAATCTAATATTCCTGTTTCGCAGCCATCACGTGCTGGTACCTCAGCTGATGCCTCTAAACCTGTTGAAAATGAAATTAGTGATCCTTTTAATTAATATTAAAATTCAGGACCTGTATAAAACTCTTCGCAATGATGCAAAATAGAGCATATTTTTTATATTTAAAATAATTTTGCACCATATTGGGTCGTAAATTGGTCTTAAAAATAAACTTACTATGCTTTTAAGTAGCTTAGATTTATGTTTTTTAAGTAATTAGTAATATTTTTAAAAGTTGGCATCTTTTTTGCTTTATTAAAAGGCTATTTGAATCTGATTTATCCGGTTGACACCAAAACTGCTCAGTTAAACTGCTAGATACTTCTCTTGCATGCTTTAAAAGAGTTCGTAGAAAGAAAAACAGAAGCCATAACCATATACCTTTCTTACAGAGTAAGCGTATATTTAGGCCGGTGACTGAGCTTTTTACATCTGCTGCTGGTTAAGAGAGCAAATTGCAAATTATAGAGAGAAAAATTGTTCGATGCCCATTAGGGGCCATGTTAAGAAGGGTACGCTATGCACATGCCATCGCCTAATACTGTAGCTCCCGCTCAAGGTTTATATCAACCCGATGAGTTTAAAGATAACTGTGGTTTTGGCCTGATCGCCCACATGCAGGGTGAAGCCAGCCATCATTTGGTCGAGACTGCAATTCATAGTTTAAGTTGCATGACTCACCGTGGCGGTATTGCTGCAGATGGTAAAACCGGTGATGGTTGTGGCTTGTTACTGGCGATGCCTAAACAGTTTTTCCGTGAAGAAGCACAAAAACTTGGCGTCAACCTGACTGAAATATTTGCTGCTGGAACCGTATTTCTAAATACTGATCCAGCCTTAGCTCACCATGCTAAACAGATTTTAAATAAAGAAATAGAAGCAGAAGGCTTAAAAGTTGCAACTTGGCGCGTAGTCCCAACAAAAACTGAAGTGTTGGGTGAAATTGCTTTGCGTTCTCTACCTGCGTTTGAACAGATTTTAGTGAACTGCCCGATGGGAGTTACTGAAGTCGAATTTAACCGCAAGCTTTTCCTGGCACGTCGTCGTGCCGAACAGCAGGTCAATGATCCACTGTTCTATGTTACCACGCTGGCTACTACTGTCATTAGCTATAAAGGTCTGATGATGCCAGAAGCGATTGCAGATTTTTATACAGATCTGGCCGATGAGCGCCTACACTCACATATCGTGGTGTTCCATCAGCGTTTCTCGACTAATACACTGCCACGTTGGCCACTGGCTCAGCCATTCCGCTATCTGGCACATAATGGTGAAATTAATACCATTACAGCTAACCGTAACTGGGCAATGGCGCGCACACCAAAATTTGAAAATCCGCTATTACCCGGCTTGACTGAGATGACGCCAATTGTGAACCGTACCGGTTCAGATTCATCAAGTTTAGATAATATGCTAGAAATTCTGGTGGGTGGTGGTATGGATCTGTTCCGTGCTTTGCGTATGCTGGTTCCACCAGCATGGCAAAATGTGGAAACACTCGATGCAGACTTGCGCGCATTTTATGAATTTAATTCTAAGCATATGGAAGCTTGGGATGGTCCTGCAGGTCTGGTTATTCAGGATGGCCGCCATGCGATCTGTATGCTAGACCGTAACGGACTGCGTCCGGCTCGTTGGGTAATTACCAAAAATGGCTATATTACCTTGGCATCAGAAATTGGGGTGTGGGGTTATGAGCCAGAAGACGTAATTTCTAAAGGTCGTGTTGGTCCTGGACAGATTCTCGTGATCGATACCCTGACCGGTAAGTTGCTAGACACTCAGGATGTCAACAAGCACTTGAAAAATATGCGTCCTTATCGTGCCTGGTTGCGTGACCATGCTATCCGGTTGCAAGGCAGTCCGGAGCTTGAAGAGCACCTGTGTGAAAAAGGTCTGAAAAATGAGCAGTTAAAAGCTGCACAAAAAATGTTCATGGTCAGCTTTGAAGAGCGGGACCAGCTATTGCGTCCGATTGCTGAAAGTGGACAGGAAGCTGTCGGTTCAATGGGTGATGATACTCCTATGGCCGTCTTGTCACACCAGGTTCGTCATGTATCTGATTATTTCCGTCAGCAGTTTGCGCAGGTGACCAATCCGCCAATTGATCCTTTGCGTGAATCAATCGTGATGTCACTGGAAACCTGTCTGGGTCGTGAACAGAATGTATTTGAGCAGGGACCAGAACATGCAGACCGTCTGATTATTTCAAGTCCAGTATTGTCTAACTCAAAAATGCATCAGATCCGTACATTGGGTCGCACAGGTTATGAGATTGCCGAGATTGACCTGAACTATGTTGCAGAAGAAGGTTTACAGGCTGCAATCGCGCGGATCTGTGCCGAGTCTGCTCAGGCCATTCGTGATGGTAAAACTATTCTGGTCTTATCGGACAAAAAGATTCGTGAAGGCTATCTGCCGGCAAATGCGGTCATGGTGACAGGTGCTGTCCATCATTACCTGATTCAGGCTGGCTTGCGTACCGATGCCAATATTGTGGTCGAGAGCGGCTTTGCACGTGATCCACATCAATTTGCAGTACTGTTAGGTTTTGGTGCAACAGCTATCTACCCTTATCTTGCTTATGATGTCATCAATGATCTGATTGCCAAAGGCGAACTGCTGGGTGATCCGATTCATGCGCAAGCAAACTTCCGTAAAGGTATTGAAAAAGGCCTGCTGAAAGTCCTGTCAAAAATGGGCATTTCTACCGTTGCATCTTATCGTGGCGGTCAGCTGTTTGAAGCTGTGGGTTTATCAAGTGAAGTGGTAGATACCTGCTTTGTTGGTGTACCAAGCCGTATTCAGGGCGCAACTTTTGTTGACCTTGAAAATGATCAGAAGAAACTGGCTGACTTAGCTTGGAAAGCGCGTAAGCCGATTGATCAGGGTGGTATGCTAAAATTCGTGTTCGGTAAGGAATATCATGCCTTTAATCCGGATGTGATTAATGCGCTGCATAAAGCTGTGCGTTCTGGTCAGTATCAGGACTTTAAAGAATATGCACAGCTGGTTAACCAGCGTCCAATTGCCACTATTCGTGATCTATTTAAGCTGAAAACAGATAATCCGATTGCACTTGATCAGGTTGAGTCTGTAGAGTCGATTCTTCCACGTTTTGATTCTGCGGGGATGTCATTGGGTGCGTTATCTCCAGAAGCGCATGAAGCGATTGCTGTAGCAATGAATACCATTGGTGGTCGTTCAAACTCTGGTGAAGGTGGTGAAGATCCGGCACGTTACGGTACCATTCGTAACTCAAAAATCAAGCAGATTGCTTCTGGACGTTTTGGTGTAACACCTGCTTATCTGACCTCGGCAGAAGTTTTGCAGATTAAGGTAGCTCAAGGGGCGAAACCGGGTGAAGGCGGACAGCTACCAGGTGGTAAGGTCAATAGTCTGATTGCACGCTTACGTTACTCGGTACCAGGCGTTACCCTGATTTCTCCTCCACCGCATCATGATATTTATTCAATTGAAGATTTGTCTCAGCTGATTTTTGATTTGAAACAGGTTAATCCGCAGGCTATGGTTTCAGTCAAACTGGTGTCTGAGCCAGGGGTGGGAACTATTGCAGCGGGTGTAGCCAAAGCATATGCGGACTTTATCACCATCTCTGGATATGATGGTGGTACAGCGGCCTCACCATTATCATCAATTCATCATGCCGGCTCTCCATGGGAGCTGGGCCTGGCAGAAGCGCATCAGGCCCTGCGTGTAAATGATTTGCGTGGCAAGGTGCGAGTACAGACTGATGGTGGCCTGAAGACCGGTCTGGATGTTATTAAAGCTGCAATTCTGGGTGCGGAAAGTTTCGGTTTTGGTTCTACACCAATGATTGCATTAGGCTGTAAATATCTGCGGATCTGCCACTTGAATAACTGTGCAACCGGTGTTGCAACTCAGCAGGACCATCTGCGTCATGAGCACTACATTGGTGAGCCAGAAATGCTAATCAATTTCTTCCATTTTATTGCGGAAGAAACTCGTGAATGGCTGGCTGCGCTTGGGGTCGCTTCACTCAAAGATCTGATTGGCCGTGTAGACCTGCTTGAAGTATTGCCTGGTGAAACTGACAAACATGCCCATCTGGATTTAAGTGCATTACTGACTTCACATCCGGCAGCAGAAGGCAAGGCGCAGTATTGTGAGGTGCAGGGCAATGAGCCATTTGATAAAGGTCTGCTGGCTGAACGTATGGTTGAAGAGATGCTACCAGCAATTGAAGCAGGTACTACAGGGACCTTTAACTATAAAGTGGTGAATTGTGACCGTTCGATTGGAGCACGTATCTCTGGTGAGATTGCCCGTCGCTATGGAAACCTCAGTATGGAAGCCCATCCAGTAGTCATGAACCTAAATGGTACAGCAGGTCAGTCACTAGGGGTGTGGAATGCGGGTGGCCTGCATATTCGCCTTGAAGGTGATGCCAATGACTACGTTGGTAAAGGCATGGCGGGTGGCCGGATTTCGATCTTCCCGCCAAAAGGTTCGCCGTTCCAGACTCAGAATACCGCAATTATTGGTAACACCTGCCTATATGGTGCAACTGGTGGTAAACTGTTCGCGGCTGGTACAGCTGGCGAGCGTTTTGCGGTACGTAACTCTGGTGCCTTTGCAGTAATTGAAGGCGCAGGTGATCACTGCTGTGAATATATGACTGGTGGCGTGGTCACTGTCCTGGGTAAAGTTGGACATAACTTTGGCGCGGGCATGACCGGTGGTTTCGCTTATGTGCTTGACCTCGACAATGATTTTGTTGACCACTATAACCATGAGTTAATTGATCTAAACCGTATTTCGACTGAAGCGATGGAAGATCATAAAGAGTTTCTGCTGCGAATTATTGATGAGCACATTGCCGAGACAGGTAGTGCCTGGGCCTACAAGATCCGCAATGAGTTTGATTACTACAGCCGTAAATTCTGGCTGGTGAAACCAAAAGCGGCGAACCTGTTGACGTTGTTAAAAACGACTCAGGCTGATCCTCAATAATTCCACGACTGCAAATAAACAGGCAGGTACAGACTCCTGAACACGGAGCTGTGCCCACCTACGGAGAGAGACATGGCAGAACGCCTCAATAATGACTTTCAATTTCTGGATGTAGCACGTCAGGATCCAGAAAAAAAAGATATTGCTGTCCGCAAAGCAGAGTTTGTGGAGATTTATAAACCGTTTAGTCAGGATGTTGCATCTAACCAGACTCATCGCTGTTTAGGCTGTGGTAATCCATACTGTGAATGGAAGTGTCCGGTACATAACTACATTCCAAACTGGTTAAAACTGATCGCTGAAGGTCGCGTATTCCAGGCGGCGGAACTGTGCCATCAGACCAATACCCTGCCAGAAGTCTGTGGGCGTGTTTGTCCGCAAGACCGTTTATGTGAAGGTGCATGTACCCTAAATGACGGATTTGGTGCCGTAACTATTGGTAATGCTGAAAAATATATTAATGATACCGCCTTTGCACTGGGCTGGCGTCCAGATATGTCTAATGTCCAGTGGACCAGCAAAAAAGTTGCCATTATCGGTGCTGGGCCGGCGGGTCTTGGCTGTGCAGATATTCTGGTCCGTAATGGGGTAAAACCGGTAGTTTTTGATAAACGCCCGGAAATCGGTGGCCTGCTGACATTTGGTATTCCTGAATTTAAGATGGAAAAAGATGTCATGAAACGCCGCCGTGAAATCTTCACCGGTATGGGGATTGAATTCCGTCTGAACACTGAAATTGGTACAGATATCACGATTGATCAGCTACTGAATGACTTTGATGCAGTGTTCATGGGAATGGGGACTTATACCTACATGAAAGGTGGCTTTGCAGGTGAGGAATATGAAGGTGTATATGATGCTCTTGATTTCCTGATTGCCAATGTTAACCGTTGTCAGGGCTGGGAAAAAGATCCATCTGAATACATTAGTATGGAAGGAAAAAAGGTGATTGTCCTAGGTGGTGGTGATACTGCCATGGACTGTAACCGTACATCAATCCGGCAGGGCGCAGCAGAAGTAACCTGTGCTTATCGCCGTGATGAAGCTAACATGCCAGGTTCACGTCGTGAAGTACAAAATGCCCGTGAAGAAGGGGTGAACTTCTTGTTTAACCGCCAGCCTGTCGAGATTGTAGGTGAAAATGGTAAGGTGACAGGTGTTAAAGTGGTGACGACTCAACTGGGTGAACCTGATAGTCGCGGCCGTCGTAGCCCAGAGCCAATACCGGGTTCGGAAGAGATATTACCCGCAGATGCCGTGTTGCTTGCTTTTGGTTTCCGTGCTAGCCCTGCTGACTGGTTTAAGGAGGTCAATATTGGACTGGATGGTTCAGGTCGTGTAGTTGCTCCAGAACTTCAAACATACAAATTCCAGACATCGAACCCGAAAATCTTTGCAGGTGGTGATATGGTTCGTGGCTCTGATCTGGTAGTCACTGCAATCTGGGAAGGCCGCCAAGCTGCTGAGGGTATTCTGGACTACCTGGACGTTTAAGTTATTGTTTTAATGCATCACCTCGGGCCAGTCTTGGGGTGATTTTTATATGTCTGGTTTTTTGATCAATCAGAAAACTAGAAGAAATACTTATAATAAATCATCTTATAAGTATTTGTATTTAAATATAAAATAAATATTTGGTCTTAAAGTAACCGTCTTAATGATTTTTCAAACCAGCTATGTTATGAGTCATAGGTACTATATATTTTCATCATAAATATTCTTTTCAATGCATAAAAAATCTTGTATGCCATCTATTTAATTTATCAATTTGATAGTTTTGGCTAACTAAAGCAAGCAGTTTAGCCATGTGCGTTATAGTTTTCTAAACTCATACTAATGGTATCTCCGTTAGGCAGCCATTATGATGAATGATTTAATGACAGCAAATCCACTGTACCGGAATCGGCCAAAGGCATCAGGAATTACTGTACGTAAGTTAGACTTCAATCCGGAAAAAATTTCGCGTTATTATTTTGCTCACTCACCTTTGATGTCACATTTTCTTACAGCATTATCTTCTACCTTTCCGGTAGGTGAACAGTTTTTTGTACATAGTGTCCGGAATGTAAGGGATCAGATTACAGATCCGGTTTTACAAACACAGATTGCTGCTTTTATTGGACAGGAGGCTATGCACTCCAAGGCTCATACTGAATTTAATCAGGCTTGGCGTAAAGATGACTATCAGCTGGATAATTTTCAGGCATGGCTGGAACGCCAGAATAAACATGTGCGCAATTTACCGCCTAAGGTACAGCTCGCCATTACCAGTGCTTTTGAGCACTTCACAGCTTTACTTGGTGGATATATCCTCAAACATCCTGAGGTATTAAGTATACTGGATGAGGATGCCATGAAGCTTTGGGTATGGCATGCCATTGAAGAGATTGAACACCGTTCTGTTGCATTTGATGTTTATCAGCAGTTGTATGCTGACCAGCGCTTGCGTCGTCGCATGATGAAACGGGTAACTGGTGGGTTTTTTAGTCTTGCAGTCTACTCAACCGGACGTTTATTTATGCAGGATAAATGGAAGAGCCTACCTCAAATTAAGGGTAATCTATTTGGTGCTTATCTGCTAGTTAAAATGCTGGTTCAGCTGTTTCCAGAATATTTGTCATATTATAAAAAAGACTTTCATCCTGAACAGAATGATTATTCTATTGAACTCGAATACTGGAAAAAGCATCTGGCACAAGATTATCAGATGACCGACTTTCAGTATTAACTCTCAGTTTAATATTGAAAGAATAGTAGGGTTTCATCTACCGTCTCTTATAAATTTTTACTAATAATTTTAATAAATTAAAGCTTTTTTAGGCTTTCCTAGACTGTTCCTTCCTTGAGTTTCCTTGCTCATCTTTAAAATAAAGCAACACAAATAGCTTAAATTATATTTACAATGGCTTTAAATAAACAAATACAAATAAATATTAGAGGATAGCTGCATGAAAATGCTGAGTAAAAGCCTAATCGCTCTCATTCTGGCTAGTACATTAAGCCTTTCAGGCTGTGGTTATAACACTTTACAGGTGAAAGATGAGGCAGTAACTGCTGCTTGGTCTGAAGTACAAAACCAGTACCAGCGCCGCGCTGATCTTGTACCGAATCTGGTCAATGTTGTTAAAGGCTATGCCAAACACGAAGAACAGGTACTCACTGAAGTAACTCAAGCGCGTGCCAATGTGGCCGGGCTAAAAGTAGATCGTGAAGTATTGGAAGATCCTGAATTATTTCAACGCTATCAGCAGGCGCAAAGCCAGTTGACCGGTGCGTTATCACGCCTGATTGCAGTTTCAGAAAATTACCCTGACCTGAAAGCAAATGAACAGTTTCGTGATTTACAGGTCCAGCTTGAAGGTACCGAGAACCGTATTGCTGTAGCACGTAACCGCTACATTAGCAGCGTGCAGGACTTTAACTCTTATGCCCGTCAGTTCCCGCAGGTTATGACAGCAAAAGTCATTGGTATGGAACCTAAACCAAACTTTACTGCTGAAGCTGGTGCACAAAAAGCTCCAACCGTATCTTTTGAATAAGCTTAAAAAAGGGGGATGATAATGCAGAATAAATTTGCAGCTCAAGCGACCATCCCTTTTTGTATTATACGGCTGTGTTTGCTCAGTGTAGTCCTGCTAGGCGGTCAAGCAGTTTGGAGTGAACCTGTAGAAAATGACACAACTGAAGCTGTGGTGTTAGGTAAGGTTTTACAAAATCAGCAACAGGCCAGCCATACCGCGACAGACCCCGTGTCTACGACTGCACGAACTAAAATACCTGAAGTTAATAATGATATGGCGGAAGGTGAGTCTATTCGTGGGTTACCGACTTTAAATCAACCAGTAATAGATCAGGCGGGCCTTCTTACTGCTGCTGAAAAGCAGGCAATTGACCAGAAAATTTTAAATCTGTATCAGCAGGGTAAGGCACAGGTTGGAATAATTATTGTACCCACTACAGGACAAGAAGATATTTTTGACTTTGCTATGCGTGCCGCAAACCAGTGGAAACTGGGTTCAGCCGAACAGGATAATGGAGTGTTAATGGCTATAGCAGTAAATGACCATCGCATTCAAATTCTTTCAGGATATGGCCTTGAGAGCGTATTACCTGATATTGTGCTGAGTCGGATTATCCGTAATCAGATTACACCCTTTTTTAAACAGGGGCAGTATGTACAGGGAATTAATGCCGGTTTAAATGAGATTGAGCGTATTTTAAACCTTGATCCCGAAATTGCACAGCGGGCGGCCGAGCAGCTGAAATTACAACAAGAACAGGCACTGCATGAGCAGCAAGCTAAAGAGCGCACCTTTAACATGGGGATGTTTATTTTAATTGCCGGTATTTTCGGTTCATTTATTGTCGGTAATCGTTTAAGTGCTTCCACTGCTGGTGTAGCTGCAGTGGCTGCAGGTCTGGTAAATGGTGCAGGTATAATTACCAGTTTATTACTCGGTTTTGGGATTTTCTTTTTACTAATTACTTCAACTGCCCAGACCATACTACATCTTTTTATTGCTTCACGTGGTGGAGGCGGTGGTGGCAGAGGCGGATTTGGTGGAGGTGGCTTTAGTGGTGGAGGTGGTGGCTTTGGCGGGGGAGGAGCATCAGGCTCATGGTAACTAAAACAGATACGACAGAGATTGTCACACAGCCAAAATTAGAGGAGAAAACTTCCCATAGTTTAAAACGCTGGTTTAAACACTTCTTTTATATGCCAGCCAGCAAGCGGTATTTCAGTCGTGAAGACCAGAATGCGATTGCCCAAGCAGTACAACAAGCTGAACAGGGACATGTCGGTGAAATTCAGGTAGTGATTGAAGGCCATATTCCCTGTCAGCAGGCCTATAGTCAAGATACCTGTTTGCGCGCCCGGCAGCTTTTTGCAGAGTTAGGCGTCTGGGATACCGAATATAATAGTGGCGTTCTTTTATATCTGAACCTGTGTGAACATACTGTTGAGATCGTAATTGATCGTGGCATAAAGCAGGCTACTGAGCAGCATACCTGGAATGAAATTTGTCAGCAGATTATTGCCGGTTTAAAACAGCAGCAGTACCGTGAGGCAGTAGTAGGAGGTGTATTAAGTATTGGACAGGTTTTAAACAGCTTTTATGTGAACCAAGTTATTGATGATAACAATGAAATAGAAAACCGTCCTATTATATTAAATTAATGAGACGTATTTTTAAACCAATAGTGACATTTTTTGTCAATTTATGACAATTAAATTAGAAATATCTTAAAGTAAAAAATTTTATTTATATAAGTGACTGTTTTTGTAGCAAAAACAATTATAATATGCCTTGGCACAGTTAGTGCTATATATAAATTAGCTGTACAGCTATATAAAAATCACATGTGGTGGAGAATGTTATGAATACACAAAAAGGTTTTACCTTAATCGAACTCATGATCGTGGTAGCGATCATTGGTATTTTGGCGGCAGTAGCGATTCCAGCTTATCAAAATTATACCGTACGTGCAAAAGTTACCGAAATGGTAACAGCTGGTTCTGCTGCTAAAGCTGAAATTAGTGAAGGCTTCCAAAGTGGTGGTATTGTTGGGATGAATGGCGCTGTTAGTAGTATTAATAAGGGCACTGTAAATAGTAAGTATGTTAAAAGTGTGGGTGCAACTGCTGATACTGGTGTTATTACAGTAACCTCAACCAAGGATGGAAGTTTACCTACTGAAGCTCAAGAGAAAACTATTACTTTAGTTCCTTATATTGATGTGGCGGGTAAGGCAACTCCGTTAACTAGTAAAACTGTTAGTAATGGTGAATCATTACAGTGGGCATGTGTTTCTGCTGGTACAGCTACCGCTACTGGACGAGGTTTAACTGTTAAAGCAGCTTCTATGCCTGCTAAATATGTTCCTTCTGAATGTAAATAAATCAATTTTTATAAGAAAGAGTGTGCTAAGCACTCTTTTTTATTTGTATAAATATAAAGGTTTATGGTTTTACTTTAGTATAATTAATAATTATATTAGCTATTATTGGACTATTAGTTGTTATAGGGATTCATGCCTATTAGGTTTATACTACACGCGCAAAGATTAGTGAGACTTTAATCAGGCTAGCCCTGTAAAAGCTATGATTAGTGGAGTATTTTCTTCAAGTGGTATCTCCGCCTTAAAGAATACTGTACAAGATTATAATACAAGGCTTTTAGGTGAAAAAAGGACACGTTACGTATTAAATATTCAAATAGACGATAATGGTGTAATTACAATTACTTCAACCAATCAAATAGAGGTAGGTTTGCCAACTGATGCCTTGAGAAAAACACTCGTTTTAACCCCAAATATTAACAATGCAATCTTGTCCACTGCTGTCGAAAGTATTGACTGGACATGCGCTTCAGCAACTTCAACCGTAAAAAATTTGGTAATAGGCTTAGGAACTTTATTCACCAAATATGCAACGGCTGAGTGCCGATAATTTTAAGCTAACTATAAATAGAAATAGTAAATGATGAGTTTAAAAAGAGTATTTCGAAAAAGAGCAGATGGAAAAAAATGATAAACAAGTAATTAATATATTTAAAATTTCAGATTCACAGAATAGTCTATTAAAATATTAAACTTATAAGCCAATTTTAGGAACAAAACAATCATTTTGTGAAGATAATGCTAATACTCAGCAACATGTACATGTATATGCCCAATAAAAGGGAAAAGGAAAAGAGTTATACTCTATAAATAAAGACGGTACAGGGCATGATGGAAATCATGGAGAGAAAATACCATCGAAGCATGCAGATTTTCTTGAGGGAAAGATTATGCGATTAGAGTAAATAATATTATAGAGAGTGAAGGCTTGAATATTGAGAAAATTTTTATTTTATTGGACTAATCCATTATTTTTAAAATCAGGTTAGTGATTACTTTATGCCTAAACGTTTTAAATTTTTCTTTGGACATTTATTTATTTCATTAGTTATTGCTTTATTAGTAATGGGACTAGTTTTTTATAGTTGGTATCCAGCACCCCTCGCTCAAGCAGTCGGTGTCATGTATATCTTCTTAATGCTTTTGACTATAGATGTCATCATTGGGCCAGTGCTAGGTTTTATGGTCTATAAAGAAGGTAAAAAAACCTTAAAAATGGACTTAAGTATTGTTATTCTCCTGCAAGCCTTGGCACTAGGGTATGGCGTCTATAGTATTTTTGAAGGCCGACCAGCTTGGCTGGCCTACAATGTCGACCGTTTTGAACTGGTCAGAAACAATGAAATCATTACAGAGCATATAGAACAGGCTCAGCCGCAATATCAGCATCCGTCTTGGTTAAAACCACAATTAGTGGCGGTAGAGTTTGCTCAAGACCACCAAACACGACAAAATGAAATGTTTGCAGAGGTGTTAGGCGGTATTTCAATTGCCCAGCGTCCAGAGCGTTATGTGCCATTCTCTCAAGAGAAAAATCAGCTACAGCAACGTGCCCAGCCTTTCAGCACTTTAAGGCAGTTAAATGATCCGGCCAGAGTAGACCAGATTCTGAAACAATATCCCGAGGCGACCGCATGGGTGCCGTTAAAAGCTAGTACAGTCGATATGGTGGTTCTGGTCAATCCAGAAAAAGCACAAGTAGTGAAAATTGTCGATCTGAGGCCATGGAAATAAACAGTGGAGATAGTAAAAAGCCAGCTTAATGCTGGCTGTATTTTTATATCTGACTCTGAATATAGTTCTCAATTCCTACACTTTGAATTAAATCCTGCTGGGTTTCTAACCAGTCCCAATACTCTTCTTCAGATTCTAGAATTTCTTGTACCATATCACGGGTTACATAATCCATAAGCTGTTCAGATAACGAGACAGCTTTTTGTAAGGCTTCAATATTCTCTTTTACCTTACGCACATCACAAGAGAGAACCTCTTCAGTATGCTGACCAATATACAGCTTGCCAAGGTGCTGCAAATTCGGCAGTCCTTCTAAAAATAAAATCCGTTCAATGACTTTATCGGCATGCTTCATCTGATGAATAGACTCTTTGTACTCGGCCGAACCCAGCTTTTCAATCCCCCAATCATTGAACATACGGGAATGTAAAAAGTACTGGTTAATAGCGGTCAGTTGATGATAAAGCACTTGGTTGAGCTGATTGATTACATCACGATTGCCTTTCATTGTAAGTTCTCCATAAACAATTTCTGCCTTATGAAAGATATAAGGCAATCTATAGAGTTATCTTAGCGAACCCATCCATGAATGGCGAGTAATTTATAGAACAGCAAATGAAAATCGCAATCAGAAACACAGCAGCTTTTATGGTAGAGAATAAAAACCCGCTTGAAATTACAAGCGGGGAGGAGAAGATGATCGATTGATCATGAGAGAGTTCTTGCATACATCTTTTAATTCTCTTCACAAGAAACTTGAAGCTGAACCTAAATTTATGCAAGAAGAATCTTTATTATCATTATATTTCGGGGCTTAAGCTGCTACAGAAATACGTGCTGCAATTTCGGACAGTTCATCACTAATAATACTACGTGCTTCTGGAGCACAGCGACCACAGCAAGTTCCTAGGTCAAGTAAATCACGAATTTCACGATAGCTTTCTGCACCATTGGCGACAGCATCTTTGATATCTTGATCAGTAATTCCACGGCACAGGCAAACGTACATATCGGCGCTAACCACAGTAATATAAACGGGATAAGTGATATTATTGATAATTATTATCGTTTGTCAATGAAATTCATTTAAAAAAGCCATTTTTTTAATTGGCTTTTTGAATAAAAAAATATCACCTGAGCGGAAATCTGGGTATTACATCGATTGCCGCACAAAGTGATTCATGATTTAGATTTAATTGCTTAAGATTAAAGTGCTGATGAATTTTATAAATTATTGATTAATAATAACGATACCGTCCATCTCAACCAGAGCTCCTTTAGGTAGACTTGCTACACCTAAAGCAGCACGCGCCGGATAGGGCTGAGCAAAATATTCACCCATAATCTGGTTAACCAGCTGAAAATGGGAAAGATCAGTCAGGTAAATATTGAGTTTGGCAATATCAGCCAATGTACCGCCAGCAGCTTCACACACAGCTTTTAAATTATCAAAGACCCGGCGAACCTGTGCTTCGATGCCATTAACCAGCTCCATACTGTAAGGGTCTAAACCAATCTGACCAGACAGGTAAAGTGTTTCACCAACCAAAATAGCCTGAGAGTAGGTACCAATAGCAGCTGGAGCGTTTTCAGTATGAATCACTTGGCGGGACATCGATTTCTCCTTGATTTTTAACCTGTCTGATCATAAACCATGCCAGGCAGTGACAAAAGTACTAATCGATATAACTGATCAACTTGATTTAACTGGCATTCTGGACCAAAGCAACTGGCATAGACAAACGGCTAATACGTGGAAAGCCAAAATGCATGCGTAAATCGCGAATGATTTGGGCAATCTGACGACGGTTATTGACTACGATGTTGACATAAGTCCGGTCATCCTGCGATTGAACCATTTCCACTCCGGTCTTGGCTTTACGACATTGATAGATCAAGTCAGAAATCTGCTCGTCATCCATTGCCATGTCGATACACAGATAAGCAGTGAAACTGACTTCTTCCTCACTTTCTGAATTCCAGTGTAGCGGCATGATTGTTTCTGGATGCAGATGCTGTTCATGCATTAAATTATTACAGCGGGCCCGATGTACAATTAAGCCACGGCGTGACAGATGGCCCTGAATCGGATCACCTAAGACCGGGTTGCAACAGTGCGCATATTTCACATCTACGCCATCTGTGCCCTGAATCAGGCGTTGTGAATTATATTCTTCATCAGCCTGTTCCTGAGCATAAAGATGATTAGCAACCAGTTGCGGCAGCAGGTCACCTACTGCAATTTGTTCAAACAGACTTTCTTTATGTTCAATATGGCGCCATTGCAAAAGATCAACCCAATCAGCATCAGACAAATCTTTTATTGAGCGATTGAACATCTTCAATGCCCGATTCAAAGCTTGCTGACCTACTAAACGCTGCTCATCAATATCCTGATCTTTTAAAATATTCTGTAAAGCACGACGTGCTTTTTGTGTGTTGATAAAGCTGAGCCAGTCTGGATTTGGAGTTGCCAATACATCTGTAATAATCTCAACCACCTGTCCACTGACCAGAGGCGTAGAAAGCGGTCGTATTTCTCCATTGATTTTGGCACCAACGGCATGGTTACCTAAAAACAGGCTGGCTGCATAGGCAAAATCAACCACGGTAGCACCTTGAGGAAGTTCATGCAGATGACCGTGTGGGGTATACACCCAGATTTTTTCCTGATGCAGATAATCCAGCAAATCATTAAAAGTGGTTTTGGCACATTCGCCATCAATCAGCGTATTCAGATTTTGCATAGAAGCCTGAATAGCCGAGCGGCAAGCTTGTGGTGCACTTTCACCTAATACCACACCAAAGCGCGCGGCCTTACGCATCAGTTCAGTCTGAATAGTTAAAGACAAGGTAGTCTGTTCGCCCTTAAGTTTCATCAGAAGCGATTGATTACCACCGGGCAGGGGACGACGGATATGGTCTTCAAACTGTAAAACCTGAAAATTCTGCTCTAAAGCCTCGACCAGGCGATCACAGTCAGCAATACTTTGCAAAATAATCTCGAATGCATGGCTATGGGTTAGCTCTTGCAGATTCATCTCATTTTTAACAAAATGTCGTAATAGTTCAATGTTGTTATCTTTCTTCTTAATTCGCCCTTCAAGATGATAAGCTTTTAACAGCTCTCCAAGCTTCTGTTCCCATATTGCCTGAAACTGGCAACGTTTTGGCTTGGTCTGTTTGAGTGCTTCCTGAACATTATCAAACATATCAAGGTCAAGATTCTGATAACACAAATGCTCGAGGTTATCAGCCATCTCGTTCATACCCACAATACGCGCCATAGGTACAAATATATCAAAGGTTTCTTGGGCAATACGCGCACGCTTGTCAGGGCGTAAGGCATCCAGTGTAGTCATATTATGGTAGCGGTCAGCCAGTTTAATAATAATGACACGCGGATCTTGTAAAGTTGCCTGCAAAATTTTGCGGAAGGACGCAGCCTTATTATATTGTTTGTCACTGGAATGTGTTAGCTTGGTAACACCATCTACCAGCTCGGCAACTACAGGACCAAATTTTTCTTTAATATCTTCTTTCGAAAAATCGGTATCTTCTACCACGTCGTGCATCAAGGCAGCCATCAGTGTTTCACTGTCAAGACGCATATGTGCCAGAATACAGGTCACAGCAATCGGATGCAGTATATAGGGCTCGCCACTTTTACGGGTAATGCCGGTGTGTGCAAGATCAGCAAAATCACAGGCCGCAAGTACACGCTCGACGTCGTCTGGACTTAAATACGCATCGATAATCATTTTGAGCTGTAATCTGGCTTGGCTGACCTCTTCGCCTGGCATAAATCACCCTTTACTGATAGTTTTCAGTTAAATTTAACAATCTTCTAATGAAAATCATATTGCTTCACTTGTCAATTTTTTACAGGCAAAAAATAGCAATTTTTTTCAATCAGACCTATTGTTTTTGCCGATTTTTAAAACATTCAATTCCCTTGGAATAAAAAGGCCTAGTATTGAACTAGGCCTTTTTAGAGAAGCTTGGTCTTATTGAAAAGAGAAACCTTCAAGATTCAGATTATTTGCAGACAGGGCCAAGTCAAGGCTAGAAGTCTGGTAATCCTGATCACGCTGTTTCAGGATGTCTTTAGAAACGTGACCAGCTGCAATTTCACGTAAAGCAACTACAGTCGGTTTGTCATTGTCCCATTCAACAGTAGGCTCAATGCCTTGTCGTGCAAGTTGACGCGCGCGCTTGCTTGCCACTAGTACAAGCTCAAAGCGGTTGTCTACATGGTCTAAACAATCTTCAACGGTTACGCGTGCCATAAGAGTTCTCGTTTATTTCAATATAAAATCTGGGCTAGACTGCACAGTATAAAATGCTTTTAGGCTTGACTCAAGTTTATTCACTTACCGGGCTGATGAGTTTTTCGATCAGGCCTTGATGACGATTAGCTTGCTGGACCATGGTAAGGCGGTTAGCATTGATTACAGACTCAAGATCGTGCAATGCTTTATTGAAATCATCATTAATGATTAAATAATCAAAATTGACATACTGCTGCATGTCTTCAACCGCACAGCTCAGGCGGTGTTCAATTACCTCAACGCTGTCAGTACCGCGGTTAGATAAGCGTTGACGCAAGTCAAACTGACTTGGTGGCAGAATAAAGATCTGTCTGGAGTCAGGAAAAATCTTGCGAACCTGCTCGGCACCTTGCCAGTCAATCTCAAGTAAAACATCATGTCCTTTAGCCAGCTGTTCTTTTACAGTGGCCTGTGATGTCCCATAATAATTACCAAAAACTTCTGCATATTCTACAAAACCGCCCTCTTCAACTTGGGCCAGAAATTCTTCTTTACTGGTAAAATGATAGTGTACACCGTTCAGCTCGCCGGGACGCTGACCACGAGTTGTATGGGAAACAGATACATGCAAATTGCTGACACGTTCAAGAAGGGCTTTAACAAGAGATGTTTTGCCTGTTCCTGACGCAGCAGAAACGACAAACAATAGACCCGACATGATATTTTTCCTGATATGATAAAATATCTTCTCTATTTTAGAGCAGAGCGCGCCTAAACTAAATAGTTGAGCTGAAATAGTTGGCTAGTTCTGACAAAAATATTCAGCCGTTTAAGTGAACATTGAGGATCTTATGGAAATTGTATTGGCCAATCCACGCGGGTTCTGTGCAGGTGTAGACCGAGCCATTGCGATCGTCAACCGTGCACTTGAATGTTTTAATCCGCCCATTTATGTTCGTCACGAGGTGGTACATAACAAATTTGTAGTAGATGATCTGCGGCAGCGTGGTGCCATCTTTGTTGATGAACTGGATGAAGTACCAGACGATAATATTGTTATTTTTAGTGCTCATGGAGTTTCCAAGGCAGTCCAGCTGGAAGCTGAACGTCGTGGTCTGAAAGTATTTGATGCAACTTGTCCCTTGGTGACTAAAGTTCATATTGAGGTAACCAAGTATGCACGTGAAGGTATAGAAGCAATTCTGATCGGGCATCAAGGTCATCCGGAAGTTGAGGGAACCATGGGGCAGTACGATAAAAGCCAAGGCGGTGATATTTATCTGGTTGAAGATGAACAGGATGTTGAGGCCTTAACTGTGCGTAATCCTGAAAAAGTTGCTTTTGTTACCCAGACAACCTTATCTATTGATGATACGGCTAAAGTGATTGATGCATTGCGTAAGAAATTTCCTCATATTCAGGGACCACGCAAAGATGATATTTGTTATGCCACACAGAACCGCCAAGATGCAGTGCGTGATCTCTCGAAGCAGTGTGATGTTGTACTAGTAGTGGGTTCCCCCAATTCTTCTAATTCTAACCGATTACGTGAATTGGCAGAACGTATGGGTAAGACAGCCTATTTGGTAGATAATGCTGATCAGCTGGAACATGGCTGGTTTAGACAAACTACTAAAATTGGTGTAACCGCTGGAGCATCTGCGCCAGAAATTTTAATTAAACAGGTAATTCAGCGCCTGCAGGATTGGGGAGCCCAAGCACCGCAGGAACTTTCAGGCTGCGAAGAAAATATTACTTTTAGCCTGCCTAAAGAATTGAGAATTCCTGTAACGCAGGCTTAAATATAAATTTTTATTAGCTTTTAAAGTTTTAAAACAGATAGTTGTTAAATAACGGTTATCTGTTTTTTTATACCCTTTATCTGTTCTGTATATGTTCTGTTAATGTAAACTGTATTATTTAAGACACGTCAAAATTTTGACAGGAGGCGATCATGCAACTCAAGCGCGGTTTTACGTTGGTTGAATTGATGGTCACTATTGCGGTAGTTGCTATTATTACAACTATAGCTATTCCTTCTTTTCAAAATATGATTTTAAGACAAAATTTAAATAAGAGCACACGAGAGCTGGTGTCAGTATTAAATAATGCACGTGCTCAGGCTGCCTTACAGCGTAGAGATGTAGAAGTAGTTCTGGAAACTGAAATTAATAATGCTGGTGTGGCACCAGATACATCAGTCTTATTTCACTGGATGCCCTCTGGACAGGCTGTTTTGAAAGCAGGCTCTCCAACAACTATTACTTTCCAATTAAATGGTTTAGTTAAAGACTCGGCAGGAAATACAAGTTTTGTAATCTGTGATCAGATAAATAATGCCAAACTGTCAAGAACAGTAAGCATTTCCAAAATGGGGGTTATCCAACAGCCGGTAGAAGGGAGCTGTTCATGAATAATTATCAAAAAGGGATTGGTCTAGTTGAAATTATGGTGGCATTACTGATTTTGGCTATTGGAATTTTGGGTTTTATTGCTCTGCAATACAGAGCACTAGAAGCCACTTCAGAAGGTTCATATAGAATTCAGGCTATCAATTTGGCTCGAGATCTGGCTGAAAGAATACGAATAAACCGTGATGCTTTTTCAACCTATCAACAACAGGTTCAGCTTCCATCAAATCAAAAAGCCTTTAAAACAAACTGTTTTTCTAACAACTGTTCAGCTATAGATTTGGCAGATTTTGATGTTGCTCAGGTGGCTAATCGGGCAGCTTCATTTGGTATGACCATTAATATTATGAACTGTCAGGGAAATAATAATAATCGTAATTGCATTTATGTTGCATGGGGTGATTCTAGTGCAACTGATGGGACCGGAACAGGTGATTGTACAAATGGTACGGCCTATAACCCGGCATCGACCTGCATTATTATGGAGGCATATTAGAAATGTTGAAATATAGGGCAGGTTTCACCTTAATTGAACTGATGATTGCTTTAGCATTAGGGCTTGTCATTACAGCTGCTGCGATTATGCTGTTTATTACAGGCCAAAGAAGTTATTCGATGCAGCAAGGCGTAGCGGATCTACAAGATAATGCAAATTTTGGTTTAAATTATATTGTCAGAGATATTCGGTTGGCGAATTTAAATAGCACACGGGCTGATATAAATGACCAGGTCTCTTTTGGAGGAATTGTTTTAACATCTGCTATTAATGCGCAAAAAGATGCCTCTGTACCTCCGTTACCTTTAAGTAATCTCTCCAGCACTATTACAGGCAATACCGCCGCAGTCTCTCTACTTTCTAGAAGTAGCGGGACTGGAATGTCGGCGGGAACAGCACCAGCATGGACAGGTATATCTAATGTTAATGAGGCAGGTACAGCATTATTAAGTGATCAGTTAGTCATTCAGTATAGACCAGTGGAAATAGGTGGCTTTGATTGTGAAGGACAGGAAATCACCTCTACAGATATATATATTGTCCAGCGCTACTTCTTGAGGGCCGACACTAATGTATCAGCAAATGAGCCTAACCAAGCTCTAGCATTAGCTTGTGATGCTGGTTTTTACCCGGTTACAGGTAGTCCTACTGCTATTACCAATTATGGTGATGCAGGGGAAATTATTATGAAACGTGTAGATTATTTCAGAGTTCTACTTGGTATACAAAATGGGGATAACTACCGCTATATCTCTATTGCAGACTATATGGCAATGGCTTCACCCCGACCTCGTATTTTATCTCTCCAGCTTGGAATTTTGACCCGTTCAAGTCAATCTACCGGAACAAATAGCAATGCTGGAAATAACACAGCATTTACCGTATTAGATAAAAATATAGTTGTGGAATCATCTACAACTACAAATAATTATATACGGCAGGTTGTATCTCAAACAGTTGCGTTAAGAAATGGTTTTGGGGAGCGTGGCCTATGAGAGCTCGGCAGAAAGGTGCAACGTTAATCGTTGTACTTATTTTACTTGTTGCTATCACGATTATAGGTACATTGGCCATACGCCAAAGTATGGTAGCCCTCAATATTGCAACTAATGGTCAGGCCCAACAGCTTTTAATGCAAAACTCAGATTCTGTATTTTTTAATACTGAGGATGTAAATAACTTTATTCAAAGTCTTGGCACAAATGGAATGTTTGGATATATCAGTAATGATCTTAATAAAGATGTAGAACTGGTTTTTTGTTATCGTGGAGACCAAACTAATTTCTTTGATCTTAATCGGGCCAGCCTAATCGAGTGGGAACGTGGTAAGACTGCGCCCACAAATAATAAATTAGGTTTGGATGGTTATTGTGATGTATCCGCTACCGATACGAATTTTTTTACTAGTGGACGTCGAGCAGTCGTAACCCAAGTTGCAGTTAAGTTTCCATCCTCCAGTAATTCAGAAATTTTAAGTGACCTGCCGGAAGGGGGAGACCCTGAACTTAATAAAACGCAAAAGATAAAAAGAGTAAGTATTTATGCAGTGTCACTTATGCCCACTCTCTCTACACGGACTGATACTGAAATAAATACCTGTTTAAACTCTAGAATGAATCAGGTCACAATTCCAAATGATGTAGCAGCAAGCATACCCGCAAATGCTGCAGTAAGGCAGAGTGTAACTTCTTGTTTATCTAGTATAAATGTACCATTTACCACACTTGTCACTGATTACACGATTGAGCAGAGCTTTAAATAACTGGGGATTGATATGAAATTGATTAAAAAGATTAAGCAAATAAAAGAATATCATGAACACGTTATTGCAATAGTTATAACAATATTGTGTACCACTTTAATAGCCAGCAGTGTAACTCGTGCCAGTGATATTGACATCTATCAGCAAGCAAGGTCGGGTGATATCACACTTATGCTGATGTTAGATATTTCAGGAAGTATGGATACACGCTCTATCTATGCAGACTATGGTATAAATAATTCTTGTTATACAGATATAGCTCCAGGAGGATATTCGCGTAATTATTGTTCAGTTGAAGCAAAATCTGCTTCAACAAAAGTAAAAAATACAAAAACAGGCTGCACGCTGGTTAATTCCTATTATCGTTGTTATGACCGAATTTCAAGATTAAAAGATGGAGTATTTGATTTACTTCAAGGTAATACATCTAAGGGAATTACTCAACTTGACGATCAAAAAATTATTGGATTATCAACTTTAGGTGTATTGACTGATAATAATACTTATAATACAGGTCGTATTTTAGTGCCTGCTCGTGCTCTAGGTGCAGCAGTTGGAACACAAACACAAAGGGATATATTGTTAAACTATGTGCGAGACTTAAGAGCTGTAACTAATACTCCCACTGCACGTTCATATGCGGAAACTGCAGCTTATTTACTAGGTACTAGTACTGCTTTACATAAACGAGTAGTTAGTGATATGCCTTATTTTTTGTCTTATGATGAATATCAGGACAGAGGACGTGAATGGGTTTCTAAAAGAGCAAAATGTATAACTTGGAATTCTGATTATTCTTCATGTCTTAATTGGATTAATACAAGTGAAGCTGTGCCTTCTAATAATATTAAGACTTATAGCTGTAATATTTCATCCTATTATCGTAATCAGTATTGTCATTATTATACAGGTGTAGTTGAAGTTGCAAATAGTAATAGCGGCTTTCAGTATTCTTTAGATTCTACAAAAAATTCTGATAGAACTTTATATAGTGCACCATCTTCATTAGCACAAACGGCTGAAGTTAAACAGTGTAGTGGGCAAGGTGTATATGTACTCACAGATGGTGAGCCAACACAAGATACCGGTTCATTACCTTTGATTCAGGGAGCCTTGGGCTCAAAAGGACAAAGTTTCAGTTGTGATGATAGCGGCAGTTGGGACTGTTTAAATAAATTAGCCTTAACTTTATTAGACCCGGGAAGTAACCCTGCTAATTTAAAGTTTAAAACAGCAGTAGTAGGATTTGGTAGCAGTTTTAATAATGTGCCTTCATATAGTAAAAACCTAACTCAGGAAGAAAATATCGCAAATCTAGGAGATATTAATACTAATGTAAAAAGGGCTGCACGTTGGGGCATTATAGGTGAAGGCGGCTGGTATTCTGGTTCAAGCTCACAAGATGTCGTGAACAGTGTAAATGCATTTATTAATAGTTTATCAACAGATATTCCTGCTGTTACTACAGGTTCACCTACTATTCCAAGAGATGCTCTTAATCCTTCTCAGCTACAGAATTATGCATATTATCCACAATTTCAGCCAACGCCTGATAGGAGTTATCAACTCTGGGCAGGTAATTTAAAGAAATATAAAATTGATTCAACCGGTAAACTGGTGGATAAAAATGGTAATCCAATTGTTAATGAGCTAGGCCGTATTATAGATAATTATGATTTATGGGCACCTAGCGTAAATGAAGGTCTAAAAGATGCAGACGAAACTACTTATGGAAGTAGAAAATTTGCACTAATGGGTGGTGTTAAGTCTCAGCTTTTGCTAAAAGCTACTACAGCAGACACAGCTAATCGTAAATTATTTACTAATCGTATTGCTACGGGTACAGGAACTTCTGCTACATTTACAGGCAGCAATACCAGTTTAAGAGCTGTAGACTTAAATTATTTGACTGATACTACCTATAAAAATGATCCAAACCGAGGCTATTTAATCTCTCTACTAGGATATGCAGTAGATGCAACACAGCCGAATACTATTACCAGTGCAACTTTAGAAAGTGCAGAAGAACTTCGGCAGGTAGGTGCAGTAATGCATTCTTCCCCGCTATTGATTACTAATAAAGGCAAATTGACATATACCAATAATACTCTAGGTTCAACCAATCGTGAGGACTATGTATTATTCGGTACAACCCAAGGCTTACTTCATGTGGTAGATGCAGCTACAGGAAAAGAAAAATTTGCTTTTGTACCAAATGAAATGGTTGAAAATCAAAAAGAGGCTTTTCTTAAATATACAACCACAGATGGGGGTACAAATAAATTATTCTACGGTGTTGATGGGCCATGGACTGCTTATACTGAATATGTTCCTGATTCATCTAGTAACTTGACAGTAAATACCGGAAAGGCTTCTCAACAGGGTAAACAGTATGTATATGGTGGCTTACGTATGGGAGGTAGAAGCTACTATGCTTTAGATCTTCGAGATATTAATAATCCTAAGCTTCAATTTCATATTGATCCTGCCACTCAGAAGGTCTATTTCAACGGTAGTAGCACTACATTTAACGAATTGGGTTTTATGGGGCAAAGCTGGTCAAAACCAACAGTGACTTGGGTGAACTGGGGCGGAACACGTAAGATGGTCATGTTTGTAGGTGGGGGGTATGATGCTGGTGGTATAGATGGAGATGCACGTAATTCGAATGGTGTAAAAGGTGTTTATAGTGGTTTTGAAAGTGATACTTATAACCAGTCGAATAGCCGTGGTGCTGGTGTTTATATGTTTGATGCGATCAATGGAAATTTATTGTGGTGGGCCAGCAAAAATGCTACTCAAAGTAGCGCTACCACCACAAGTGGAGTTGTTGGGTTAAGAGATGATAACCTCAAATATAGTATTGTTAGCGAAATTAGAACGATAGACCGTGATGCTGATGGTTTAGCTGATCATTTGTATTTTGGTGATTTGGGAGGCCAGGTATTCCGTATTGATATCAATAATCAAGCTAGTACAATCGGTTCTTTTGCAAAAACTCCTAGACGATTATTAAACCTTAATGCAGCAGAGAAAAGTCCCCGTTTTTATGATCCTCCATCTTTCTCTGTATATAATTATAATGGTACAAAATTTGCTGTGATTTCAATTGGTAGTGGAAACCGTAGTCAGCCTCTGAAAGACTATACAGTAGGCAGTTCAGGTTATGATTATGATGCAATTTATAATATTTATGATAAGGATGTAGGCCGAAAAGATTTATATACCACGAATACTTTTAATACAGAAAATATTACGACTGTACCCACAGTAACAAATAATTTAAAAGAAATTACTGATGCAACGCGCAACAATAATACAACATTGGTGGCGCCTTATAGCACAAACGGCTGGTTCTATCGCTTTAAATCACAGAAATTGCAAAGTGAAAAAGTTATGGGGACACCTGTAGCAATGAATTATAAGCTTTATGTCTCTACCTTTGATGGTAGTAAAGATGGTTTATCTGGTGACTGTGGCGCAGGCGTAAAAGGAGAGAGCTTTATTAGCGGCTTTTGTTTACCTTATGGCCAGTGTGCTATGGGAACTGTGAATAGATGGAATTTAGGTGCGGGAATCCAGACAGTTACGATTGGTGATCAATGTGTAGGAGCCAGCTGTGGTAGCACGGGCGGAGGTGTAGACGGAGGTGGTCCTGGCGGAGGCGGCGGTGGAAGCGGTGGAGGCGGAAATAATAATCCTGCTAAAAACTCCTGTATTGCTACAGGTGGCCGTATACTTATATTACCAAGTGGAAATGGGCCTGAAGAAGAAACTCAAATCTGTCTGGTACCGCAGCGCTGGTATGAAAAATTTAGATAGAGAATAAGTGATGCAGAAGAAATCCTTGAGGTTTATAAAAGGTTTTACACTTGTTGAGCTTATGGTTGTAGTTGCAATTGTGGCAATCTTCGCAGCAGTTGCTCTACCAAGCTATCAAGAGTATACACGTCGCGCTGTCGCATCTCAGGCCCAACAGGAAATACAACGTCTTGCCACCCAGCTGGAAAGAAATAGAGCCAGAAACTTTAATTATAAAGGTTTTTCTACTACGCCAGATCCTGTGGTTATACCAGTCGGTGCCACAGATGCTGCTATAAAGTATACTATTACAGTCCGTGATGGAGCAGACCCTTCTTTGGCTCTTACTAATATTGGAGCAGCTGGCCAGAGCTGGGCTATACGTGCAGTATCAAATGACAGTAAAAACTATAATTTTTTGCAAACAAGCACCGGGTTGAAATGTAAAAATAAAGCAGCAAATTTAGTCACTTTTACTACATGTGGAACAGAAGTAACAGGAAGTGAAGCATGGTAAATAAAATAAAAGGCTTTTCTCTTATTGAGCTTATGATTGTGGTAACTATAATAGCGATCTTGGCCGCTATAGCTTATCCCTCATACCAAGAGTATATAAGAAAAACTAAAAGGGTTGAAACTCAAAGCGAAATGTTGGCGATAGGGAATTTATTACAGCGCTATAAAATTGCTAACTTTACTTTTTTAAAATCAGATGGTACGCCTATTTCTCTAGCAGACTTGGGTCGAAGCTCAGTAAGTCCTGAACAAGGGCAAGCTCTTTATAATCTGGCTTTATCAAATGTAACAGCGGGGACATGGACCTTAACAGCTATTCCTATAAGCGATACCACCCAGTTTGGTGATGGTCACTTGGTTCTAAATCATCGCGGAGAAAAATGCTGGACTAAAGGAAGTGACAAAGGAGGAAGTGCTTGTGTTCCTTCTATCACTTCCAACTGGGACGGCCGCTAACTTAAATTCAAAATTGCGGATAAATAGTTTTTGATCTTTCATTCAGGGTAAACTTCGCGTAAAATATTGCCCTCTATGAAAGGGGTTTGAAACGTATCGATGGTCGGTACAGGGATAATCCGTAAAAACTATAAGGTTCTATCATGGTTGTTATTCGTCTTGCACGCGGTGGTGCTAAAAAACGTCCGTTCTATCAAATCATTGTGACTGATAGCCGTAATGCACGTGACGGTCGTTTCATCGAACGTATCGGTTTCTTCAACCCTACAGCTCAAGGTAAAGCAGAAAAACTTCGTTTAGATGCTGACCGTTTTGCTCACTGGGTTTCTCAAGGTGCTCAACCTTCTGAACGTGTTGCTTCTTTGGCTGCTCAAGCTAAAAAAGCTGCAACTGCTGCTTAATTTCAGGTAGTAGTTAGCCCATGACACCAACACAGAATGTTCCCGAAGATCGTATTCAGATTGGACAGTTACGTTCAGCATATGGATTAAATGGGTGGCTCTGGGTCTATTCCAATACAGAACCCATGAGTAATATATTTGACTATCTGCCTTGGTACATTGAAACCAAAGCAGGTTGGCAAATTGTCGATGTAAAACGTTGGAAACCGCATGGCAAAGGCTTGGTTGTAAGCTTAAAAGGTGTGAGTGATCGTACCGCAGCAGACAATCTGGTTGGCGCAAATATCTGGATTTCAAAATCGCAACTGCCACAACCAGGTGTGGATGAGTATTACTGGTCAGATTTAAAAGGACTCACTGTGCTGGGTCTGGATGAAGAAGAGCAGGAAGTTAATCTCGGACAAATTCATGAGCTGTTTGAAACAGGTGCCAATGACGTGATGGTGGTACGCGCGACCACTGACAGTGTTGACGGCGAAGAGCGAATGATTCCATGGCATAAAGATGTGGTACAGCGGGTTGATCTCGAAACTGGTCGTATTTACGTGAATTGGGGCGTAGATTTTTAATTCTGTTTAGGATTAACGCAGCAGGAAAATAGAGGAGTCTGTGATGTTTTTTGCAGTCATTACGATTTTTCCTGAAATGTTTGAAGCGATTACAAGTTTTGGGATTAGCAGGCGTGCAGCAAAACGCGATTTAATGCAAATTCATTGTATTAATCCACGCGAATTTGCTGAAGGGAATTACAAACGGGTGGATGAACGTCCATTTGGTGGAGGTCCCGGTATGGTGATGATGGCTGAGCCTCTGGCAAAAGCAATTCATCATGCCAAAGAGCTTGCTGTGCAGTCAGGTGCAGTTCATGTTCCTGTGGTATATATGTCGCCACAGGGAAAAACCCTAAATGAGACTGCGGTACAGGATTTCGTTCAATATGACGGACTGATTGTACTGTGTGGCCGTTATGAAGGGGTTGATGAACGTCTGATCCAGAAATATGTTGATCAGGAATGGTCAATTGGTGATTACGTGTTATCGGGTGGTGAACTGCCGGCGATGGTTTTATTAGACAGTATTATCCGGAGGCTTCCGGGTGCGATGTCTGATGAGCAATCTCATGTGCAAGACTCTTTTGTGGATGGTCTGTTAGACTGCCCGCAATATACCAAGCCAGACCATTTTGAGGGAATGGATGTTCCAGAGATTTTAAAATCGGGACATCATGCCAATATTGAAAAATGGCGGTTTTTGCAGCGCTATCAACGTACTTTAGAACGCCGGCCCGAGCTGGTAGAAAAAGTTGAATTGACCAAGCAGCAAAAGAAATGGCTACAAGATTCGCAAAGACAGGCCAAATAACAGGTATTGTCCAAGCATATATACTACAGGCAGTTTGCCTGAAGTATTTCAATAGGCTCTTTATGCATTGAAGCGGTCAAGCATAAAGGGAAAGTCAATCGGGTTTATGCGTTTTAGCCTCTATACCCAGCGATGATCAGACCTCTTCTGACTCGCGCATATTGGAGATACCCCATGAGCGGTAAGCATCCTTTAGTACAAGCTGTAGAAAATGCTCAGCTTAAACAAGACATCCCGGCTTTTGCACCAGGTGACACAGTAGTTGTCCAGGTAAAAGTAAAAGAGGGCGACCGTGAACGTCTACAGGCATTCGAAGGCGTAGTAATTGCTAAGAAAAACCGTGGTCTGAACTCTGCGTTCACAGTACGTAAAATTTCTAGCGGTGTTGGTGTTGAGCGTGTATTCCAAACTCACTCTCCAATCGTTGCTCGTATTGATGTGAAACGTCGCGGTGCTGTACGTCGTGCTAAACTTTACTACCTGCGCGATCTGTCTGGTAAAGCTGCACGTATCCGTGAAAAACTTCCAGCTCGTAAAACTGAAGCTTAATCAGTTTTGTACAGCTAAAAAATGCGCCTTCTGGCGCATTTTTTATAATTAATAATATATTATAATCCCTGAAGTTTTAGGCGATTGGCATGCTGCCGGTAAACATCTACAGGGTCAGGTGCAAATACATCTCTTAAACCTAAAACCTGATTCACTTCATCTAAATGATTCCAGTGATAGTTATCACGGATTGTTTTACCAAAACGGGCGCTACAGCGTGAAACCAGCCCATCATTATCTTTACCCTGGTCAATCAGTAGACTGGTGGCCTTTAATGCCGAGTCTGGATCAAGGGCATTGGTAATAGCTCCTACGCCTGTAAATGAATAAAAATAGATGCCTTTTTGCTGATACGGGCCCTCACCACAGCTCGTGGTAGGCATACCAAGTGGAAATTTGCTGTTAAATTGGGCTGAGCCTTTCAGGCTTAAGCTGTTGCCACCTGCCAAGGCATCATGTGGATAACTATTGGGATCAAGTCCTTGAGCCCAGGTAATCATTTTTGAAACCAGATTGACTACGCCCACCAGGGGTGCCTCCACGACTGTACCTTCAGCCTTTAAAATCAGGTCAGCTACCGGTGAACCTTTATTAGGTGCCCCGACTGCTGTCAATGAGGCCACACGTTCAGGTAATACTCCGGCAACATAACGGATGGTAGGACCACCATGAGAGTGTCCGACCAAATTCACCTTTTGTGCGCCTGTCAGAGCCAGAATTTCTTCGACCTGCTGCGCAAGCTGCTCTCCCCGTACTTCAGTAGAGTTTAAAGGTGACACCCGGGTTGCCCACGTATTTGCTCCATTACGTGCCAGATCTGGCAAAATCTGATAAAAATAGTCGAGACCGAACTGGTCTGTACCAATACTGATAAAACCTGCCATACCATGATTGAATACGATTGGATATTTAGTTTTAGCATAGTTTGAAACGATCAGTCTGGTCGTAGCCTGTTCAGCGCTGGTTGCCGCTTGTGCTGTTAAAGCTACTGAGACAAAAAATATAGCAAGAATGAATCGTCCGTATTTCATAATAATCCTCAATTTTTTTATTTTGATACTGATTTGATTCTTAATGGGTCATCCATCTGATGATGTAACTGACCAGAGAGAAAGTGCTGTTCAGTCAGCTTTTATAAACCCTCAAGTTTTAAACGATTGGCATGCTGACGAAACAGTGCTACTGGATCAGGCGCAAAGCGACCTGTTAAGCCAAACATTATATTGGCAAGGTCTGTATGATTCAGGTTGTAGTTATCCCGAACCACAAGGCCAATATGGGTGCTACAGCGTGCAACCATTCCGTCATTGTCTTTGTTGCCATAGGACAGTGGTCCTAATTGCATCAGGATGCTGTCAATATCCAGTAAATTAGTTGTTTGTGCTGTACCGGTCCAGGAATAGTAATGAATTCCTCGATCTACTTTAGTACCTTGCCGGTTACAGTCAGAGGCTAAGGCAGAGGTTGGGAAGCGCCGGTTGAAATCGGCCGATCCTGTTTCAGTAAGGGATTTCATTGAGCCATCAAAATCAATGGGCAAGTCAAACTGCAACTGTGCCAATGAAATCAGAGGCGCGATTAGATAGTCACCGACAATATTAAATACGGTCCGGGTTGCTGTATTATTCTGGATATCATCTGCTACCTTTGAACCACGAAATGTTCCACCTACGCCAGTAACCGAGGCAACATATTGTGGTTTGATGGCGGCTACATAACGTGCCGTAGGTCCGCCATGCGAGTGACCAATCAGATTGACTTTATGCTGGCCAGTAATGGCCAATACATCTTCGACCTGACTCAGCAGCTGTTCGCCACGTATTTCAGTAGTGTTGGCCGGCGAGAGTTGAGCGGCAAATACAGTTGAGCCATTACGCGCCATATCTGGCAGAATCTGATACCAGTAATCAATATTAAAGCTTGAGTTGCCAATTCTAGACCAGCCTAACCAGCCATGAGTCATCACAATTGGATATCTGGTCTTGGCATAATCTGATAATGCTTTTTCCTGAACCTGTAATATCGCAGGTTTGGTATGCGCTATTGTGGTCAGGGACGTGATGCTAGCTAATAGCATAGCAGCACTGAGTATTTTTATTTTTTTACTCGTATAATCCATAATCTATCCTTAATTTTGTTTCTTTTTTTATTTATGACTTAGCAACACCTGTTTTAGTTTTTCCTCCCTGATGTGATGAAATAATAAAGTCCAATTTAGATATAGCTATCTACCTCCCTGATGAACTGGTTTTTCTATTTTTCAGTTATCTCATGCAAATAAGCAGAGTATTTAAAGTGCCGAGTAATTACTGATCTTCTTTAAATGGCTGTTGAATTAATATACATTTTCTGGAATTTTAGGATAAAAGTTTTGGTTAATTTTTGTACTCTGATATTTATGCCTGAACATTGTATTTGGCCTGTTGCGCATAAAAATTTTCCTGTTTATAAAATGCTGGACTAAATTGCTCAACTCACTGTTTACCTTGTTCATCAAGCAGAACTGTTGTTGAGCTATACTGATAGATGAGTAATCCATACATTAGATTAGTTGGCAAAAGGCAGCTTGCCACCCTGGTCATGTACAGTTTCAAAGGTTTCAACCCGTAACTGCTCTTGTGCATTATTAAAATATTGCTGGCGCAGCTGCTGTATTGCCTGGTCTTTCGCTGCCTCGCCCATCCCGCCTGTCTTAATATGATCGCGTGCGCTCAGATACTGGTTCACCCGGCTTTTCCAGTCGTCACGTTCAGTGTCCAGTCTTTCCAGACGCTGAGTTGCCTCTGGTCCCACCAGATTTAACCGCATCTGGCGTATCTCATCATTTGAACCACCGCGTGCCTGAATATCTGCGGTAAGTTTTCTTAAATCTTCGAGTTTATTAAGCTGCTCAAGATTATCCTGCCAGTCTTGTGGAAGCTGTTTGAACAGTTCTTTAAGTTTCTGTGCTTTCTCACTTTCAGACAGGTTTTTATCATCCAGAATATCCATGCGGTCCAGTGTATATTGATGATAAATATTTTCGGTTCCAAACAGGCCTTCTATTTCATAAGCCGAGAAAAACTGCTGACGTAAATTTTTCATCTTGTTAAAAATAGCGCGATAGTATTGTGTGCTGTCTCTGTCAGTACTTGAAGCCTGCAAGTCACCTAGAGCAATACGGTAGTCAATATAGCGGTTCCACAGGTCCAGAATCTGTGACTGTGCGGGGTCTTTATTAACTGACTGAATATAGGACTTAAAATCGAGTTTGATCTGCTCAATATTTTTCTCACCATATTGTGTAATAAAATATTCAAAACAGTTACGGGTCTGTTCATTAATAATGAGGCGATTAGAAGAATCTAGCCGGAGCTGGCAGTTTATTTCAGTATCCTTTTGGCTTGGACTCAGGTAGGGAATACCTGCTTTAACCTGCGCCTGAGTTAGTGCGGTTTGTTGCGGTAACAGCCCGGAAGCCGCTGCTGGTCCAACTGGCTGTTTTATGTTTTTATCCTGAGGCATAAGCCAGAAAATCAGGCCTGCTACACAAATGATAACAATAGATAAAACCATCCATATTTTATATTTCTGCATTCCTATGCACCTGTAATGCTGTTCTATTTATTTTAATTTTTAGAATCGGGTTCAATATGCCATAAAATATTCTGGAACCTATAGAAAAGTTGTAAAAGGTGGGAACAGATTGATAACATGACGGCACTTACTCTAATCTGATTTTTCTCATGAAACGATCCTCATCCAAGATTCAGCGCCGCCCGGTTAACGGGGTTTTTTTATTGAATAAACCGCTGGGGATCAGTTCAAATGCAGCATTGCAAAAGGTACGTTGGCTGTATCGTGCTGAAAAAGCCGGGCACACTGGGGCACTCGACCCTTTGGCTTCAGGCCTGTTACCCATTTGTCTGGGTGAAGCCACCAAGTTTTCGCATTACCTGCTTGATTCAACCAAACGTTATCAGACCACTATACAGCTTGGGCACAGTACGACTACTGGTGATGTCGAAGGTGAAATACTTTTACAGGCCGAGATACCCGAACTGGACGAAGAGAGAATCCGGCAGGTACTGGCCCAGTTTAAAGGTAATATCGAGCAGGTGCCGCCGATGTATTCGGCTTTAAAAAAAGAGGGTCGTCCCTTATATGAGCTGGCACGTAAAGGTATTGAAATTGAACGTGAAGCACGGCCAGTGAGTATTTATGCGATTGAATTACTGTCATTTACGGCGCAGAGTATTACGCTGGATATAACCTGCTCTAAAGGAACTTATATTCGTGTACTGGGGGAAGATATTGCTCAGGCGCTCGGGAGTTATGGCCATCTGACTTATCTGCACCGTATAAAAACAGGGCCTTTCGACCTGATTCCTAGCTATACCATCGAATATTTGGAAAGTCTGAATGAAGCTGAACGTGAGGCACTATTATTACCAGTTTATGCGCCGGTTGACCATTTTCCTAAAATACAGGTACCAGAAGGACGAAGCGAGTATTTTAGCCGGGGTATGGAAAGTAATATCGAGCATATAGCAGAGACCCAAGTGCTGGTATTTGACGGTGAAAAATGTCTGGGTCTGGCAGAAATTACTGATAAGAAACGGCTGGTACCAAAAAGGGTGCTGAATCTCTGATTTACTGCAATATTAAACATTAAGGATAGATCTGGATATGGATATCGAAATTATTATCAGTCTGGTTTTTTTTGCCTTTTGTGCTGGCCTGATTGATGCTGCTGTTGGAGGCGGTGGCCTGATCCAGATTCCAGCACTGATGGGAACTTTCCCGCATTTGCCCCCAGCAACAATTTTCGGGACTAACAAGCTGGCGTCAATCGCAGGTACTGCTTCAGCTGCATTTTCCTACGCCAGACGGGTGCGTTTTGTCTGGAAGTTACTGGTGGTCATTGCCAGCTGTGCATTTGTCAGCAGTTTTATCGGGGCCGCCTGTGTATCGATGATTCCGGTTTCTGTATTACGTCCACTGGTACTACTTATGCTGATCATCATGGCGGTATATACTTTCATGAAAAAGCAGTTCGGCCAGGTGCATACTGAACGTCCGGTTAACTCCAGTTTCTTGTTAATGGCGGCACTCGGCAGTATTTTAATCGGATTCTATGATGGTATTTTTGGCCCTGGTACGGGTAGCTTCTTTATCTTCTTCTTCATCCGGTTTTTAAGCGTTGATTTTTTACATGCTTCTGCACTGTCTAAAATTGGTAATTTAATGACCAATCTGGCAGCTTTAAGTTTTTTTATTCCAACTGGTCATGTTCTGTTTGGTATTGGTTTAGGTATGACATTGGCCAATATTTTCGGGTCTTTAATGGGGGTTCGGTTGGCTTTAAAGTATGGAAGTGGCCTTATCCGGATTTTATTTTTAATTCTGGTGAGCATTCTGATTATACGCCTGACCTATCAGATGGTAACAGCAGGCTTCATGTAAAATAAAAAAGCACAGCGAATACAAGCTGATACAAAAACACGGTTTTTTAAAGACAAAGTGAAGCCTGCAAAAAAGCTAATATAAACAAACATTAAAGATAAGACTCTAATAAAATTATATCCAACTGGAAATATTTTGTACGGGTTGCATCATCACCTTAGCCAATGAATATTTTAGTGAAAGGGGAGCAGTATGAATATATTTGAAGCATTGCGCGAGAGCCATGAACGCCAGCGCGATCTTGCTGACCAGCTTTTAAAAACCCATGGAGACTCTCCAGAGCGCCGTAGTATATTTCAAGCACTTAAAAACGAGCTGTTCGCTCATGAAGTGGCTGAAGACCGCTTTTTTTATATTCCCTTAATGATGACTGATTCCGGTCTGGGTATTACTCGCCATGCTTTGGCTGAACATCATGAAATGGATGAAATGGTTGAAGAGCTCACCGAGCTGGATATGAGTAATACAGGCTGGCTGGCACTGGCAAAAAAACTGACTGAGACGGTTCATCACCATCTGACTGAAGAAGAACACCGTTTTTTTCAGCAGGCCGGTAAAATTCTGGATGAGCAGCAAAAAACTGTATTGGCAAAACAATATCTGAACGAATATGAACACTATAAGGAAATCAGTAAAACCATGCTGTAGTATCAGAAAAAGATGGCAAGAGCCATCTTTTTTAGTTTATTGGGCTTTTAGAAATCGGTGACCGGTTGGCGTGAACGTTTGCTGGTTCCTACCGTTACACCAACTGAGGCAAGCATAATGCAGCCAAGCGCGACCCACTGCCAGGTATTAATCTGTTCTTTTAACAGGACCATGCCAGCCAGCGCAGCCAGTGCAGGCGAGAGACTGGAGAGGGTACCATAGCTAAGTTTACTCAGGCTTTTCAGTGCCAGCAGATCCAGTGCATAAGGTATAGCGGTAGCCAATAAGGCAACCATAAGTACTTTACCCCAATGCTGGGTTTGCACTAGTGCAGGAGCATCCTGATATAATCCGATAGGCAAGAGTGCCAGTGCCGAGATAATAATGGCAATCGTCAATGCATGCATTCCAATATTTTGCTGTACTACTTTTTGACCAAAATAAATATAAATTGCCCAGCAGAAGCCGGCCCCCAGTGCACAGGCAGCTCCAAATACTGAAAAATTCTCGGCATTGGCACTGCCCCAAGGCACCATCAGTACAATTCCAATAATAGCCAGTAATACCCAGATGTAGTCGCTACGGTATTTGACCGACAATAAAGCCAAGCCTAGCGGTCCTGCAAACTCCAGCCCAACTGCAATACCTTGAGGAAGTTTATCTAGTGACAGATAAAACAGAATATTCATCAGGCCAAGTGATGCGCTATAGCAGAGCAGATCACGCCACCGTAAATAAGGCAGTCTTGAAATGATGCGCCAGGAACGAAACATGAGAGTTACGAGTACAGCGGCAAAACATAGCCTTAAAATAGTTACAGTCAGCGGATCCAGAACTGAAAAAAGCTGTTTGGCAAAGGATGCACTGATCTGATAGGAAATCATGGATAAAACCATGAATAGCACAGCAAGCAAAGATGAGTTTGACATAGGCGCGCGTGATCAGAGCATTTACCCAGATCATAAAGAAAGAGATAGAGTCTATTATAACCAAAGCCCGGATAAATAGAGCTGAGAAAAAATACCTAGTTTGAAGAAGCCGAAGAATCTTTAGCTTGGGCGCGCAGGCGCGCGCGTTGAGTTGTTACTGTACAGCCAATTGAAGCAGCAATAATAGTTGCCAATGCGAGCCACTGGCTCCAGAGCAGCTGTTCACCCAGAAATAAAAAACCTGAAAATGCAGCAATCGCAGGTTCCAGACTCATTAAAGTACCAAAGCTAAGTGCAGTCAGATTACGTAGTGCAATCATTTCTAGAGAAAAAGGCAAGGCACTGGCCAGTATGGCAAGGACAATAAAAGAACCTATATGAGGTAATTCAAATGCGCTAAGAGTGGCGGGTGTAAACAGTAAAGCGGCTGGAAGCAAACAGCATGTGCCGACCATCATGCCCAGGCAGACCGTATGATTCCCTGAAATACCCGAAGGTTTTTGCCCGGCAATAATATAGACAGCCCAACAGGCGCCGGCTCCTAATGCATAAGCTACACCTAACAGATCAAGTGACTGCTGCGTTTCATTTAAGGGTAGAAGTAATAAAAGGCCTAATACCGCAAGGCCGATCCAGATAAAATCATAGCGCTGACGGGCAAAAAACAGAGCTACACTCAAAGGGCCAATAAACTCAAAAGCGACTGCAATCCCTAATGGTAACCGGGCTATAGATAAATAAAACAGCAAGTTCATGCCAGCTAGTGCCAGTCCATAACTCAAGATGGCTTTCCAGCGGATATTCCTGAGATTAATTTTCCAGATTTGAAACACTGCAGCCAGAATGAGTGCACTAAACATTAAACGCAGTGCTGCTACAGTAATGACCGGAAACTCACTGATCAGTACTTTGGCAAATGATCCGCTACCCTGTACTGAAAGCATTGCCAGTATAAGAAGCAAAAGAGCTTGTAAATGCGGTGCCTGTTTTATATTAAGCATGAAAAAAGATTGGATTAATCAAAAGGATAATATCAGGTTCACTATAGGACTGGCACAAAGAAAAAGCCACAACCTCACGGTTGTGGCTTTGTCAGTATTTGTACGGATCAGAACAGTACACGAACGCGGATTGTACCTTCTACTTGATGCAGAGTATCGAGTGCTTCTTGAGATGCGGAAGCATCTACATCCATCACCAGATAACCTACGTCACCTTTAGTCATTAATGACTGGCCCGAGATATTAATATTATGCTCGGCAAACAAAGTATTGATTTTTGAAAGTACGCCAGGCATGTTCTTGTGAATGTGTAGCAGACGGTGTTTGCCTTCGGTCAGCGGTAAGGCAATTTCCGGGAAATTAACTGCAGAAAGTGTCATACCTTTATCAGAATAGGCCACAAATTTTTCAGCTACTTCCAAACCGATATTTGCCTGTGCTTCCATGGTAGAGCCACCAACATGTGGTGTCAGGATCACATTATCAAGACCACGCAGTGGAGAGACGAACTCTTCCCCATTTGCTTTTGGCTCTTTCGGGAATACGTCCACAGCAGCGCCAGCAATATGGCCAGATTTAATAGCATCGGCTAGATCTTCAATCACTACACAGGTACCGCGTGCTGCATTTAAGAAGATTGAACCCGGCTTCATTTTTGCAAGCTGTTCTTTTGTAAAGAAATTACGGGTAGATGGAACGTCTGGTACATGTAGAGACACTACATCAGCAGTTGCAAGCAACTCATCTAAAGAGCCTATCTGACGGGCATTACCCATAGGCAGTTTAGTTACTACATCATAATAAATAACTTGCATGCCCAGGCTTTCAGCCAGAACAGAGAGCTGTGAACCAATTGAGCCGTAACCCACAATACCTAAAGTTTTGCCACGTGTTTCAAATGAACCGTTGGCAGATTTATTCCAGCCACCACGATGACAGGAAGCAGATTTCTCAGGCACACCACGAAGCAGCAGAATGGTTTCTGCCAGTACCAGCTCTGCTACAGAACGGGTATTTGAATAAGGTGCATTAAATACCGGAATACCACGTTCCATTGCTGCTTTTAGGTCAACCTGGTTGGTACCGATACAAAAACAGCCAACCGCGATAAGCTTGTTGGCTGCTTGGAAAATCTCTTCGGTCAACTGCGTGCGAGAACGTATACCGATAAAGTGGGCATCTCTGATCGCTTCCTTGAGCGCTTCGCCTTCAAGCGCAGTCTTGCGATAGTCAATGTTGGTATAACCTGCAGCATTTAAAGTGTCGATCGCGTTTTGGTGAACGCCTTCTAGCAACAAGAAACGAATTTTATCTTTAGGAAGTGAAAGGTGTTGGCTCATTACCGCTCCGCTACAAAGGCCAAATTTAGTGGCAGTATGATAACATATTGGTCGCCCTATAGACATTTGCTTTATGACTGCCTCAGTGGATATTTTCCTGCTTTATGGTCGCTAGGCTGGTTTTATAAAACGCCAGCATGCCAAACATAACCTGAAAACCTGCTGTATTTATATATATGGTGTTGTGACAGTATATTTTTAGCATGCTTTATCCCGACCTGACTTAGGGGTAAAATGTAAGCGCTTTTAATACCGAAATGAAAAAATTTCACGGTTTTTTCATCTTGTCCAAAGCAGTGCTTCTATTTCATGATTAGATTGGTTTTCTTTAAATTCTATTGGAAATGAAGCTTCTATAGTGCCGCACTTCTAATCTATTTCTTGCTAGGTCCGCAAAACGATGAATGCTCCAGTTACTTTAGCACCTGAATTATTGACCCAACTTTCTGCAATTGTTGGGGAAAACCGTATTAAAACCGATGCTGCCAGTCTGGATGCCTGGGGCAGGGACTATACCAAGCATTTTGAACCTAACCCGTCAGTCATCGTTTTTCCATCCAGTACAGAGCAGGTTCAGCAAGTCGTCAAGCTGGCCAATCAGTTTAATATTGCGATTACCCCTTCAGGGGGGCGTACCGGGCTCTCTGCTGGAGCAGTAGCAGCCAATGGTGAAATCGTGGTGAGCTTGGATAAAATGAACCAGGTACTGGAATTTTTTCCGGCAGACCGGATGGTACGGGTACAGGCGGGTATTGTAACCGAGCAGTTGCAGTCTTATGCAGAAGAACAGGGGATGTACTATCCGGTTGATTTTGCTTCTTCAGGTTCATCTCAAATTGGCGGCAATATCGGTACCAATGCAGGCGGTATTAAGGTTATTAAATATGGCATGACTCGTAACTGGGTGTTGGGCCTGACTGTAGTAACTGGTAAAGGTGATATTTTACGCCTGAACAAAGGTATGATTAAAAATGCAACCGGGTATGCCTTGCAACATCTGTTTATTGGTGGAGAAGGTACATTGGGGCTGGTAACTGAAGCTGAAATCAAGCTGGAACGTCAGCCACAAGACTTACAGGTCATGGTACTGGGTGTGCCAGATTTTGATGCGATCATGCCTATTCTGCATGCGTTCCAGAGCAAGATCGATCTGACAGCATTTGAGTTCTTTGGTGAACTGGCAATGCAGAAAGTGCTAGCCCATGGTCATGTACAGCGTCCATTTGAAAGCCAGTGCCCATTTTATGTTCTGCTTGAGTTTGAAGCACCTTATGAGCCAATCATGGATAAGGCAATGGAAATCTTTGAACATTGCATGGAGCAGGGCTGGGTACTTGATGGTGTGATGAGTCAGACTCTGGACCAGGCACAAAATCTATGGCGTCTGCGTGAAGATATTTCCGAGTCAATTGCTCCATTTACTCCCTATAAAAATGATATTTCAGTATTGATCACGCATGTACCGGCGTTTATTAAGGAAATTGATGCAATTGTTCAGGCCAATTATCCAGATTTTGAAATCTGCTGGTTTGGGCATATTGGCGATGGCAATCTGCACCTGAATATTTTAAAACCTGAAAATCTGAGTAAAGACGAGTTCTTTGCCAAATGCCAAGTCGTTAACAAATATGTATTTGAGACCGTGAAAAAATATGATGGCTCAATTTCTGCCGAGCATGGGGTTGGAATGACCAAAAAGCCTTATCTCGACTATAGCCGTTCTGCTGAAGAGATTGAATATATGAAGGCACTTAAAAAAGTATTTGATCCGAATGGTATTATGAATCCGGGCAAACTGTTTGATCTTTAAGGCTACATAGCTTTAATAGTGTAAACAAAAAAAGCGTAGCACAATGGCTACGCTTTTTTTGCTGAAGGGGAATATGCAATGTTAAGAGTTTTTATTTTATCTTCGCTGTTACTGGGCGTGATGAGTGGCTGCGCTACAACCAGCAAGCTCATGAACTTTAAGTCTGATACACCTATACAGCAAGTTTTACAGGAGCGTCCCGAGCTGCTCAAAGATCTTGCTACAGTAGAAATACGCCAGTTTTTTAATAATATTGAGCGTCCAACAGCAGCTCAGGTAAAGGTTACTGAAACTGGCTTAAAAGATGATTCGGTCCGTTCTGTTCGTACTATTTATAGTTTCAAACATATTGAAAATAACTGGAAACTGGTAAATACCCAACGCTCATACCAGTGCAGGCGTGGTAAAAATACCAAGTCTTTTCAGGCTGCTCAGTGTCCCTGAAAATATATAACTGATGTATAGGGATAATTCGGCTAAAAGTGGATCTGCTCGATATAGCCTTATTTTCTGTAATGGGTGGATCACTGTAAAAAATATAATTATTTCTTTTTCTTAAAAGAAGACTGCTACACATAAATTCTGCGGCTGTAAAATTCACAGTATTTAAGATTATTCTCTGTTAGACTATACTGACTTGACCAAGTGGGTGTACTTGGTGAAGTCATAAAATCTCACATCATTATTTTTATCTTGCTAGACACTTTGTGAATACAGTGTTCTAAGTCGCTGCTCTCAAGCGCATTTTCTAAAACTTAATTTTTGAATACTTAGTGCTTGTCATTGGGCTGACGTTTATCTCCCTAAAAATGATACTCAGCCTTACAAGCCGATAAAGATATGTAGATAACAATGCAAAATATTCAAACCACCACATTGAGCCGCGCTACGCTCATGTTCCCATTGGCTTTGGTCCTGTTCGAATTTTCAGTGTATATCGGCAATGATCTGGTCCAGCCGGCAATGCTTGCTATTACTAGAGACTTCGGAGTCAGCAGTAGCTGGGCACCTTCTTCAATGTCATTTTATCTATTGGGTGGCGCCTGTGTTGCATGGCTTTTAGGGCCACTTTCAGACCGTCTTGGCCGCAAAAAAGTTCTACTCTCTGGAGTATTATTCTTTGTAGTGTGCTGCCTGCTGATTTTATTGACGCAACGTATTGAAACTTTCCTGGCCCTGCGTTTTTTACAGGGCATTGGCCTGACGGTAATTACCGCAGTAGGCTATGCTGCTATTCAGGAAACTTTTGAAGAGCGTGACGCGATTAAGGTCATGGCACTCATGGCCAATATCTCCTTGCTGGCACCTTTGCTTGGCCCTATTTTAGGTGCTTTTTTAATTGACCATGTTTCTTGGCACTGGGGTTTTATCGGTATTGCCCTGCTGGCATTTTTAAGCTGGTTTGGTCTGAAAGCTAAAATGCCGGAGTATAAGCAGAGTATTCCTAAACAGCCGATCAGCTATATTCTTTATGATTTCAAAAAGGTTTATCAGGATAAACATTTTTTAGGCTTGACACTCGCTTTACCAATGGTCAGCATGCCGCTGATGTTATGGATTGCACTCTCTCCAGTCATGCTGGTCGAAGAACTTGGACTCAGCAGTCTGCAATATGGCATGGCACAGTTTCCGGTACTTGGCGGTCTGATCCTGGGCAATATTGTACTGATTAAAGTGATCGACAAGCTGGCATTAGGAAAAACAGTAATTATAGGTCTGCCTATTATGCTATTCGGTACTTTTATCCTGCTTCTGGGCGTGATCTGGCCAGCATATTTTTTGTGGAGTCTGATCATTGGAATGACCTTGATCAGCTTTGGAGAGGGACTCAGCTTTTCTGTCCTTTACCGGTTTGCCCTGATGTCATCACAGGTTTCTAAGGGAACAGTTGCAGCCGCAGTATCAATGCTATTGATGTTCAGTTTTTTCATTATTATCGAGCTGGTTCGTATGCTTTACGAGCAGTTTCATTTATTGGGATACAGTCTGGCATGTCTTGTACTGATTGCGCTCTGGTTTACATTTCCACGGATGCTTTTAAATAAAGTGATGCAGCAGCGTCAGCAGCAGGATCTGAATTAAATACCCATTAAGTAGGCAATAAAAAATGTGGACATCTGTTGAGATGTCCACATTTTTTTTATAGGAGCTATATTCTATTTAATTACACCACAGGCAATGCGCTCACCACCACCACCAAGCGGTTTAGGGTGATCTGAATAGTTATCACCACCTGCATGTACCATGACCGAAAGTCCCTGGATCTGGCTCAAGGTCAGACGCGGTGCTAGCAAGGTCTGGTTAGCTTTCCCGTTGGAATCTACCGTAAGAGCGGGCAGGTCCCCCAGATGACCAGTGGTTGGAGTACCATGACCTGTACCTGTCGGGTTAAAATGTCCGCCAGCAGCCTGGGCGGCAGTCATTTTTCCGTCTTTCATCGCTGGTTCGCATGAGCCACGTTCATGGATATGGAAGCCATGCTGACCTGAAGGCAGACTAGACAGATTGGTCATGACTATAAGCCCCTGAGGACTGTCATGAAAGGTAACTGTACCGATTTTACTACCTACACCTTCAGGTGAAACAGCATGCACAGTAACGGTCTGCTGTTTGGCTGAATTGTGATGATCCATGGTAGTACAACCTACCGATACCGCCGCAGTCAGTGCACAAAGCGCGCTAACTTTAAATAGGGAGGGAAACATACAGTGCATCCTGATTGTGATTATTGTGCAGTCCAATTCAAGCAAAGCACTGTTCAATACACAATCAGCATTAAGTATGGTCTTGTATAAGTTTATTAACTTTAATCATTTACGGTGATTTCGGCGGCTCTTCATCATTTAAGATTTCATAGGCCAAAGAAGCATCCGGTACAGGCTCGGGTTCAGTGGTTTCATGCAGCCATTCACGCCAGATTGCCAGTATTACGGCTAAGATTACCGGACCAATGAATAGACCGACCAGGCCAAAACTGGCGACTCCACCTAGAACCCCAAACATGATAAGCAGGAAAGGAATTTGAGTCGCACCAGAGATTACCAGTGGTCGAATAACATTATCTGATGTACTGACAATACAGACACCCCATGCAAATACACCAATGGCTTCTACCGTCTGCCCCTGTGAAAATAGCCAGAGAGCAACCGAGCCATAGGCGACCGGTGTACCAAATGGAATTAATGCCAGCAAGAAAGTTGCAATAGTCAGGACCATCGGATTAGGCACCCCCGCCACTACATAACTTAAGCCAGCTAGGATTGCCTGAGCAATTGCAGTTAGACCTACACCATAAACTACGGCACGGGTAGTTTCTGAAATAGTGTCCATATAATGATGGATACGTGGCCCAATCACTTTTTCCATGGCTGTGCTGACCTGTCTTAGAATAGTCTGTCCGTCACGGTAAAAAAAGAATAAGGACATGATCGCAAAACAGAGTTTAATAATATTTTTGCTAATTTCATTCAGGACGAAACGGCCATAACCTAAATGACCTTGGATCCAGGCAGCTACATTTTGGGTAATGGACTGCGGGTCAGTATTTAGCTCTTTTAAGGTCCGGGTAACTTCTTTGCCAATGATAGGTAACTCGCGTATAAAATCAGGTACAGAAACATGACCGGAAAAAATCTGGCGTTGCAGCTCGTAATACAGGTTACGGCCTTCGTGCTGCAAAATGAAAATAGCAAAGGTCAGGGGAATACCAATGACCAGAATAATCAGAACAATCATGACAGACGCACTGATACTTGAACGCTGGCCGCACATCCGCTGGATAGACAGATAAAGTGGCCAGGTCATATAGGCGATAATTGCTGCCCAAAGGACCGGTACAATAAAGTATTTGAGCACATGGAAGCCCAAAAATACCAATATAAAAAACAGTCCAAATAACAAAACCCGCTGTAGGGTTGGAGCATATTGTTGCACTGATTTCTCTGATCTTTGATAGCCGATTAATCATATTAACCGAAAATACTCACCGGGGAAATGAATGCCGGGTGTAGGTCCGTGAATAAATTACACGATATAAAAAGAGCGGATAGCAGCTCAAAAATCAGAACCACTCGGTTGGATCTTCAATAATACTATCCAGAACCGGTTGCCACTGAGCTTGTAAAACCAGCAGATTTTTCTGATATTTATCAAATATAGCCAACCCCTGCATGGCCTGTTGGGCATAAGCTGAACGTTCTGCGATCCAGGCTACAGGTTCCTGTCCAACTTTTTGAAAAAAGCTCTGCATATCCTGCTGATTACTTTTTGGTGACTTGATCCGGTTTGCCAGCAGCAGAATTTTTACCTTGCCTTTTTGTATCCGCCTGATCTCTTGGAGATGTTTTAAAAAACGCCGGGTACTGTCAATATCAAAAAAAGAAGGTTGAAGCGGAACAATAATATGCTGGCTTTCACGGATCAGCTGTTCAGCATGTTCTCCACGTAATGCACCGGGCGCATCAATAATTAAATAGTCCAGGTCTGCGGGAGCTTCACCGATCTGTTTTTCTTTTCGCCAGTCTAGAGCAATAATTGGCGTGGCTGTTCCAGGTCGTAGCTTCAACCATTGTAAGGCTGACTTCTGGTGATCTGCATCTGCCAGCCCGACCCGATAACCTTTTTGGGAGAGTGCCGTGGCTAAAGTGATTGCTGCAATGGTTTTTCCACAGCCCCCTTTCTGGTTGGCAATCAATATTGTTTTCATTCACTTTAGTATAATGATCTATCTCTACCCTAGCTTAGCAGCTTTTTATGTGAGAAATGTGACACATGACAAAAGTTGTAGGACTCTATACATTACTATGCACATGAAATATGAGGAATATATATGTCAATCTGGATGGCCATGCTGATTGGTGCCTGCATCGGTGTGGTACTTGCCTCTTTCATTTTGTCAAATACACGTAATGGACGAATCAAGGCAGAATATGAACAGTATATTGCCGAGCTAGAACGTGAACACCAGAAGGCACTGACTCATGCACAAAAGCGCAGTGTAAACACTAGCCGTGCAGTCCTTAAGGGCAAAATGGCCGAACAGCTGGCTCCAATCCTGCCTGAGTTCCAGTATTTGCCGAGCGATGCCAAATTTTTAGGGGACCCGGTGGATTATGTAGTATTTGATGGCTATACCGACTTTCGTGATGGCGAAGGCCGAGCAGATGAAATTGAAGTAGTGCTGATTGATATTAAAAGTGGAAATGCACGCTTAACCAAAGGCCAGCAGGCAATTGCTCAGGCAATCCGTGACGGGCGGGTACGTTTTGAGACCGTGCGTATTGATTTTGATGAAGTATAGCGCTTAGACCCGCGTTTAAACAAATAGAGTCAAGACAAAATCAAACCTAAACCATGCTGATTGTTACTAAAATTTGATACTCTTTTCATATTTTCTTCTTCTAATATAGAGTTAAGAAACACGCTGATTACAGGGGGAAATTGATGTCAAAACGCTTAATATGTAGTGTATTACTGGGCTTATGGGTAGGACAGGCCAGTGCATCGACCTCTGCTGAATATAATATTGCTAAAGGATTGGCACCTGCTGTAAAAGATCAGTCTATTGCAGTACTTAAACCTTTCGCTGGTGATTTCCGTATATTAGGTTCAAAAATCTATACTCATGATGAACAAGCCAAATTTTCCCCAATTGATTATGCAGTCAGTTGGGGAATGTTTGCCGAGCCGGAAATTGCCCGGCGTATCAGTGTGAACCAGTATGACCGTTTCCTGAACTGGAAAATAGACAAGCTCCCGGTACCACCGAAACAGGCCATGCAAATGGTATCAAATATGCATATTATTCCAGCTAATCCTAAAATTGCCCAAGAAATTAAGAAAGTGAAACGGGGTGATCTGGTCCGTTTACATGGCGAGTTGGTTGAAGTGAAGGATAAAGATTTGGTCTGGACCTCATCACTTACTCCAACTGATTTGGGAGAAGGGGCTTGTGAGTTATTTCGAGTAAACTCGATTCAATGGATCGAGAAAGTCAGAAGTTAAATTTAAAGTTGTTACGAAATTAAATAAAAGAAGTTTAATCTAGGCAACATATACCCGACTTCAGAATAATGCAGCTGGGTATATGTTTTCGAGTTTCAAAGGTATAATTACCAAGAATTATATATTTTAGCTCTGCCTTTTACTGCTGTTTTGCAGGTTCAGAAAATGGTGGCTGTGATTGTTTGCTGGCAGTTTGCTGCTGGTTTTTCCAGTGCTTCAATTGCTCTTGCGCATGTAAATAATCGCCTAAGCCCTGTACCTGATTGTTATTACCTTTCTGTTCAGGTTGCTGTTCAAGTAATTTAGCCTGATTATCCCAGTATTCTGCATGTAATCCCTGAATATAGCGACCCTGCTCAGTTTTTAAGTCCAGTTCACGCAACATATTACGTGCTGACTGAATATGCTCGCGTTTGCGCTGCTGCTCAAATTCTTCAGTGAGCGAGTCTTCCTGACGCATTTTACCAAGTTCTTCCTCCAGTTCGTCACTCATGGCTAAAAAACGGCTTTCATAGTCTTCCAGTAGCTGAATATCGTGAGCATCATTCGGAGTAGCCGGAAATTGTTTAACTGGAGGCGTTTCCAGCTGTTTCATGACTTCTGCATCTTCCTGCTGTTGCTGCGAAAGATCACCAGTTTCCTGGTTTTCCTTTTGGCAGCCGCCCAGTAAGAGGCCTGAACAGAACATCAGAGGTAAAGCGAGACGGGCTGTTTTATTCATATGTACTCCCTCATTTTAAACATGATTTTTTCAGTTATTTATAACTGACTTTTTTAAAGCTATAAGCATAAGTTACATATGGAAATTCAATTTCATCCTGAGGTTGCTTGTTAGTATAGTGCCGGACGGTTTCTTCAAACTGCTGTTTTAGGGTCCGCTGTTGAGACTCTGACATGGCTGCAATAAAGCTGGTCGACAGTAAACGTTTGGATACCACCTGTTCTACCGTACCTTTTTGTACTTGTGATAAAACCTTGACCTTTTCCAGCTGAAACAGAAACTGGTTATCAAAAACTTCTTTCCAGTGACCACTATGATAGCGTGGAGTAGTTCCTTCAAATGGTGCAATCAGCTCAGCTAAGGCATGCACCCATTCAACTTCAATATCACGCTGGTTCCAGACCAGTCCCAGATAACCTGCCGGTTTAAGCACCTCATAAATTTCATTCAGGCTCTGAATATCAGCAAACCAGTGAAAAGATTGTGCACAAAGTACGGCATCCTGACTCTCATTCCCTAAAGGTAAATGCTGTGCGGTGCCCGGTAATGCGACAACGCCCGGATAACGTTTTTCCAGTTCTGCGAGCATTTCTGCAACAGGTTCAACCGCAGTAATATGAGAAGTTAAAGCCTGTAAATATGGTAAAAATTTGCCTGTACCTGCGCCCAGATCGACAACATACGACGATTGACTTAAATTCAGGTCATTCCTTAGCCAATCAATTACCTGTTTAGGATAGCTGGGCCGTACCTCCTGATAAAGTCGGGCAGCCTGACTAAAGCCTTTTTGTGCGGCAGGATGTAGTGAATGTGTCATATTTTGCGCTTTTTAATTTGAGTGACCTCGATAAAATAAGATACTGAGCAAATTGGCTCAGGCAAAGGCCTTATTGTTTTCATTTTTATAGGAGAAGTGTAGGCGCTACGGTGCCTCATAGGCGAATGGACAAGCAGATAGTTTTTGAAGACGACGATATCCGGGTAATTTTTCTAAAAGGACATTCTCGTGAACTGGTTTTTTCCTTTGGTGATTTAATTACCAAAGCTAATGGTATGTCAATTAATGCCGAGAAATCTCTTTCTAAATATGACTACAACGTTATTGGTGTCATGCCCAAGCGGAAATCATGGTTTCCGGCAGCCAGTATGCAGGCCATGCTGGAACAGATACAGCCTATTTTAGCGCAGTTCGACTATGTAGCTGGATATGGCGGCTCAATGGGTGGTTATGCTGCGATAAAATATTCTCGCTTGCTTGGCATGAACCGGGTCATTGCTTTTGTTCCGCAATACTCCATTAATCCAGATGAAGTCAATGACCGCCGTTATAGCGAGTTCTTTGATGCTGACCTGAATGCCAATATGCGGATTGAACGCTCTGATATTGCGCCAGATAGTGAATATATTCTGGTTTATGACCCGTATTTTGAAGCTGATCATGAACATTATTCAAAGATTCAGCCCCTAATTCCGCAACTGCATACTATTCATTTACCGTTTACCGGCCATGATGCCTTGGCTGTACTGGCCAGCTCGACCCTGCTAAATGACTTTATTTCACATGAATGGGACCAGCAATATTTTTATAAACAGGTGCGTGAGGTTAAAAAGAACAGTAAATTCTATTACCGTAATGTTATTGCCAGGTTCCTGCCAAAACACAGCGCTAAACTTGGAAAAATCCTGAAAAATGGTGAATTCCAGCTCGACGGGCAATATCTGGATGCTCAATTAAAGCAGCTGATTACCCGAACCTTGCTGACCAACAAGCAGGTAAATGAGCAGGACCTGTTGAAGCTGGGTATTAAAGTCAACATGCCCCATGATCAGGAGCAGCGCAGCCTGTTGCAGGACTGCCATCAGGCCTATCTAGTATTTAATTTAATTACACAGAAGCTGGAAAGCTATAGTCAGGATGCAATTAGTCTCAATAACAAGTATCTGATCTCTCTACAGGCGAAAGAAACTGGTCTGCTCAGTGTTGATCTGAACAATGAGCGCTATATGGTGGTAATGAATGACCGCCGTATTATGCGGCTGGTAAAAGAGCAGGATGCACTTTCTCCAGACATGAGTCCGATTGTTCTAAAAAAATATCCGGATTTTTATGTACTCAGTTATAAAAACCTGAACCTGAGCTGTGATGAATATGGCAATTGCCATTTTTCTATAGAGCACGTTCAAAATACAGAGAAATTTGTGGTGGTCTAAAGGCCAGATTAACCTGTTAGCCGGGCTAAGCCTTCATTGTTTAGCCCGGCTTTTTTGGGTCTGTAAATAGCTGGAATTTAAATAGGAAAGTTACCTGATCTTACAAACTTGCTTTATTCTGTATGTGGGCTATAGTCGGGATTCAGTAATAGGTTTTTTGTAAATACCTAAATTTAAAGAAAAAAGATAAGGAGTGTAGATGTGAATGTTGATCCATCTTTGCTGTTTAGCTTAATATTTTTATTCCCTGGCTTCGCTCATGCGGGTGCAGTACATACACCGCATCTGGTTTTTGGTCTGGGAGTCATGGTAGTGCTGACTTTCGCGCTATATGTCTTAAAAGAGGCCTGGCAATTTTATAAAAGCCATCAGCACAAACCAGTGATTAAAAAACGCAAATTGCTGTCACCTGAAATTTAACACTAAAACTGTAGGCTAAGGATCATCTCTTGTACTGCTCTGGAATAAACATGGACGAGCTGTTTAAATAGAGTAGAGTCGCAGGAGATGAATCCAATGAAAGCCGTATTTCTAGACTTTAATTCACTGAACCAAAATGATCTGGAGATCAGCCGTCTTCAACAGCAGTTTGACCAGCTGACTTTACATGCAGTTACTGCACCAGATGAAATTCTGGAACGTGTACAGAATGCCGATGTCATTATTACCAATAAAGTCAGAGTAAATGCCGAACTGATTCGTCAGCTTCCCAGGTTAAAACTGATTCTGATTTCTGCTACCGGCACCAATAATGTAGATCTGAGTGCGGCCCGTGAGCATAACATCGTGGTCTGTAACTGTCAGGGCTATGGCACACCGGCTGTTGCCCAGCATACCTTATTGCTTATGCTGAGTCTGGCAACCTCCTTTTTAAAATATGACCGTGCGGTGCGGACCGGTGCATGGAACAAGGCCGAGCAGTTCTGTCTACTCGACTTTCCGATTGTTGAACTGGCTGGAAAGACTTTAGGAATTGTAGGGTATGGCGAACTTGGACAGGCTGTAGCCCGGCTGGCAGAGGCATTTGGCATGCAGGTCAAGATTGCCTCTTTACCGTGCCGTCCGGGGGGGCCTGATCGGATTCCATTAAAGGAGCTGTTGCCGCAAGTTGATTTTCTGAGCCTGCATTGTCCTTTAACCGAACAGACCCAAAACCTGATTGGAGCAGCAGAGCTGCAACAGATGAAACCTACCGCCTTTCTCATTAACTGTGCACGTGGTGGACTGGTGAATGAGACAGCATTGGCCCAAGCCTTAAAAAATGGTGAAATCGCCGGAGCTGCCAGCGATGTACTCACCGTTGAGCCACCTAAACAGGGTAATATTTTACTGAATGAGGATATTCCAAATCTGATTATTACACCGCATTCTGCTTGGGGAAGTGTTCAGGCGCGACAGCGTATGCTAGAGCAGCTTGCTGAAAATACTGAAGCCTTTAAACGAGGCCAGCCTATCCGGCAGGTCAATTAGTAAAGAGTTTTAACCAGCCAGCCCATTCCAAAGCATGGGCGTTGCATAATCCTAATCTCTTAATATTTTGCTCAAATATTGTGTAAGCCTGTTAAGCATTTAAAGAAACGTGTTAGCTCAATATATTTATTTAACCCCACGCAAGTTTAAAGTTCTGTGATTGCATAGCTTGTAGCACCTGAATGGGGTTGTAAGGGCGCTGTAGTTTGGGTAGCTGTCGATGACTGGCTTAGAGGCTGCTGAATAATAGGCGCCGGTTGTTGCGGTGTACCACCCCATGCTTCTCGGGAGCTCTGGATTCTCTGGTTAGCTTGTTGAGCTGCCTGCTGTGTTCCCTGATCTACCTTTTGAATAGTATCTGAGGCAACAGATTTGGTGTTGTTCCAGGCGCGGTCGACATCTGGCTTAATTCTGGCGATACTTTTTTCAGTCACCTTTCCCACTTTCTCCGCAGTATTGACTACGCCTTCTTGTGCTTTATAGGCAAATACATGCAGCAGATTTGGGTTCTCACCATAAGGTGTGACCGGTTTAGTAATCTGTGAAGAGGTCTGAGTAGAATTCGCCTGGGTGAGGAGTGGTACAGCGCCCATAAGAGCGATGAGCAAAAGTATTGGAGTTTTAATATTCATTAAGAATCGACCTCGAATTTGTTAAAGAGCGGTCTGAATTTTTTAGTGTAGCGGATGATGTTTTAAAAACAATGAATATCCTGTGAAGAATCGCTAAAGAAGAATATTGCAGTATCTTATAATTATTTTAATTTAAAAAAGATATAGAGGGTTATACAGCGATTTATGCAGCAACGTCATAGAGGACGCCCTATCTTTTATAAAAAGGGCGAGTTTGCTAGTTACATTGATCTAGCGCTTCTTTGGCAAAATGATCGCGCAGGGTAACAAAGTTCTTTTGAACATTCGCATCATGCAGGTTAAATTTTTCTGCTTTGCTGGTGCCATCACGCTGGAATGTGGCTGAACCGGCATTCATTAATCCCATACCTTTAAATGACCACTGCTCCACAACACGGTTTTCACCAATATCACCTGTAAATTCAATCACGCATTTATCAAGGAATTTGGTCAGTTTTGCCTTGTTATTGGTAGTTGCCGGAACAACTTCAAGATTTTGTACTTCCTGTAAAACGCCAAGATCAAGCTGAGGAATTTTCGGGGCTGAGCTACAAGCTGTAACTGCGATACTCGCAAGACCCGTCAACATGAGTGTTTTAAATGTCATATGATTCTTTCTTGTTGAGTGTTGTTAGTTTGAGTATATGAAATATATAGTGAAATGCCTATAGTCATACATTATCTATTCCAATCTTGAGGACGAATACGGCCTGTTTGATAGTAAATAGAAACAAGTTCTATAAAATTTCTAAAATCAGAATTTTCATTTAATATTCGATTAATGGATTGCCAATCAACCTCTGGTCTACGACGAGCAGGTAATAAAATTTCACTTTCACTTGGATTTTCAGGAATTAGAAGTATTACCCCGATACCGTGGAGGGCAGAAAGCATCCGAAGCTCTTCTTCAACCTCACTCGTAGATATTGATGTTGCGACTAAATATCCTTCATTAGCCCAACTTGAATTACTCACAGCCTGGAAAAAACTACTACGAATATTACTGCTATTTAGTTCCTTCTTGACTTCAAAAGACCATAGACGAACATTTTGACCAGAGCTATGTTTTACACAGGTTCTAATTAATTCATTCCAACGGTCATCTAATGCTTGCATAGCAACAACGTCAGGATGTAGCCATTGATTTCCATTCTGACCACGGGAATTTTTTGAACGTTTCTCATCAATTCTAAGGCAGTTTAGATTAACTTCAGAATTTAAAAACTCAATAAGAATTGGATAAAGATCATGTTCAGATAAATGATCTAATCTAATAATAGGTAAGTGAACTTCAGCATCAATATTTTCAGAATTAAAAATAGTATTAATTTCCCGTGTTAATTCATATGTTGAATTAGGATCAAACCAGAATTGTCTTGGACGAGGTTGATCACGTATATGAATATGCGGCGATACCTTTAAAATACTAGTTTTTGCATTACTACTAATTTCACGAACAATTTGTTGTACAAAATCTGAATTTGATTCAAATCGATGATTTAATCTTTTTTGTTCGTAATCTTCAGGAAAAAGCTGAATAATAGCCTCAGCTATTTCACGCGATGTAAATTTTTGATTTGGGTAAGATTTTAAAAATTCTACAACTTTTTGCGATTGTGATAATTTCATTATATTTAAAAAAATAAAAACCCCACTAACTTATAGCGGGGTTCTATAGACTTTTCAACTAATTAAAGCTTAGTGCTGCAACACCGAAATATCAGCTACTTTGGTAAACAAGTCACGCAGCTGAGCTAGCAAACGTAAACGGTTTGCTTTTAGCTCGCTATCATCAGCCATGACCATTACGCCGTCAAAGAACGCATCGACTGGCGCACGAAGAGCAGCAAGTGCAGACAACGCAGCAGTGTAGTCTTTGGCAGCAAATAATGGCTCAACCACAGGCGTAATTTTCGCAAGTTCAGCGAACAATGCTTTTTCGGCATCTTCAATCAGGCTCGCTTCAACTACTAAACCTTCAGGTGCAGCTTCTTTCGCCAGAATATTGGCTACACGTTTATTGGCAGCAGCAAGCGCAGCAGCTTCAGGCAAATTGCGGAAATGGTTAACGGCATTAACACGCTTGTCAAAGTCAAGCGGAGAAGCAGGTGACATCGCCTGGACTGCCTGAATGACATCTACCTGAACACCTTGGTCTTCATATTTGGCCCGGTAACGGCCTTCAAGGAAGGCAACTGCATCACTACGGGTTTTATTCGGATCAGTAATCAGCGCGCCATAGGCATGCAGGGCAGAGTTCACCAGTGCTTCAATCGTTACATCAAGATTATTTTCAATAATCAGACGCAAGATACCAATTGCCGAACGGCGAAGTGCAAACGGGTCCTTTGAACCTGTAGGAGCCTGCCCAATCCCAAAAATACCTACCAGTGTATCCAGACGGTCGGACAGTGCAATCGTAGTGCCTGTTTTGGTTTTTGGTAAAACATCACCTGCAAATTTTGGCAGATACTGCTCGCCAAGCGCTTCAGCGACTTCATCGTTTTCACCCTCAAGTCGGGCATAGTATGTCCCTGCAATCCCTTGAAGCTCAGGGAATTCACCTACCAGCTCGGAAGTCAGGTCGCATTTAGACAGCATGGCGGCTCTTTCAGCATCGGCAACCTGTGCACCTGTAAACTTGGTCAGTTCCACAGCCAGCATTGCGATACGTACAGTCTTGTCCCATAAGGTGCCAAGCTGTGCCTGAAATACCATGTTAGCCAGTTTTTCTGAACGTGAAGCCAGCGGCTGTTTCTGATCCTGCAAAAAGAAGAACTCGGCATCTGACAGACGTGGACGAACAACTTTTTCATTACCTTCAATAATCTGCTTCGGGTCTTTTGACTCAATATTCGATACGGTAATAAAATAAGGCTGAAGCTTGTGGTCGCTGTTGACCAGACAGAAGTATTTCTGGTTATCCTGCATGGTCGTGATTAGTGCTTCTTGTGGAACGGCAAGAAAACGCTCTTCAAAGCTGGCACGCAGAGCCACCGGCCATTCTACCAGTGAAGTTACTTCATCACGCAAGTCAGCCGGTACAATGGCAATTGCATTAACTTCATCAGCGAGAGCTTTTACCTGCTGGTCAATAATGGCTTGACGTTCTTCAAATGAAGCTACGACTTTAGCTGCACGCAGTGCATCCAGGTAGGCATCAGCATTTGCAAGTGTAATTGCGTCTGGTGCATGGAACCGGTGACCATAGGTTACATTACCGGCTGTATGGTCCTGAATAGTAGCATCAATGACCTGATCATCTTTTAGTAATACTACCCATTTGACTGGCCGTACAAATTCAGTACGGCTGGCTGCTGAGCGCATACGTTTTGCCACAGGCAGATGATCTAAAGCAGTTTGCAGGATTTGTGGCAGTAATACATCCAGACTCTGACCTTTTACATCTTTTAAGTAGCAGACCTTTTCAACTTTACCTGCCTGGAATGTTGATACTTGATCAATACTGATACCCTGACCACGCATAAAGCCTTCTAAAGCTTTGGTTGGTTTGCCTTCAGCGTCATAAGCCGCTTGAACCGCAGGACCATCAAAACGCTTCTGTGTATCTGCTTGTGCACCATCGACACTCACAATTTTAAGGGCTAAACGACGTGGGGCAGCATAAGCTTCGATTGAATCAAAGGCCAGACCAGCATCTTTTAAACCTTTTACTGTTTCTGCCTGTAAGGCATCTCGTAGGGTTTTCAGGCTTTTTGGAGGAAGTTCTTCACAGCCAAGTTCAAATAAAACTGTATGTTTAGACATTATTTGTTCTCCGCTGATTTTTCTGCCTGAGCAGCATCATTTTCCGCTTGAGCTTTAAGCTGGGCCAAGACTTCATCACGCAGATGAGGCTCGGCCATCGGGAAGCCTAGTTTGGCACGGGCCTGTACATAACTCTGTGCAATGGCACGGGCCAGTGTACGTACACGCAAAATATAGCGCTGACGTTCAGTCACAGAAATCGCACCACGTGCATCAAGCAGGTTAAAGCTATGTGAAGCTTTGATCACCTGTTCGTATGCCGGTAGTGGAAGTTCTGCTTCCATTAAACGGCTGGCTTCAGTTTCGTAAAAATCAAATAGTTCAAATAGTTTTTCAACTGGCGCATATTCGAAGTTATAAGTGGACTGTTCTACTTCATTCTGGTGAAACACATCGCCGTAAGTGACCGTACCAAACTGGCCTTTGGTCCAGACCAGATCATAAACCGAGTCTACACCTTGCAGGTACATGGCCAGACGCTCAAGACCGTAAGTAATTTCACCTGTAACCGGATAGCACTCTACGCCACCAACCTGCTGGAAATAGGTAAACTGTGTCACTTCCATACCGTTCAGCCAGACTTCCCAGCCCAAGCCCCAAGCGCCAAGTGTTGGAGATTCCCAGTTGTCTTCTACAAAACGGATATCATGGGTTAGCGTATCAATACCAATAGCTTTTAATGAATCCAGATAAAGCTGCTGGATATTATCCGGATTAGGCTTCAGCACTACCTGGAACTGGTAATAATGCTGTAAACGGTTTGGATTCTCACCGTAACGTCCATCTTTAGGACGGCGTGATGGCTGGACATAAGCCGCATTCCAGGTTTCAGGGCCTAATGCACGCAGAAAAGTCGCAGTGTGGAAAGTACCTGCACCCATTTCCATGTCGTAAGGTTGTAATACGACGCAGCCTTGCTCGGCCCAGTAATTTTGTAAGGCAAGAATTAAGCCTTGAAATGTATCAATATGTGATATGGCGCGACTCATGTAGCATCCACTAGAATATGAGAAAAAATTGTCCCTAAGTATAGGGAATTTGCAGGGGAGTGGCAAAGAATTCTATTTAAGAGTGCGAATCATGAGTTAAAGCAGAATTTTCAAGTCAGACCAGGCTTATTATTAAAATCAGTTCAGCTTTTTTATACAGATAAAATTCCACCAAACAGGTATTTAAACCTGGATTCTAGAAAATAAACCAGTATAAAACCTGATTCAGCTATAGCGAAATTCCTGTCCTTCAACTATTCATCAGTAGGTTTTTAACTTGTTAAAATGTGCAATTGCTGGGGCAGGTTGTGAATCAAAATATTTAAGTAGCAACCAGTAAAAGAATCCGGTCAATAAAGCCATCATATAATAGCCACCGCTCAAATAAAGTTCCCAGCCCATCGAAATATGATGATTGAGTATGAGCTGCAACAAAGTCAGCATAATTAACCATACACTTATAGAGCCAACTAAAATAATTCCCAGATTTAGATGAAATTTGAGTTGTATAAGCTGAGATAAGCCATAAGCAAACGGTAATGCTAAAATACAGTAAACTGCATAAATCATGACAGCTACAAACAGAATACTGACTACAGAGGATAACTGGCCTGCACCATTGGCGGCTGCCGAGAAAATTAAAATCACCAGCAGGCTTGGTATCGGTGCCAGAAGCAAAGAGCGTATTAAAGCTGTATTGTTATAGATTTTATTGTTCATATCATCCAGTCTTGATTAATCCCTGATCAATTATGAGTAAATAACAGAGCAAAGTAAGTATAAAGCTGAGAAAAGTTAAGTAACGCTAAGAAGCGTTGTGACTGCATTACAAAAAAACCAATATTGTAAAGATATAAAATCAATGCACCTTAATAAGGCTTAGGCGTATACTCGCCCTGTTTTTTATCTAACAAGAACAGGTTGTGCAGTGAGTAATTCACAGTTTTGGCTAGACACCCTTAAACCTAATTTTAAAACGCTGCCTTTAAAAGAGCGCTTACTCTGTGGTTGTGGCGCTCTGCTGGGACTGGCGATTTCATCAATTATTAGCTGGTATGCACTGGGCGGAATCAATGCCTGGTATATTGCGCCCATGGGTGCTTCCTCAGTTTTATTATTTGCAGTGCCGGCCAGTCCACTGGCGCAGCCCTGGAACATGGTGGTGGGCAATACCATCGCCGGCTTAATTGGTGTCAGTTGCGCTTTATGGATTCCTGATCTTACTTCTGCGTTTAGCTTGGCCGTTGGCCTATCTATTTTCTTGATGATGACTACAGATTCATTACATCCGCCTAGCGGAGCTGTAGCAATTACGGCAGTTTTGGGTGGCGAGGGTATACATCATCTAGGTTATCATTTTTTATTTTATCCCGTGTTACTAAATTCGGTTTTATTGCTGGGTTTTGCTATTTTTTTTAATCGTCTGTTAGGGAGGCATTATCCTCATCCACGGCAGGTAAATGAGCGTTCCAAAGACCCGACGCCTACCCAGAAGGTGACCATTCAGCCACAGGATATCCAGCAGGCACTTGAGCATCAGACCGAGCTTCTTGATATCAGTCAGTATGACTTGGAAAAAATTATTCTAGAAGCCCAAGAACGGGCAAATGAACGTATAGTTTTATACTATCACTGTCGTGATATTATGAGCCGTGACGTCATTGTGCTGCATGAAAACGATGATATTCATAAAGCCTTAGACAAGTTCAAACAGGTCAATTTAATGAGTCTGCCCGTAGTGAATGCCTCAGAGCATTTGGTGGGTACACTTGCGTTATATGATGTGGTCGAGTGGTTTAAGCGCGGTGCAGATTACCGGGCATCATGGGAGTATCTGGTAAAACAGATTATGAACCGTAAGGTGGTGACAGTTCACCCTGAACAGCCAATTCAAGATTTGGTGCCCTATTTTGTAGAGAAATCTTTTAACTATATACCTGTAGTTGAAGCAGAACAGCTAATTGGAATTATTAGCCGGGCAGATATGATTGCAGCCATGCAGCAAGAAATTCTGCATTTGCGCCAGAAACCATAATTTATAGATAAATAAAAAGGCTACGGCTGTCTAGGGGCACAACCGTAGCGACCAAACTGGTTAGAGAGGAGAGCTATTTAGCGTTTCACCTTATGTTCATCATAAACAGTACGTACTGGCTGCTGATAATTTTGTGGCGGTGCATCCAGACGATAATCACGTTTAGGCATCAATAGCCATAAAATCAGATAAACCAGAATTCCAGGAAAAGCTGCACTCATAATCGAGATCAAGACAAAAATGATGCGCAGCAGATTGGCATTCCAGCCAAAACGTTCTGCAATACCGCCCATTACGCCGGCAATCATGTTTTGTCGGTTAGAACGATATAAGCCAGAATCTGACATCAAAGTCTCCTCGCTGTAAAAAATAAATCTGATAACGAAACAATCATTACCCTCAATATTTATATAGTGATGAATGAATACCTTTTAAAGACGTATGTTCAGTAACTTGGTTAAGTTATGTAAGCAGGAGTTCAAATTTCTATAATTTGACCACTAAAATACCCTTAAAGTTATTTCCAACTCAGGAAGTCGACTTTATTTTTATTGGTATGCCTTCTCTACTCTTTTGAGTATTTAATTTAACTTGAGCGACAATGGTATTGAAACGCCTGATTTTAATGATAAAAGTGTATTGAAAATACATTTATTGGCCTGTATAAGCCGAATGTCGTCGGACCAACAAGTGAGTGATGAATAGAAAAATGCCTGTTCTAGCCAGAGTCTGTACCATTGTGTTATTAGGCGCATTGATGGGTGGCTGTGATCTCTCACAGTCAGAAACACGGGAAAGCTCACCTCTAAGTCAGGGTCAGCTCCCTTCTTTGAATAATATAAATTATACTGATGAAAGTTTGGTGACAGGCCGAAAACTGACTGAGGTTGCAGGCCGTGCGTCTTTGCCAGTACTGCAAAATGAGCAGAATGAAGAAGTACGCAGTACAAATTTACAGTATGCAGGACGTTACTATACGCAAGTTCCCTGTCAGGATGCTTTTGTAAATTGTGGCAAAGGAAGGGCAGAATATATTTTAAATTTGCTGCCTGATGGCAGTGCCCACCGTATGATCGCTACATTTGGCCGGGTGCAACCTGGCGTAGACAGGCCTGATATAGCGCAGCGCCGTTTTTATCGCAAAGATCACTGGTCTGTTGATCAGGCTAAGAATGAAATTATTGTGCACCTCGCTGAAGGGGTCAATTTTTATTATCGTGTTGATCCCAAGCAGAATCTGGTCATGAATCTCTATAAGACCTTGCATGCTAATGATCAGCGGGTAATACAGACTTTTATACAGCAGCATCCATTACCTGAACAGCCCTATAAACTGGTCAAAGATGCAGTAGAGTTTTAAGACTTGGAATAATTTAGAATCAATAATAGTCTGAAGTTAAAAAGAGCGCCTAAGCGCTCTTTTTAAAGAATAACTTATATTGAAATGATGAGCTTAGTAGTCAAAGCTGAAATGTTCGGCTGCCAGAGAAGTCATGGTACGTGAAGGATTCACCATGGCTTCAGCATGGCCTTGTGCACGTGGCAGCATACGCTCGAAATAGAAGTCTGCAACCTTGATTTTAGCTTTATAGAATTCAGGAGTTTCTTTACCTTCACCCGATTCAAGTTTTTCTGAAGCCACTGCAGCCTGCTGGGCCCAGAAATAAGCCATCATGGCGTATCCAGAGAACATGAGATAATCAAAAGAGGCACTTGAAACAATATCCCGGTCTTTACGTGCAGCCAGCATGATACGTACAGTAAGAGCATTCCACTGAGCACAGATTTTAGTCAGGTCCCAGGCAAAACGGCGCATATATTTGTTGCGTGCATGACGGCCACTGAATTTTAAAATTTCAGCGGTATAATCACGAACGACTTTACCTTTAGAAGACAGCAAAACTTTACGGCCAATCAAATCCAGTGCTTGCACACCGGTTGTACCTTCATACAAGGTGGCAATCCGTGCATCACGAACGATCTGCTCCATACCCCATTCTTTGATATAACCATGACCACCAAAAACCTGCATACCGTGGTTAGCTGCTTCAAGACCAAGTTCGGTCAGAAAGCCTTTTAAAATAGGCGTATAAAAACCGAGTTTATCATCGTATTCTTCATATTCAGCATTGTCACCGCGGGCCAGTGCATCTGTCATTTTATCGGCAAGCTGTGCAGCATGATAAATCATGGCACGGCCACCTTCGGCAATAGCTTTTTGTGTTAGTAGCATACGGCGTACATCAGCATGATGAATAATCGCATCAGCAACTTTTTCCGGATCTTTTTTACCGGACAGGGCACGCATTGACATGCGCTCTTTGGCATAAGGCAGTGCGCCCTGGAATGAAAGTTCAGCATGTGCAATACCCTGAACTGCTGTCCCGATCCGGGCAGTATTCATAAAGGTAAACATGGCATGCAGCCCTTTATTTTGTTCACCAATCAGATAACCGGTAGCATTATCAAAGTTGAGTACTGCTGTTGCAGAGGCCTTGATACCCATCTTGTGCTCAATTGAACCGCAGTTCACTGCATTGCGCTCACCGACATTTCCTTCAGCAGTTGGGAGGAACTTCGGTACGATGAACAGTGAAATACCTTTTGTACCCGCAGGTGCATCTGGCAGACGAGCAAGCACGATGTGTACAATATTTTCAGTCAGGTCATGTTCACCCGCAGAAATAAAGATTTTGGTACCGGTTATTTTATAGGTACCATCAGCCTGAGGTTCAGCTTTAGTCTTTAATTGACCCAGATCAGTACCGCATTGGGGCTCAGTCAAACACATGGTCCCTGACCAGGTACCTGCAACCAGAGGTGGCATATAAATATCTTTCTGCTCTTCAGTCCCGAATTGCAAAATAGTATTCATGCAACCCATGCTTAAACCTGGATACATGGTAAACGCCCAGTTGGCTGTGCCCATCATTTCCGACTTGATCAGATTGAGTGACATAGGGAGACCCTGTCCACCATACTGCTCCGGATAAGACAATCCCTGCCAGCCGCTTTGTACAAACTGGTCATATGCTTCTTTATAGCCTTTAGGGGTAGTGACTTCACCGTTGTTCCAGTGACAGCCTTCATCATCGCCGGTTTGATACAGGGGGGAAATTACATTTTCACAGTAATCTGCTGCACCTTCTAGAATCATGTCGACGGTATCACTATCAGCCAGTTCACCATTGGATAAAGTCTGGTAATGGGCTGGATAATCAAAAACTTCGTTCATCAAGAAGCGTGTATCACGAAGGGGAGCTTTATATGCTGGCATGGGTCTTAATCCTAATCTAGAAATTGTTTTGGATTATCTGGTGTATGTATTCAATTATTCATAAATTCTATAAAAATACATTGATATGACAGCAAAATTAAAATGTCAGAAAAGCTAATCTAAGCACAATTGCCAATCTTAAAAGGACTTGAGCTTGTTAAAATAAGCCGGATTATCTGTACAGATTAATTTGCAGTTTTTTTAGTTTAAATTATAAATAAATAAGGTGTTTAGAAAAACCTCATGAAATTACAATATTTAACCTTGTGCCTGTTAGGTTTAAGTCTGGGGGCGTGTACACAGCATGTCATTAAAACCAGTCCGGATGCTGCTAAAAGTGCTGGACAGCGCGCGATACATGGTCTTAATTCCATGCTTGAAACCTCGAGCTATGATTATCGGGGCCAATTCTTAGTAAAAGCATCTGCGTTACAAGATATAACTAAAACTCAGGAGGAACAGAAGAAATCGGATCGGTTCGACCACACATTGCAAAAGCAGATTGACCAGTTTTTAAAGAAACAGCATATTTCTCTTACAACACAACAAAAGCAGCAACTTTATCAGGCGATGGACAAGGAAGCTGATCGTTATAGAGCAGTGAGTACAGCTTCCGGGCGCCAGTTTGATGTTTGGGCGTTAAATCTGCTGAGTAATATTCAGTTTGATTATGCTGGTTCGGTACATTATCGCCAGAAACTGGCATCTCTTAATCTAACGGCAACCTATAAAAAACCGACTCTGCTGGTACAAGCCAAAATTCCAATGGTCGTGGACTTTAAAGATTATAAGTTCTATAGCAATTATTTTGCGCTTATGCCTTATCTGGTCAATCAAGACAGTCAGAGCAGCTTTGCCTATATTGACTTTTCCAAATATAAAAGTGATATCAATAAAGTAAACCTGCAAGAACTGGCTGAGTACATTAAGCAGATGAATGCAGTCGCTTACTTGCTAGCAGAGCCGCAACAGATACATTCGCTCGCTCTAACGGCTCAAGACCGTCAACAAGGCCTGGTTGAGAAAGTCCGGTTAGATACCACTCTTGAAGCCATTTCTTTACAATCAAGTCTGTTTAGTCAGCTCAACAAAGAGTACTTATCTCATACCGTCTTAGGTATGCCAGTACAGTCTAAAGATAATCAAATAGCAACCGATGCTGCTAGAGAAAAGGATGACTTTTCACACAAGGTAGAACTGGATATTTTATCTTCTGAAACAGGTGGTAGCGCCGAAACAGAAGCTTACCAGTCACGTGTATTATTAACCCAGTTGGTTAATGAGCACTTGAACCAGTTACAACATCCTGATATGGAAACAGACAGTGCTGTTGAAACCAGTTGCATAGCAGACAGCCATAAGGACTGTAGAGATGCAGCCCAACTGGCAGAAGATTCTGGTCATTTAGATACTGCTAAAGAGCAGACGTATATAGCGGCTGAAGAGGAAGCGAGCGGTTACCTAACCAAAGAGGAATGTCAAACATTGCTTCAACAGCCTCAGCAGATTGCTATGGGGCAGCTGAATGCTTGCCGAAATGAGTATGGTTTAGATGCTTTTCAAAAAAATGTAAAAGATAAGGGAACACTTTATAGTCTCAATGAAGCTTTGCTGAATTTACAGAAGGTATTTACCCCTTATGAAAAACAGCAGTTGACTACAGCTGAGGAATTTACCGGTTTATGGATGAATCACCAATCCGATATACAGCAGGCAATGAAGGGGCTTCATCGGCAGACACCATTACAGGTGGATGTTGGACTAGACCAGCAGGGCCGGGTAGTACAGATTAAATATGGCTTGCAGTACACAACACAAAAATATGGTGTACTGGATGTAAAAGCTGACATGGATATTTTAAATTATGGTAATGCTACCAAAATTGACCGTGCCCAGTTGCGTAATGCCAAGTCGATTGAGGAAGTCAGTAAAGGCTCAATGTTTGAAAACCTGATTAAAGGACTGGGGCGCTCTATGGGAGAAGACGAGTCATCCAGAACCAATACTCATAATGAAATGCCTGATTTTGAGCAGCAGGTACATAAGCTGGCAGAAAAGACTTACGCACGTACTCACTCTTACCAGCAAACTTATCAGACTGTTTTCCTGATGGAACTGGCAGTTCAACAGCCAGAACTGCTGAAGAATTACAGTCCGCAGGCATTACAAGAAATTTCTCAGGTTTATGCGTATCGTTATCAGGACGCTGATCAGAACACACCAGATACACAAGAACTGGCAAAAATTAAAATCTTGCAGGAAAAACATCAGCTCAAGGAAAGTATCCAGTTTGATGAGGTCTTGGGTAAGAGCGTAGACAAAATGGTCTCGGAAGTGATTACAGGTGCTGAAGACCGTCAAAACTGGAACAAGCTGGCAAGCCAGTACAAACAGCCCCAAGCTCTCTTTATTCAGTATTATATACAGCGTTTTGATGAGGAATATGAAGTTGAGCCAGCTAGCCGTCCCTTTCTGAAAGCAGCCGCAACAGTACTGGCGCGTGCATATAAAGACACTACCCAGAATAATCTTTCAGTAAAAAGTATTCAGCAGCTGACTTTAGATCAGGCCGATTATATTGACTTCGATTTATACCAAGAGACTTATCAAAAATTAAAGCAGCATGTTAAATAAGGCAGTTTAATTCTCTATTCTAAAAAGAACCTCAGTTGAGGTTCTTTTTATATTTAATCTAGAAAATCCTGCAATTCCGGTTTAACACCGTGCCAGATTGAAAATGATTCAATTGCTTGTCCGACCAGCATGCCATACCCATCGGCATACTTTACTCCGCGTGCTTTGGCCTGGTCCAGAAAGCTTGAAGCTTTGCCATAAGCCATCTCATAGGCATAGTGAAAGCTCAGACTTTCAGGTAGAACCAGTGCTTCACCAGTTAAACTGGCTGAAGTTGCATTAATCACTAAGTCAAAGTTTCCACTCAGTTCGTTTAATACCATGGCCTGCAACGTGGTTTGTGATACGGCTTGCTGCAAATCCTGAACCAGCTGTTCAGCACGACTTAAGGTACGGTTAGCTATAACAATCTTTCTGGCACCTGCCTGAGCCAGAGGATATATTACACCGCGAGTAGCGCCACCTGCCCCAATAATCAGAATTTGACTATTTTTTAATGGCCAGCCCAAAGCAGTCATGGCGGCCACTAAGCCCTGCCCATCGGTATTGTCTCCATATAGCTGGTCATTTTCCCGCCATAACGTATTGACTGCTTTGGCAATCTTGGCACGTTCAGTCAGTACATCACATAAGGCAAATGCTTCTTCCTTAAAAGGTACCGTCACATTCATGCCTCGGCCGCCTTGTGCAAAAAAAGCTTCAACCGAAGTTTTAAATGCATCAGGTGCTGCCAGTCGTTTGACATAATTTAGATAAATGCCGGTTTTCTGGGCGAAAGCTTGGTGAAGCTCAGGAGAGCGGGACTGCTCAATTGGGTTGCCAATGACGGCAAACTGCTGATTCATCTCACAGTATCCATTAAATAAAATGCAGACAATATACGTCAATCAGTAATTTTTGCCCACTGAAGTTAAAAACGGTTTCAATCAAAACTGAAAGCTGAAAATGAATAAAATCCTTAAGCTGACTCAAGGATCACAAATCGAGCGGATAACATCAATAAGGACTGTAACCAGACTTAAAGCCAGTGCAATACCAGCAATCACACTGACTGTTATGGATACGCCATCTGAGATCGTATTATCAGAGACAATTGTTACAGCGATGGAACATAGAAGAATAGAGAAAATACACCATGATAAAATCACAGTATGATTATTTGATTTTCTTAACATTATTTTGCTCAAGATAACCTGTTTAATAGTAGCGGTATAACTCGGCAGACATATCATTACCTTTTCATAGGTAAGAGCGACAACCGGGCCTAAAGAAATAGGCTAATGTATTCTCTTCATAAACATGCAAATATGCACCAAGAGAACTGATCTATAATCAGGATCAATAGCCTGACCAAGTACATAAAGTGTACCTGATATTTTTTAATTTATAAGTATTTAAATGCTAATGAATGAAACACTATGTGAAGCTGTTTAACAAAGTGCAAAGATATAATTTAAAATTGCATAAAAAAGCTGCTTCAAATAAAGCAGCTCCCATACTTTAAATGCTGAATATTATTGCAGTTCATTCAGCCAGTTATGAGGTTTTAAATAATAATCAGACAGGCGTTTTTCTGGCGAATCCTGTTCCCATTCAGGGCGATATGACCAAGCAGCCAGATTTGGCAAACTGACCAGAATGGATTCAATTCGTCCGCCAGTTTGCAGGCCAAACAGGGTGCCACGGTCATAGACCAGATTATATTCAACATAGCGGCCACGACGGTACAGCTGGAATTCACGCTGTGCTTCAGTATAAGGTTTTTCTTGGTTCTTTTGAAAAATTGGTAAAATCGCCTCAAGGTAACCGTTACCTACAGCTTGTATATATTTAAAGCAGGTTTCAAAATCCCACTGGTTTAAGTCATCAAAAAACAGGCCTCCTACTCCGCGTTGTTCGTCACGGTGCTTCAGGTAAAAGTAGTCATCGCACCATTGTTTATGTTCGGTGTATACCTCTTCACCAAAAGGCTGGCAGAGATCATGGGCTTTCTGGTGCCAAGCCCGTACATCTTCATCATCTGGATAAAAAGGAGTAAGGTCAAATCCTCCACCAAACCACCAAACCGGATCTTGGCCTTCTGGTTCAGCAATAAACAGACGGACATTTGCATGTGAGGTTGGGACATTCGGATTTTTAGGATGAATGACCAGTGATACGCCTAGAGCCTGTGCTTTGGCACCTGCAATTTGAGGATGACGTTCGGTAGCTGATGCTGGAAGTCTGGAGATATTGATGTGAGAGAACATCACTCCACCTTTTTCAATCACTTCGCCATTTTGCAATACGCGCGAGCGCCCACCACCACCTTCAGGGCGCTCCCAGTCATCAATTACAAATTGCGCCGTTCCGCCGCCGGCCTGTTCTCGCTGCTCTAACCCGGCACAGATACGTGCCTGCAGATCAAGAAGAAATTCACGAACACGTTGAATATCAGCTGAAGTTGGATTCTGCATGATGACCCTCGAGGGAGAAATAAAAAAGGTTAATCACATCAAAGCATAAAGACATAGAAAAAGTAAGGGATTTTTTCTAATAATATTGAAAAAATCCCTTAAGTTTTTATTTTATCTGGTTTAAAGAAAGTGAATTAGAAGTCATCTTTTTTATAAAGATGTGACATACGCTTATGTTTAGTTTTTAAATATTCTTCATTAAATGGATTTAAGCCCACAGTTAATGGAATACGGTCTACCACGTTTATACCCTGATCCTGCAGCGCTTTAATCTTTAATGGATTATTGGTGATCAGACGTACCTGTTTAACTCCAAGATGATTAAGCATAATTGGACACATATCATAATGACGCGCATCTGCGGGAAGATTTAGCATTAAATTGGCATCGACAGTATCATGACCCTGATCCTGCAGGGCATAGGCACGGATCTTGTTAGTCAGGCCAATCCCGCGTCCTTCCTGACGCAAATACAAGATCACACCTTGACCTGCTTCATTGATTAACTGCTGGGTCGCCTGTAATTGTGGACCGCAATCGCATTTAAGTGATGCAAAGGCATCTCCAGTAAGACATTCAGAGTGAATACGGACCAGCACCGGGCCATCTGGCGGAGTTTCCAGCCCTTTGGAAAGTGCCACATGTTCCTCACCGGTATCCGGATCCTGAAATACACTGATCTTGAACTCACCAAACTTGGTGGGTAATTTGGATGTGGCAACAAATTCAATCGGCACAGCTCAGCTCGTCTTTGTCATAGAAAATCGCTAAAGTATAGCCTAATGCTCGGCTATTGGTAGAATTGCGATACTGAAATTATTGATAAGATTTTCTTTTTTGTAGAAAGCACACAATAATAGTTGATAAATAGTAAGATTATTCAGGATAATCCTGTGCACTAAACAACGCCCTATGAGATAATGCTCGAAATTACGTCGCTAGAAATGTGGCTGATGGAAGGTGATTTCTTTCGATAATTTATCGATTTAACCCGTTTACCTAGCTTAGATTTGCCCGGCTTTAGAAGGCTTTGCCACATATGCTGTATACCGAAATTCCCACTCAACGCCCCGTAATCTCCTTGTTAGAGGGTATTGATCATCCACAACAATTACGTGAGCTTCGCCAAGAACAACTGGCTCAGGTTGTAGATGAGTTGCGTCAATATATTTTATATGCGGCCGGACAAAGTGGCGGGCACTTTGGTGCAAACCTGGGTGTAATTGAACTGACCGTCGCCCTGCATTACTGCTTTAATACACCAGATGACCGCTTGATCTGGGATGTAGGTCATCAGGCCTATCCGCATAAAGTACTGACTGGCCGGCGCGAACAAATTACTACAATTCGTGCCAAAGATGGTCTGGCAGCCTTTCCTGCACGAGATGAATCTGAATTCGATACTTTTGGTGTGGGACATTCATCCACAGCAATTTCTGCCGGCCTGGGTATGGCACTTGCACGTCGTTATCAAAACAATCCGTGTGAAGTGGTATGTGTGGTGGGCGACGGTGCCATGACTGCGGGCATGGCTTTTGAAGCCATGAATGACGCAGTGGCTCATGCTGCTGATCTGATCGTAGTGCTCAATGACAATGACATGTCAATCTCGCAAAGTACCGGTGGTTTTGCAAAACATCTGGCTGCAATCTGGGAAAAGGGACAATTTGTCAATGTTGATGAAAATGGTGAGGCTTATGTACAGCCGCACCCACAGTGGATCTATAATTCACGTCTGCATCAATCAGCGACCAGTGCAGCTGATAACCTGTTCAAAGCTATCGGATTCGACTATTTTGGTCCTTTTGATGGTCATAATATCGACCAGCTGGTTCAGGTGTTTAATGCTCTGAAAAAACGCAAAGGTCCACGTCTAGTTCACATATATACCAAAAAAGGAAAGGGGTTTACACCTGCCGAAGCTGATCCGATTACTTATCATGCTATTAGCAAGTTGCCTGCCCAGCCAACCTTGGCGACTAAAAAGGCTCCACCTAAATATTCAGAGATTTTTGGGCAATGGTTATACGATCAGGCAGCGCAGGATAAGCGTCTCATGGCAATCACGCCTGCCATGTGTGAAGGTTCGGGTATGGTTGATTTTGCTCGAGACTATCCGGAACGCTTCTTTGATGTGGCAATTGCAGAGCAGCATGCCGTCACGCTGGCTGCCGGCATGGCTTGTGAAGGCCTCAAGCCTGTCGTGGCCATTTATTCTACTTTTCTGCAACGCGGTTATGATCAGCTGATTCATGATGTCGCATTACAGAATCTGGATGTTACTTTTGGAATTGACCGAGCCGGTCTGGTAGGTGAAGATGGACCAACCCATGCAGGGGCTTATGACTATGCTTATATGCGGACTATTCCAAATATGATCATTATGGCGCCTAAAGACGAGAATGAATGTCGTCAGATGCTACATACAGCCTATGTCTATCCAGGACCTGCTGCGGTACGTTATCCACGGGGTTCAGGCTTAGGGGTAGATGTTCAGCAGGAAATGAGTTTGCTAGAGCTTGGCCGTGCTGAATTACTGGCTGAGTTTAATCCGCATCATGAGCAGCAGATCAGTATTCTGGCGTTTGGAAGCCGGGTACAGGCTGCACTCGAAGCAGGACAAGAACTGGCCGCTGCGCACAAACTTGGTGTTCGTGTAGTCAATATGCGTTTCGTCAAACCGCTAGATGAAGAAATTATTCAACAGCTGGCCGGACAGACCACATTATTTGTAACTGTAGAAGAACATGCAGTGATGGGCGGCGCAGGTAGTGCTGTTAATGAGTTCCTGGCCAAGGCCCTTCTTGTGAAGCCAGTGTTAAATCTGGGGCTGGCAGACAGCTTTATGCCACAGGCGTCTCATGCACAAATGTTAGAGGAAAGCGGCCTCGATGCACTCGGTATTCAGCGCTCGATTGCACAGTGCTGGGCCAAGCTGACTTTACATCCTTAAAACAGGCTCTAAAATTTAACAACATTTTCTCCCTAAAAGCGCATTCATTTGATAAAATGAATGCGCTTTTATGCACTATTCTTTGTCAAAATTTTTCTATTCTGTAGTGGGTGTTCAATGGAACCTATGGTGGTGATGGCTGCGCGTGCGGCTCAAACAGTTGGTCAAGAGCTTTTAAAAGCGCATCAAAATCGTCATAAGCTCGATCTACAAGTGGAAGAAAAAGGAATTGATGGTCCAGTAACCCGTGTAGACCGTTATCTGGAACAGTTAACTATCGATACACTTCGTAAAAGCTACAAAAATCACAGTTTCTTGGGTGAAGAGTTCGGTCTTCAGGAAGGAAAAGGTCACGATGCCGACTGGTGCTGGGTGATTGATCCACTGGATGGAACTTTAAACTTTATTCATGGTTTTCCGCATTTCTGTATTTCTCTTGCTGTTCAGCATAAAGGGATTACCCAGCATGGCGTAATCTACGATCCGGTAAAAGATGAGTTATTCTCTGCCAGCCGTGGCCGCGGAGCAATGATGAACCAGCGCCGCATTCGTGTAAATGTTAAGGACAGCCTGGACAATACCTTCCTGGCAGTAGGTCATCCTTACCGTACTCAGCGTGCTGGTGAAGTAGTATCTTATGCCGAGCAGCATTTTGCTTCTTTGCTGGCTGTAACTAAAGCTGGTGCACAAATTCGCCGTGGCGGTTCTGCTGCACTGGACTTGGCTTATGTGGCTGCTGGCCGCTTTGATGGCTTTTTTGAAGTTGGTCTGAAGCCGTGGGACATTGCAGCAGGTGAGCTCTTGGTTAAAGAGGCGGGTGGTACTGTAGTGGATGCGCGTGGTGGTTCTGAATCCATGTCAAATGGACAGGTCTTGGCATCTTCAATGAAAATGTTAAAACCGTTGATGCAAACTGTAGTTCCTGCTTGGGGCGATGCAGCTAAATAAACTCTGCAATAACGTTTAGAAGCCCTCAATTGAGGGCTTTTTACTTACTGGTACGATGTATATATTAAGGTTTGTTTCTCTATACAAGTTTCCACAAATGCTGAATTAAGGTTTTTTAAAAATTAATTGTATAAAAATTAATCAAAATTAACTTAAAAATGAGTCAATTACTGCTAAAACCGCTCTTTATTTTAGATTTAATCGAAAAAAATGATTACTTTTTAAAATGTTTCTGGTATCATGCTGTCACGCACTTAAATTTCCGTTCATTACCTGAACATTCTCTTCTAATCATTGTGTATGCGCGTACTGTCCATAGAGAGGACTATTCCTCGCGCCCCAATCGCTTAAGCGATTCTTTCAGGTTGCGGCCGTAATCATGCGTGCGTTTAATCCACATCGTCGTTATTCGGATCGCTGCTGAATTCTATATTTTTTCAGCTTCTAGTCGCTGTGCCGCTTTGTGCCGATGTCCATATTTGTATTTATTAAATGGAGCACCCAAAACAGGGTGAACACTCTCTATGAGCAAAACTTTTGCTGAATTTTCTTTACATGAATCTCTTACCCAAGCACTGACAGACTTGGGCTTTACAGCGCCAACTGCTGTACAAGAACAGGCGATTCCTGCTGCCTTAGAAGGTAAAGACCTTCTTGTTTCAAGCCAAACTGGCTCTGGTAAAACTGCGGCATTCTTACTGCCAACATTAAATGCTCTTGCTGATCAAGATACTTTCCTGCCGTTTAAAGAACGTATGCGTGCAGTGACTCAACCGAATATTCTGGTGATTTCGCCTACTCGTGAATTAGCCCAGCAGGTTTGTCAAGATGCAATCGCGCTGGTACGTCACATGAAAGGTGTACGTATTGCTGCGATCATGGGCGGTATGCCTTTTGGTAAACAAATCCAGCAGTTAAAAGGCGCGCAGGTTGTAGTGGCCACTCCAGGCCGTCTGCTTGACTTGGTAAACCGTCGCCAGATTAAACTGGATAAAGTTGATGCGTTAATTGTAGATGAAGCTGACCGTATGCTTGACTTGGGCTTCTCTGAAGACCTGGAAGCCATCAGCGAACTTGCTCTAAACCGCAAGCAGACTTTAATGTTCTCTGCAACTTTTGCTGATCGTATCATTCGTCTTGCTGAATGCATGATGAAAGATCCAATGCGTATTGCTATTGAAACAGGTCATTCAACCAATACTGACATCACCCAGACATTACACTGGACTGATGGTTTTGAGCACAAGAAAAAACTGCTGACTCACTGGTTAGAAGACGAAACTCTGGATCAGGCTGTTGTGTTTGCAAGCACTCAAGAAGATACCGACATGCTGGCTGAAGAACTGGCTGAAGCGGGTCACTCTGTTGTTGCATTACATGGTGCGATGCCACAAACCGTACGTAACCGTCGTCTGCGCAGTATTCGTGAAGGCCGAGCTAAAATTCTAGTGGCAACTGATGTAGCTGCACGTGGTCTGGATGTACCAACCATTTCACACGTAATCAATTTCGGTTTACCGATGAAGCATGAAGATTATGTACACCGTATTGGTCGTACTGGTCGTGCTGGCCGTACCGGTAAAGCCATTACACTGGCAACTTACCGTGAACGTGGCAAGATCCGTGCTCTAGAAGATTACCTAGAAACTCGTCTGAATGTTTCAGAAATTGAAGGCCTAGAGCCATCTCCACCGCCGGCTCGTCCGCGTCGTGAAGGTGGTGGCGGTAAACGCCCGGGCGGCCGTGATGGTGGCCGTGGCGGTTTTGGTGGTGGTCGCCGCTTTGAAGGTGAATCAAACTTCAAACGTCGTGAAGGCGGTCGTGACGATCGTTCTCGTCGCAGTTTTGATGATAAACCGCGTGGCGAACGTCCATTTGGTGATGACCGTCCTAAGCGTGATTTTGGTGACCGTCCAGCCCGCCGTGATTTTGGCGACCGTCCACAGCGCAGCTTTGATGATAAGCCACGTGGTGAGCGTAGCTTTGGTGGTGCTGAACGCCCACGTCGTGAATTTAATTCAGACCGTCCACAACGTAGCTTTGGTGATCGTCCGCAATCACGCAGTTTTGGTGGTGAAGACCGTCCACGTCGCAGCTTTGATGATAAGCCACGTGGCGAGCGTAATTTTAGTGGCGATCGTCCACGTCGTGAAGGCGGGTTTAATGACAAACCACGTTTTGACTCAAATGATGACAACCGTGGAAACCGCGTAGATTATAAACCACGCACTGGTGGATTCCGTGCTGCGGGCGACCGTAGTGAGCGTCCAGCTGGTGGAGACCGTCCACGCCGCAGTTTTGATGACAAACCGCGTAGCTTTGGTGGTGAAGATCGTCCACGTCGCGACTTTGGCGGTGAGCGTCGCCGTAAATTTCAAGACTAAGCTGTAATAAAATAAAAAAGCCAGTTCGTGAACTGGCTTTTTTATACTTTTAATTTAATTAAGTTTAATGGGACAACATCTTATTTTTATAAAAATAATGAACCAATAAAAAAGAAGCGGTATCAAACGATTCATTTTGTATATGTCACTTTAAACTTCTTGAATATCAAGTTATAGCTTTAAAGTTTAAAGTCTTTTCAAATCTCGCTATTTGAATTAAATAGAATGATCTTGGCATTTTTTCTTAATCCTTTGGCACTCTCATAGGACAAATTGTTAAAATACAACCAAGTTTTAATGGTTCGATGCTATAGTAGGCGGGCTGAAAAAGGCAGGAAATTCTCAGTTATGAATTACCCAAGTTCTCTTGATACTCGGCCCCTGATTGAAATCAGGAACCTGAGTTTTAAACGTGGGGAACGTATCATTTATGACAATGTTAGTTTAAGCATCCGTCGTGGCCAGATTACTGCAATCATGGGCCCTTCCGGTACAGGTAAAACTACCTTACTACGCCTGATTGGTGGTCAACTTACACCTGATCAGGGCGAGATATTGCTTGATGGCCATAACATTGCCGAAATGTCGCGTTCAGAGCTGTTTGCAGCCCGTGCTCGTATGGGGATGCTGTTTCAAAGCGGTGCATTGTTTACAGATATGACTGTATATGAAAATGTCGCATTTCCATTGCGTGCTCACACGCAGTTGCCCGAGCACCTGATTACTGAACTTGTTGCACTTAAACTCGAGTCAGTCGGTTTGCGTGGTGCCGAACAAATGATGCCTTCTGAACTCTCAGGTGGCATGAACCGTCGTGTTGCACTGGCGCGTGCGATTGCTCTTGATCCTGAACTGATTATGTATGATGAGCCCTTTGCAGGACAGGACCCGATTGTCATGGGGGTACTTACCCGGCTGATCCGTTCTTTACGTGAAGCACTAGATCTGACGACAATTGTGGTTTCACATGATGTTGCCGAGACTCTTTCAATTGCTGATTATATCTATGTGATTGCAGAGGGCAAGATTCAGGGTGAGGGTACACCTGAACAGTTACAGGCTGATGCTTCACCCTTTGTTCGCCAGTTTTTAACTGGTGCTGTGGAGGGGCCTGTGGATTACCAATTTAGCCATCAGGCTTATCTGAAAAATGAGGTTGGTTCATGAATGCCATTGCCTGGTTAGGCCGACTTGTTATTGAACGGGTGCGTGGTATTGGTGTAGCAACCTTGATGTTGCTGCAGATTATATTTTCATTGCCGACCTGGCTTGGGGTAAAGCTATTTATTTACCAGATGTACCGGGTTGGAGTGATGTCGCTATTGATTATTACGGTCTCTGGACTCTTTATTGGACTGGTATTAGGACTGCAGGGCTATTCAATTCTGGTGAATGTGGGTAGTGAAGCCATGCTGGGCACCATGGTTGCCTTAACCTTACTGCGCGAACTGGCTCCAGTGGTTGCGGCGCTACTATTCGCTGGTCGGGCTGGTTCTGCACTGACAGCAGAAATTGGTCTCATGAAGGCCACTGAACAGCTTTCCAGTATGGAAATGATAGGGGTAGACCCGCTTAAACGCATCGTTTCACCACGTTTATGGGCAGGTATAGTAAGTCTTCCCATGCTTACCGTAATTTTTGGTGCAGTAGGCATACTGGGCGGCAAACTGGTCGGCGTAGATTTTCTGGGTGTAGATGAAGGCTCTTTCTGGAGTGGAATGCAAAGCAGTGTACAGTTCGGGCATGATGTAGTGAATGGCATCATCAAAAGTATTGTATTTGCATTAATCTGTACTTGGATTGCAGTTTATCAGGGCTATGCCTGTGAACCGACTTCAGAAGGCATCGCTACTTCAACCACCCGCACAGTAGTTTTTTCTTCATTATGTGTTTTAGGTTTTGATTTTGTGTTGACTGCGGTCATGTTCGGAGGGGTTTGATGAAATCACGTATTAGTGAGCTGGCCGTAGGTATTTTCGTTATTCTTTTCGGCATCGCTCTATTTTTTCTTGCCATGAAAGTCAGTGGTCTGGCGGGTACCAACTTACGTGACAGCTATGAAATGAGTGCTCAGTTCGACAACGTAAACGGACTGAAACCCAGAGCTAAAGTTACCATGAGTGGCGTCACAATTGGACGTGTAACTGATATTACATTAGATCCAGTGTCGCGTCTGGCCAAGGTGAATTTTGAGCTTGATGGTAAACTTACAGGTTTTAATCCTGAGCAGTTGAAAACTGTACAGCAAAATGCCATAGAGGAATTACGCTACAGTAGTGAATATGCTGCTGCGGCACCGGCACAACAAAAAGCTATGGAACAGCAACTGATCAGTAACATGAAATCCATCACCAGTATTGATGAAGATGCTTATATTATGGTGGCTACCAATGGATTGTTAGGCGAGAAATATCTGAAAATTGTTCCAGGCGGTGGACTGAACTATGTCAAACGTGGTGAAACAATTGCCAATACGCAGGGCACTATGGATCTGGAAGATTTAATCAGTAAATTTATTACAGGTGGTGCGGGTAAATCATCAGAAAGTTCGACAACTGAAACGGCTGAAGCAAATAATGCTCAGACTTCATTTGTCGAGTAATGTAGAGGAGTGATTGAGTGAAAACCTTATTTAAACAAACCCTGACAGTAAGTGTATTAACCAGCTTATTGGCAGGTACAGCATTTGCTGCACCTTCTGAAGCTCCTCCGGCTTTCATTAAACGTGTAGCAGATGGGTTGATTGGCCGTTTAAAAGCTGATCATAACAAGCTGCAAACTAATCCGGCTGCAGTCAAAACCATTGTACGTGAAAATCTGGACCCCTATATTGATTCCCAAGCATTTACACGCATTGTGATGGGTACTTACGCAACCAATCAATACAGTTCAGCTGCCCAGCGTGCTCAATTTGAGAAAAATTTCCGTGAAACTCTGATTGAAAATTATGGCAGTGCGTTTGCAAAATATAGTAACCAGTCTTACAGCATTCGTCCTTATAAAACCACTAACAGCAAAAATCCTGTAGTTACTGTCGACTTTAACAATAAGGGCGAGAAAATTCCGGTTTCTTTCCAGTTGGTAGATAAAGGTACGCAATGGAAAATCCGTAATATTAACGTCTCTGGTATCGACTTGGGCTTGCAGTTCCGTAATCAGTTTGCAGCTACGGTAAAACGTAATGGTGGTAATCTGGATAAAGCGATTGCAAACTTCCAGCCGGATGCAGATGCTGCAGTCAGTCAGGCAAAAAAATAAGGTTTAGTTAGGGCAGGTGCAGAGTGGTTGAATTAATTGGGCAGGAGCTTAAGGTTACTGGGAAAATTGATTACGCTAATGCGGAACAATATTATCAGCAGGGCCTCAAGCTTATTCAGTCTCAGCAGCATTACCCACTTACAGTTAACTTGGCTGGACTAGAACATGGGAGTACGCTGGCCTTGGCGGTGCTGATCCGCTGGTTAAGGCAAACTCCACAGGCTCAGGGTTTGCAATTTAAGAGTGTGCCAGACAAGATGATGAAAATCATTCAGGCCTGCCATCTGGAAAATGACTTGCAACTGCTTAGCTAAACTGAAAGTAAAAAAGCACCATAAGGTGCTTTTTTTATATCCATTTTTTCCAGCGGAAGTAAATTAAGGGGCCAACAAAAAAGGCAATCAATATACTGATGACTACCATGAAACTGGTGGTGCCTTTAGCAAATGGAAGCACATCAGTATTCATACCATAAACACTGGCAATCAGCATCGGTGGCGCCAGCATACTAGGTAAAATCGAGAAGCGACGGATCGTATCGCTCTGTTCAGTATTAATAAATCCTGAAGTTGTATCTAGCAGGAAGCGAACCTTTTGAAAGAGGAAAGCATCATGTTCAACCAAAGAACGTACATCTTCACTTAATTCACGAATATCTGCATCATAAATATGACTGCTCAGAGCACGCGGACGCGATAAAAAAGTTAGCACCCGGCGCAGGTCAATCAGGCAGAGCTGGGCTTTACCCAGTGTATCTTCTTGCTGGGCTAGCCGCGTAATCATGTCGTCCAGATCCAGAATCTGTTCGCGATGATGATTATTTAAGACCTCAGTAGAGTACTTTTCCAGATCCCTATGGATATCTTCTAATATATCCGCAAGTTCATCCAGTTTGGCTTCTAATAACCCTAATAAGATCCAGGTCGGATCTTTATAATCCATTTCATAATCATTACGGCGCGCACGTGCCCGGAATGCCCGAAATGCCACCAGTTTTTCGCCACGTAATGTGAATAGATGATTTTTATGTAAAATAAAAGCCACAGTCTGTACGGTAGCCAGTCGGTTCATTCCATCTTCAGTCTCATTATCGACTTGGTAATTTTTATTTTTCGTTAAAAAGTAGGTACTGATATGCAAAATTCCATCGTCATCGCGGTAGAATCGTGCTGAGGAAGAAATGTCTTCTAGAGACTTTAAAGTCGGTAAATTTTGGTTATAGGCATCTACGACCCATTGCTGTTCCTCCTGTGAGGGCGCAATCAGGTCAATCCATACAAGTTCTGGATGTAAATCAAAGCCACCATTAATAGTGGCATCTTCCAAACTACCGCGCTCTGTGGCGTAAAAGGCTTCAAGCATATCTTTGGCTCCCTTGCGCAGTATTGGCGTTCAAGATGGGTGAGTATTTTAGACAAGGATTGCCGGAAAAACACACCCCAACAGAGATTTTTTTAGTCTCCTTTGCAATTCTGCTTTAAGCTTACTTGAAAAGTATGAAAAATTTACAACATGGTCAACATATTATGAAAGCTATTGGTGTTTTTTGTGGTTCTGCCATTGGCACTGAGCCTGTTTTTTTAGAAACGGCCCAAGTAGTCGGACAGGCAATCGCCCAGCGTGGGCAGACTTTGGTTTATGGTGGGGGACGTTCTGGCTTAATGGGTGTTATTGCAGATAGCGCCCTACAGGCAGGGGGAGCAGTGATTGGCGTTATTCCCCATGCTTTAGTTGACCGTGAATTGGCACATCCAGACCTGACTGAATTGCATGTCGTTCAGAATATGCATGAGCGAAAGACTAAAATGTCAGAACTTTCAGACGGCTTTATTGCACTACCGGGCGGCGCTGGAACCTTGGAAGAAATATTTGAACAATGGACATGGGCTCAGTTAGGGATTCACCAAAAGCCTTGTGCTTTTTTAAACCTGGATGGCTTTTATAATGATCTGCTTAAAATGATTCAGTTTACAGTCGATAAAGGTTTTACTCATAGCCGGTTTGTTGAAAAATTAATTGCCTCGGATAATATCGAACAAATCTTGCAGCAGTTTGACCAGTATCAGCCGCCTGCACCGAAGTGGGGAACTTCTGGCGTAAATCCATAAGGCAAATTGATGAAAAAAATTACTGTGGCAGCTGCCGTAATTCTAAATAAAGAACATGAATTACTGGTAGTACGCAAGCAAAATACTCAATATTTTATGCAAGTTGGTGGCAAGCTGGAAATAAATGAGCCCCCAGAGCAGACAATTATCCGCGAGATTCAGGAAGAAATTGGTTGCGAGACACAAGTAGAGCAGTTCATTGGTCGTTTCGAAACACAGGCAGCTAATGAGCCTGACCATGAGCTGATCAGTTACCTATATCTGGTTGCTATAGCCCAATCACCCCGGATTGCCGCAGAAATTGCTGAAATGAAGTGGGTCAGACTGGATGATCAGACCACTTTGCTTGCTCCGCTGACTCGCGAGATTGTTATACCCTGGTGCGAGCAGCAATTGCTGGAAAAAAACTAGGCTGTTTCTGCGGCTGCAATGCACGCAGCAAAAATATGCTGGCAATCCAGCCGGGTCAGGGCTTGAGCCAAGGCCGAAAGTGAGCTGCCTGTAGTCACTACATCGTCTAGCATTAATACCCGGCGGTAACGCCGGCGTTCGGTGAGGATCGGCTGAAATTGCATTTCAATCTGGTTCAGACGTTCGAGTCGCGATAAGCCTTTTTGCGAATGCTGAGCTAGCCGAATTACAGGTTGCCAGACCGGAACATTCAGCTCACGGGCTAGAATTTTTGCAATGACCAGTGACTGATTATAGCCGCGTTCAATTAAACGTTCGGTTGATATGGGCATAGGCACAATGGCCTGAACTTTAGGTAACCTGAGGGTTAGCATCGATGCAGTCAGTAACTGCTGATAGTTTAACTGCTGCTCATATTTAAACTGCTGGATGATGCGATCTATTGGATACTGATATCCACAGGCAACATGAATGTTTAATTCTTGTCGTTCTACAGTCTGCCGATACCAAGGTAGCTGTTCCCAGCAATCATGACAAATCCCATGCTGCATTTGCAAACTGCTGCTACAAAGCGGGCAGGGTAGCAGCCGTGAGATAGGCCTGAGTAAAGAAGACGGGTTAAACATATGCATAACGTGGTGCCTCAGGTAACCAGCGCTTAAGTAAAGTTTCTGCATTTACAGGATAATCCTTGAGGACTTGTTCGGCTACATAGTGTGCCTGAGTCAGCAAATGATCGTCCCGCTCCAGTTTAGCCACGCGAAAGCCCATATCGCCCGTCTGCTTGGTTCCAAGTAGTTCCCCCGGACCCCGCAGTTCTAGATCTTTTTCGGCAATCACAAAGCCATCATTACTTTCCCTTAAAATGGAAAGTCGCTCCTGTCCATTTTGTGAAAGAGGAGTTTTATAAAGCAGGGCACAAAAGCTGGCTTTTGCTCCCCGCCCAACCCGGCCCCGTAACTGATGCAGTTGTGACAGCCCAAAGCGCTCGGCATTTTCTATCACCATAATTGAGGCATTAGGTACATCGACTCCGACTTCAATTACTGTAGTCGCGATCAGAAGTTGTAGTTCATTGTTTTTAAATTGTTGCATGACTGACTGCTTTTCATCAGCTTTCATTTTGCCGTGTACCAGTCCAATATTCAGGCTAGGAAAGCGTTCCTTAATTTCTGCATAAGTCGCTTCAGCAGCCTGGGCATCCAGTGTTTCGGACTGTTCTACCAAGGTGCAGACCCAATAAGCCTGTTTGCCCTCCTGACAGTTGGTAGCAATTCGCTGCAAAACTTCTTCACGGCGGTCAAGTGGTATAGTCACAGTCTGAATCGGTGTGCGTCCGGGAGGAAGCTCATCAATCACCGAAGTGTCGAGGTCACCGTAGGCACTCATGGCTAGAGTGCGTGGAATTGGTGTAGCTGTCATCACCAGCTGGTGTGGGGTCATCTGTTCAGCCCCTTTGTTACGTAAAGCCAACCGCTGATCGACACCAAAGCGGTGTTGCTCATCGATAATAACTAGACCTAAACGGGCAAACTCGACATTTTCCTGAAACAGGGCATGAGTGCCTACAACCAATTGAGCTAGTCCACCCCGTATAATTGCTTCTGCCTGTGTCCGGGCTTTACCTTTTTGTTTGCCTGATAGCCAAGCCACCTGAATGCCCAGTGGTTCGAACCAGCGTTTGAAATTTAAATAATGCTGTTCAGCCAAAATTTCTGTAGGTGCCATGAGTGCGACCTGCCAGCCGGCTTCTAGGGCATGACAGGCGGCCACTGCTGCAACTAGCGTTTTACCTGCACCTACATCACCTTGGACCAGCCGTAACATGGGTTGATGCTGCTTGAGATCAATCATGATCTCTTTAGATACTCTTCTTTGAGCGCCCGTCATATTAAAAGGCAGATTAGCCAATAATTTTTTAGCCAGTATTGTGCTGGGTTCAAAAGCGGGTGCTTCAATTTCACGGATATAAGCGCGCCGAGTTAACAGGCTGATCTGATGAGCGACCAGTTCTTCAAAAATAAGTCTTTGCTGTGCGGGGTGTGAACCTTGCATTAACTGTTGCATATTGGCATCAATGGGTGGCTCATGAATGTATTCAAGCGCTTCTTTTAAGGCGTAACCGTTGGTGAATTTTTCTGGTAAAAGTTCAGGAAGATTTTCGCTGTGCTGCTCGAGAGCTTGGCGTACGTATTCACGTAGCTTGGCTTGAGTTAGGCCCTCGGTAGAAGGATAAATGGCAGTTAAGCGGGTTTTAGGCAGAGCAGTTTGTGCACTGATTTGCTGAATTTCCGGATGGTAAAGTTCCAGTCCGCGTGCGCCTACTCTAACTTCACCGAATACCCGCAGCCGGTTGTCACTACGCATTTTATCAGTCAGGGCCTTGTAGATATGATAAAAGCGCAATGTAACCTTACCAAAATCATCTTCGAGCAATACCGCCATAGATTTGCGTTTGCCGGGCGGAAAATCGATAGAACTTACCGTTCCTTCAAGCAAATAGCTACGGCCCACGACAAGTTGGTTCATGGGAATAATAGTGCTACGATCTTCATAATCACGCGGAAGATGAAATAGCAGATCATCAGTAGTAAAAATATTCAGTTTCTCGAGTAATGCAGCTGACGCTGTACCGACACCCTGTAATTGATGGACTGTAGCCATGTCCCCCTAACTTAGGTCATACCATGCATATTCTATTTATTGGTTATGGTAAAACATCTCAAAGACTTGCAAAACAGTTATTTGAGCAAGGCCACCAAATTACCACAATCAGCCGAAGTCCGAAATTTGATCCTTATGCCACTCATCTGATTCAGGATGTACAGCAGGCTGACTTCAGCCAGATTCCCCCTGTTGATTGGGTGTATATTTTACTAAGTCCAGACCAAAGTACAGCTGAGGCATATCAACAGACCTATGTATCTCCAATTGAATCGTTAGCAGCTGCTTTAAATGGCCATCCGGTAAAACGTATTGTAGTAGTGTCATCTACCCGGGTCTATGGTGAACAGGCAGGACAGGAAATTAATGATGAAACTACAGTTTATCCATGTGATGAACAGGGCTTTCTATTACAATTAATGGAGCTGAAATGGCAGGCAGCCTGCCCTGAACAAGTGGTAGTTGTGAGGCCGACCGGAATCTATGGTACATCGGTTGCACGAATGCAAAAGTTGGCCCAGAGCCGAAAGACTTATCCAGACCTGCATTATAGCAACCGCATTCATATTGATGACCTGGTAGGTTTTCTGGCACTTCTAATCTGTATTGAAACTCCGCAACTGAGTTATATCGTAACGGATAACCGGCCTTTGCCTTTGCCTGGTATTATTCAGTGGTTTCAGCAGCAGCTAGGATTACCTATACTGGCCCTTGAGTCGCAGCAAGCCAGCGGTAAACAGGTATATGCCAGCCGTATGCTGGACAGTGGTTTTCAGCTTAATTATCCTGACTGTTTTCAGGTCTATGCTGACCTGTTAAGTCAGTCAGCTTAACCAGTTTAAAAAAAGCCGCTGTCAGCGGCTTTTTTTAAATTACTTTCTTTTGCGCATCAAGCGGCGTTTAGCTTGCTGTGCAGCCACTGCATTTAAAGCTTCTTGCAGTTCTTCATCACTAAAGTCAGTAATGTGATGCAACATTTGTAAGGTCACTTCATCCAGTACCAGTTTAGCACCTTCGGCCATATTGCTAAAACCGGCATCGAATTCAATTAGGCCATTCTCATTGGTACGGATATATTCTTGCTGGGTTAAGACTTTAATAAAGCTCTGGAACAGGGCCTTATCAAAGAATTCTGGTGAGTTAAATTCATAAAGTACAGACAGGCGCTGACCCAGCAGATGGCTTAAATCTTCAACCTGTTTTGCAGAAATGGTGCCAGAACCCCGTTGCGTAATTAGGGCCAAGGTCATGTAATAACGCTCTAGGCTCTGTTTTACTGGGGCGGCTAATACAACCAGCTGATTATGTTCTTCAGTATTTGGGGCAGAACTGAGCAGATTGCCTTCTTCATCCTGGCTCATCAGGCCACCTTGAATCAGGGCATCTGCATTTTGGCAAATCTGCTCTTTCAATTCATCAGTATTCCATTTCAGGAATAACTCGGCCTTCAGGAATGGATACAAAGTACGGATAACACTGATCAGATCGCCGCGGCTGATTTTACCATTGTGCTCAACCAGTGATGCAACCAGAGAAGGCAAAACAAACGAATGCAAAATATTATTGCGGAAATAGGTCAGTAAGACTGCCTGATTATCTTCAATTGCAATAATATCCCCCAGTACATGCTGAACCCGTTTGATCAGTTTTAGTTTCAAGCCATAGGCAATTATTTCTTTACCAGATAAAGGCGTAACCTGAGTACGTTCATCATAAGGCAGTGCAGAGGCCAGACGTCGGTAAGCATCAAGCTGTTTAATACATACTTCTTCATCAAGTGTATGTTTCGGAGTGGCCAGTAAGATGAGTGATAATAACGATACTGGATTAATTACCACCGCACGGTTGATATTTTCTAAAATAGCAACAGCCGAGCTATTAATTGCTTCTGAAACTGCTGCAGGAACCGGATCATCATTTTTCTCGATGACTATATTTTCGGCGCCGTGCTGTTTCAGCAAGTCATCTAGAAACACAGGTTCACCGAAATTTACGTGGACCTTACCAAAAATCCGTTCGATTTTACGCAGGGTCTGCAAGATTCCAAAAATAGATTCAGCTTCTTTTGGTTTGCCCTGCATTTCACCTACATACGTTGCGCCTTCCATGAGACGTTCATAGCCAATGTAGGTGGGTACAAAGGCAATAGGTTTAGCACGTCCACGTAGATGGCTATGCACAGTCATTGCCAGCATGCCGGTTTTAGGTGGCAGCAGACGGCCGGTACGTGAACGGCCACCTTCAATAAAGTACTCAAGCGGTGTATTACGTGACAGAATGCTATATAGATATTCTTTAAATACCGAAGTATACAGTGCGTTGCCACGAAAAGAGCGACGAATAAAAAATGCGCCCCCACCACGTAACAGCTGGCCCACGAATGGCATATTCAGGTTGTCGCCTGCCGCAATATACGGAACCATCAAACCACGCTTATAAATCACATAAGAAAGCAGCAGGTAGTCGATATGACTACGGTGACATGGTGTATAGATAATTTCATAGTCTTTTGCCAGTTCACGAACAGTATTAAAGTTATGTACTTCTACACCATCATAAAGCTGCGTCCAGAGGCGGGTCAGTGCCATATCGGCAAACCGTACTGCTGAAGCTGAATAATCCGATACGATCTCATTCAAGTAACCAATTGCACGGCGTTCAGCTTCCAGCATGCTAATTTTGCCACGGATGCTTTCACGGCGAATGGCTTCTTGAACATCACGCGATTTGATCAAAGACTGCATCACATTGCGACGGTCAGATAAATCTGGTCCGAGTACGACTTCGCGCTGGCAATCCAGATAGTCATTTAAGGTACTAATAATATAAGTCGCTGCTGAGAGGTTCGGATAATTTTCTTTGGCGTATTCAACCAGTGTACGTAAAGACTGGCCTTCATGAAATTCCAGATACGTTTCACGGCCATGTAAACCAATATTAACCAGCTGTTTGACTTTACCCGGCGTCGCCCAGGTATCTGTAAATAAAAGTTTAAACCAGGAATCTTCTTTATCTGGCGAGCGGCCCCAAAGCACAGTAACTGGCACCAGTTCAATATCGTACTGTGGATACTGGTCGAGAAGCTCAATCAGACGAAGTAAACGGGGTGGAAAATTATGAGCTGGCGGATTTAAAAGATTTTTTTCATCATGATGTTGCAGAAAAAGAACCGAAGCTTTTTCTTTATGCTCGGCAATGACCAGCGGGTCCAATGCCGGAGCAAGCTGTAAACGTCGGGTTTCTGCATCTACAATTAAGGCGTTACTGCGAGAATAGTTTTGCAGGACATAACAGGTAATTTTTTTATTAACTTCAGCCAATTCCTGCTCTTCAGCCGGTGACTTGCCTGGAACTTCGCCAATAACATGGGGGGTTACGACAAGGTCAAGCAGCTTGCTTGAAAGCCGCCGATACAACTGACCAAATCCACTCTTGGACATAAAAACTCCTAGCTAGACGACTGAAACCGGTATCCGGTCATCGACTGATTTTGTATTAAATCGAACAGAAAAACGGGTCTGCCATTTTCTGCTAAAACAGAAGAGAATGGCTAGCTTTTATCGTTAAAAATCGTATTTTTAGGGATTATAACCCAAAAGTAAATATGGCAGCAGCTCTCAGGAAAGTTTAGCGTTTTACTCAGAAAATATGGCAAAATAGTTTATCTATCTTGTTTTCGTTCATCATTTCATGGGGCTGTTTCGGTCTTCCATTCATTAAAGGTATCTTATGAATACTTTAACTCAAGAACTTGTTGAGCTTTTAACCCTGGAAAAGCTAGAAGATAATATCTATAGGGGAATAAGCCGCAACCTGGTCGGTAAACGGGTGTTTGGAGGCCAAGTACTTGGACAGGCCTTACGTGCAGCATCTTATACTGCGGACCGTCCCGCACACTCCATGCATGCTTATTTCCTGTTTGGTGGCGATGTTAATGCGCCTATCATTTATGAGGTTGAACGTCTGCGTGATGGAAAAAGCTTTATCAGTCGTCAGGTGCGAGCCATTCAGCATGGACGTACCATTTTTTCTGCGATGGTGTCTTTTGCAGAACCGGAAGAAGGTTTGAACTACCAGCATCAGGAACCAAGTTATCCTGCACCTGAAACACTAAAAGCCGAGCAGGAGTTAAAAGAAGGTTTAATCAGCTTTATCCCTGAAAATGTACGTGCCAGCTTTATGCGGGACCGTCATATTGAAATCCGTCCGGTAAATGTAGATAACCCGTTTCAGCCCCAACCTGAAGCGCCTTATTATGCCCACTATTTACGGACCCATGACCAGATTGCAACCGAAGTCGATGAAATTTCCCTGCATCAGGCTATTGTAGCGTTCTATTCTGATTTCACCTTGATGACCACAGCGCTACGTCCACATGGCTTAAGCTATCTTTCACCAAGTCTGCAATGTGCCAGTCTGGATCATGCAATTTATTTCCATCGCCCTTTGCGTGCGGATGAATGGATGTTATATGACATGGAGGCAACAGTCAGTGCCAGCTCACGTGGTTTAAACTTTGGCCGCATGTGGCAAAATGGCCAGCTAGTGTGCAGTACTGTACAAGAAGGCCTGATGCGTTTACGTGAAATTGAAACCCAGTAATATCTGCTAAAAAGTACATTCTAAAAGCCCTCCTCAGGGAGTGGCTTTTAAATATTAATAAAAGTCCCTATAAATAGCCTCGATTCTTGTGGAAGCTCATGGCATAGTGCCTGAAAGGGACTACTTGATTACTACTTACTCTAATGAGCCTAAATACACAGATTCTATTTGCTGCCATTATCGGGCTGGCTTTCGGTTTTTTCTTAAAATATAACCCTGACCTCAGTTTTTTTGACAGCAGTATTTATCTGCTCGGCATTGCCAGCAGTATATTTATTGGTTTGCTCAAGATGTTGCTCATTCCACTCATTTTCAGCTCGATTGTGGTTGGTGTTTCTAACCTACAGTCTGGTGGGCAATTGGGCCGGGTCTGGAAAACCACGTTAATTTGCTGTGTGACCACTACAACCCTGGCACTAATTTTAGGTATTGGTTGTGCCCATCTGTTTGAAGTGGGTAAAGGGATGAATATTAATTTATTCCAGGAAGCCATGCAGTCACATCAGACCCCAGATACAATGACACCGTCTGCTTTTTTTACCAATTTTATTCGAAATACTCTTATTAACCCGTTTAAAGCTTTTAGCGATGGTAATGTGCTGGCTGTAGTAGTGTTTGCATTGTTTCTTGGGGTTGCACTGGTGAAAGGCGGGGAGAGGTTTAATTTGATTCGCGGACTGAGTCAGCAGTTTTTTGATCTGATGATGATGTTGGTCGGTTGGGTCATGAAACTGGCTCCCTTGGGTATTTTGGTACTCCTGGCAAAACTGGTCGCGACTGAAGATATTTCTATTTTGAGTCGACTGGCTGAATTTGCTGCAGTAGTAACCGGCACAACAATTTTTCATGGACTGGTAGTCTTGCCGCTACTGCTCTGGATTTTTGGCCGGATGTCACCGATACGCTTTTTCCGTGGTGCACGTATTCCTTTGGTAACAGCTTTTGCAACCAGTTCGAGTTCAGCAGTCATGCCTTTGAGCCTGAAGGCTGCACAGGAGAATCTGGGAGTACGACCTCATATTGCCGGTTTTGTAATTCCTTTGGGCACACAGCTTAATATGGATGGGACGGCTCTTTATGAAGCTGCGGCGGCTTTATTTATTGCGAACCTGATCGGGCTGGACTTAAGCTTGGGACAACAGGTAATTGTCTGCCTGACTGCCATGATTGCTTCATTAGGAGCCCCGGGAATTCCAAGTGCGGGAATGGTTACCATGATTATGGTATTACAGTCAGTAGGTTTGCCTGCCGAAGCAATTGCTATTTTACTGCCGATTGACCGTTTACTTGATACAGTGCGTACTGTAGTGAATGTGCAGGGTGATATGATGATTAGTGTAGTGGTAGACCGTTATAGCCAGCCGGCTAAAGATCTCCAGTCCGAAGTTTAAAAGAACTGTGTTCCGTATTTCCTTAACATGGACTGCAAAGTATTCCTACCGGAAAAAGAATCTATTCCGGTAGGATAATTTCTGTATCTTTACCGGGCTATTCTGGTTTTTGTTCAGCGTGCTGTTCTGGTAAAAAGTCTTCCAGTTCTTCTACAGTATCCGCTTCATCTTCTTCAACTGCTTCTGGAATACTGTCCAGATCAAACTGTGTAGACTGTTCTAGCGTAAAGTTCAGACGACCCGCCATAACACTGGCCAGCTCTTCTAACCCCTGTTTGTTCAATGAAGAAAATAGCTGGATCGAGAAATTGAGCTTCATCTTCTTCAATTCCTGCTTGACCTCAAGCAAAGTTTTATTAGCCGGACCGCGGTTTAACTTGTCTGCTTTCGTCAACAGGATATGTACAAACAGTTTCCGGGAATGGGCCCATTCCAGCATCATGGTATCGAAATGCTGTAACGGATGACGGATATCCATGAGCAGTACTAAACCTTGCAGGCTTTCACGGTGAATCAGATAGTTTTCCAGTTCTTTTTGCCAGACAATTTTCATGGTCTCTGGAACGGCCGCATAACCATAACCAGGTAAATCTACCAGACGCTGGTCAGGATTACCCAGACTAAAAAAGTTGATCATCTGGGTACGGCCAGGCTTTTTAGAGGCACGTGCTAGTTGTTTTTGGTTGGTTAATGCATTAATAGCACTGGATTTTCCAGCATTTGAACGACCTGCAAATGCAATTTCGTAACCAGTATCTTCAACACAAAGCGAAAGCTTGGGTGCACTCATCAGGAACTCGGCTTTACGTAACCAGTTTAGTGCCCGTACAGAGTATTCGGTAATAGCAGGGTCCAGCGCTTTTTCATAGCTGATTTTCTGCCTAGGCGCCTGCGCCGTTTTACTGTTTTTAGATTTACCACTGCTGCGATGCATAGCACTTCACTTGCGTTACTGAGATTACAGCGCCTAGTATAAAGGAAGTAAAGGATTCTCGCGAATCTTGTACTATCAAGTTATACAGATTAGCAAAAATTCAGGAAAGATTAAGTAAAGCAATTGCTGAATAAGTAGAGAGATGTGGTTGAACAGGCTGAATATTTAGAACCTGGCCCAATGTATATTGGTTCAGACTCTGATAGAACTGTTCAACTGCTGTATCTAAAATACCTTTAAGGCCACAATCTGAACGAAGCACACAAGGCGGTGAATTGCATTCTACAATTGGCTGGTCACCTTGCAGTATCCGAACAATATCACCTACACGTGAATCAAGTGCCTGCGGATTCAGCTGAATACCGCCCCCTTTGCCACGTAATGTAATCAGCCAGCCCTGTTTACCCATAAAATGTACAATCTTGACCAGATGATTATGGGAAATCTGTAGATCTACTGCAATTTCTGCAATGGTATATGGCGTATTTCTTGGACGTGAAATATACATCAAGCTACGCAAAGCATAATCAGTGAATTTATTTAATTGCATGACCAGCCAGCTTTGGAAACAGGGAAATAGGACACTATCTTAGCCTGAAAGCTTCCCGAAAGAAACTTTCAGTACATTATATAAATCTTTATATTCATAAGATCAAAAACTTACCGGCGCAGTCACATCCACCTGGTCACCTGCTTTATAGTGATTAAGCAGAATGTCTTCTACAGAGTATTCCGTCGGGGTTGGGTCAGGCTTGACCACAAATGTATAACTATTTTCTTGAGCTTCCTGAAAACTGAACTGTAATGGTTGTAACAGTTCCTGACCAGGAACATGGACACGGACTGAAATAAACGCGCCCGCATCAGCCGGAGAAATTGGCTGGCCATCTGCTGATTCTATGGTAAAGCGTTTACCACCTTCTACATCTTCAACCTGTGTAATCTTGAAAGGACGCCAGCCAGCCCAACCACCTTGATGCTCTGCCAGATTGCTGTATTTCTGTTTTTCCACCCCAATTAAAATATCTGCCAATTGTAAATAAGCCTGTTTCCATGCTTCGATCAATTCCGATTCGAATGGTACATCCAGTACTTCACTAATCGAATGCAATAAATTATCACCCACGATTGCATATTGATCAGGTTGAATGTCGAGGCTGACATGTTTGGTAGTGATGCGTTCAACGGCCTTAGCTAAAACAGCAGGATTCTCAATGTGCTCTGCATAAGCTAGTACCGCAGCAGCTAGTGCGCGTGGCTGGCGTCCTGTACTTTGATGGTCCAGATTGAAGACATTTTTTAATTCTGGATGGTTGTTTAGCATGCGTTTGTAGAAATAGCTGGTTAATGCCACACCATTTTCACGCAGTACAGGAACAGTAGATTGGACCAGTTCGATTTGTTGTGAATTCATGTTGAGAATCTCAAGGTATCTAAAAAGATATATTTAAAATACATTTTTAAAAATTGTTATGCAATAGATTGCTCATACAAAAACCATATTTTTTTTATGGTTTAAGATAAGCGGTTCTAATTAAATATGAAATAATCATAAATAAAAGCGAAAAATTGTAGTTATATTGAACAATCTACTATTAATTAAATTTAATCAGTCCATTAAGAATATAATTTTTATGACATGAATAAAAAAAGAGGAGAGTAAGCTCTCCTTAATTAAAATTATCTTAGAACCTGTAAAGCTTGCTGAATATCAGTTATCAGGTCATCTACAGCTTCAAGACCAATACAAAAACGGACTAAAACACCCTCTTTTAGGTGGGTATATTCAAGCGTCCGCATCTCTTTGAGCTGATACAGCATAACTAAACTGACCGGTCCACCCCAGCTAAAGCCTAGCTTAAAGAGTCTGAGCTGGTCACAAAATTTTCGTACTGACTCAAGATCATATTCAGGTTTAAAAATAACGCTGACTAGTCCGGCACTTTGTTTATCTATACAGGTTTCTTTCCAATATTGATGACCGGGTGAATTTTCATCTGCGGGATGTAATACCTGTACAAACTCAGGCTGCTGCTTCAACCAGTTCAAGAGCACAATGGTATTGGCAGACTGCTGCCGATAGCGAAGTTGCATATGAGCCAGACTGCGTTGTATCTGGGCTGCATCATCTCCAGAAATCGAGATTCCCTGAATGGCATGCATGCGAAACAGTTGTTGATATAGTTTCCGGTCACGTGTAACTACACTTCCCATTAGAATGTCAGCACCGCCACTTGGGTATTTGGTCAGGGCATGGACTGTCAGGTCTACACTCAAATGCTCATCAGAGAAATCAAAAGCATTAAAAGCAAGACCGGCTCCCCAGGTATTATCTAGTGCAGTAAGTATTCCTGACTGCCGGGCTTTTCTAACCAGTCTTTTTAAATCTGGAAACTCCAGACTGACTGATCCTGCTGCTTCCAGCCATAAAAGTTTGGCCTTTGAAGTAGGCTGAAAACTTTCATACTCCAGCGCATTATAAATTTTAACCTCAATACCATAACGTTGATGCAGATTGCGCAAATGCTCCATGTTTGGACCATAAATATTGTCTGGAACCCACACCTCATCCCCGTGACTTAAGAAACAGGAATTGACCAGATTAATTGCTGATAGCCCGCTAGGGGTAAGCAGACTGTGCTGTCCACCTTCAATCTGGGCAATATTATCTGCCAGGGTAAAAGTTGTCGGTGTACCGTGTGTGCCATAACTATAATCATATGCATCAGTCCAGTGCCGGTTAAACAGAGCATCGGTGTTTTTAAAAATGATAGTGGATGCACGAAAGAGGGGAGGCTGCACTGTTTCAATATATTGTGGAGCTTTACGTGGTGCGTGAACTAGGCACGTCTGTTTATTCTGAATCTTAGACATAATAAACTGGTAACGCTAATGTGGATTAAAATGACAGATAAAGTGATTTTTCCAGATTTTGCAAATGGATTTGTGAAAATGCGTAATCAATTTTTCACTTATCCAAAATTGGCGTCATTTTTGCAAATATTTGGCTAATACATTAATGATTGGTCAATACTATGAAAAAAAATTTAAAGGTCCATTATTTTCAACATATTGCCGGTGAGGGTTTTGGGAGTTGTTACGATTTTTTACGTCAGCATCAAGCCCAGATTAGTGCAACAGAATTTTTTGCCTTGCCTTTTAACCTTCCCGTAGATCTTGAGGCTCTGCCTAATATTGATGATGTCGACTTGCTAATTGTCATGGGTGGAAAAATGAGTGTAAATGATGAAGCACTCTATCCATGGTTAAAAGTAGAAAAGCAGTGGATTCGCCGTTATATTTCAGCTGGAAAACCGGCAATTGGTCTGTGTCTGGGCGGACAGTTGATTGCCAATGCGCTGGGTGCAGAAGTTAAGCCTAATCATCATCAGGAACTTGGCTGGACGACAGTTTACCGTAGCCGAACTGTTCCCAAAGACTGTTTTGCTCTACCTGCCCAGTTTGAAGTAATGCAATGGCATCGGGAAACATTTGAAATTCCTCACGGGGCTATCCAGTTAGCAGAAAACCCAGCATGTGCCAACCAGATGTACCAGGTCGGAAAAAATGTACTGGGTTTCCAGTTCCATCCAGAAATCACTCCAAATACCTTGAGGCTTTTTCTGGATGATGATGAGGAGTTATCCATATTCAACGGTGATTACACACAGTCCGCAATACAATTAAAAAAATCGGTTTCCGAACAGTTTGTCGTGGGGAACTCTATTTTGAATGAAGCGATTCAATACGTATTGCGTAGTTAACATACCAGTGCTCCTTAAATATCAAATAACCCAGATAAAATCAGGAAAATTGAAAAAGAGAATTGCGTAAGAGTTAAACAATCGTTATAATGAGCAACCCCTAAATTTGGGGCACTAACGGCGAATAAAGTCGTTAGGATCGTGACAGTCGTGGCATCGATCATGACCTTAGTGATTTTCACTGCCTTTGACACTTACCAATAGGTGAGGTGCGTCAAGGGTGATTCTTTATATATTTTGGCTTGGAGTTTACTGGTATGTCTAACCAGAGAATCCGTATCCGTCTTAAGTCTTTTGATCATCGTCTGATTGATCAATCTGCTCAAGAGATCGTAGAAACCGCTAAGCGTACTGGCGCACAAGTGTGTGGTCCAATTCCGATGCCTACTCGCATCGAACGCTTCAACGTTCTTACTTCACCGCATGTAAACAAAGATGCGCGTGATCAGTACGAAATCCGCACCTATAAACGTCTGATCGATATCGTTCAGCCAACAGACAAAACTGTTGATGCGCTGATGAAATTGGATCTTGCGGCTGGTGTTGACGTTCAGATCGCATTGGGTTAAGGCTTTCGGTTAATTAGCTCCTAAGTTAATTAAGCCGCTTTTTTAGAGGTTTACACACATGGCTATTGGTTTAGTCGGTCGCAAGTGCGGTATGACCCGTATCTTCACAGAAGCCGGCGTCTCTGTGCCAGTTACAGTGATCGAAGTTGATCCAAACCGCATCACGCAAATCAAAACGCTTGAAACTGATGGTTATCAAGCAATTCAAGTAACTACTGGTGAACGTCGCGAATCTCGCGTTACTAACGGTCAAAAAGGTCACTTTGCGAAAGCAGGCGTGGCAGCTGGTCGTCTGGTTAAAGAGTTTCGTGTTACTGAAGCAGAGCTTGAAGGTCGTGAAGTTGGTGCTTCTATCGGTGTTGATTTGTTCGCAGTAGGTCAGATCGTTGACGTAACTGGTCAATCAAAAGGTAAAGGTTTCCAAGGTGGTGTGAAGCGTTGGAACTTCCGTACGCAAGATGCTACTCACGGTAACTCTGTTTCTCACCGTGTTTTAGGTTCTACAGGTCAAAACCAGACTCCTGGTCGCGTGTTCAAAGGCAAAAAAATGGCCGGTCACCTAGGTGATGAACGCGTAACAGTACAAGGTCTTGAAATTGTATCTATTGACGCTGAACGTTCTGTTTTAGTTGTTAAAGGTGCTATTCCTGGTGCAACTGGTGGCGACGTGATCGTTCGTCCTACCATCAAGGCCTGAGGGGAAATAACGTGAATTTAAATACTGTTTCCGGCTCTGCTGTTGAGTTGTCTGAAGTTGCCTTCGGACGTGAGTTTAACGAAGCACTTGTACACCAAGTTGTTACAGCTTACTTAGCTGGTGGTCGTCAAGGCTCAAAAGCTCAAAAGTCACGTGCTGACGTATCTGGCGGTGGTAAAAAACCATTCCGTCAAAAAGGTACTGGCCGCGCTCGTGCTGGTTCTATTCGTAGCCCAATCTGGGTTGGCGGCGGTAAAACTTTTGCTGCTCGTCCACAAGACTGGTCTCAAAAAGTTAACCGCAAAATGTACCGCGGTGCAATGCAATGTATCCTGGCTGAACTTGTTCGCCAAGATCGCTTGGTTTTGGTTGAAGAGCTTCAGGTTTCTGCTCCTAAAACTAAAGAATTGCTTGCAAAACTGAACGACTTGAACGCACCTCGCGCATTGATCGTTACTGATGCGGTAGATGAGAACTTATATCTTGCAGCACGCAACCTTCCACACGTTGATGTGGTAGATGCAACTGCAATCGATCCTGTAAGCCTGATCGCGTTCGATAAAGTTGTAATGTCTGTAGCTGCTGCTAAGAAAATTGAGGTAGAACTCGGATGAACAACGAACGTATCTATCAGATTCTGAAAGGACCAGTCTTCTCAGAAAAAGCACAAGTTTTAGGTGAAACTGCTGGTGTTCAAGTATTCAAGGTTGCGATTGATGCAAACAAGCTTGAAATCAAAAAAGCAGTTGAACAACTCTTTGGTGTAGAAGTGGTTAAAGTAAACACGACTATTACTAAAGGTAAGTCTAAACGCTTTGGTAAAACATTAGGACGTCGTTCTGATGTTAAAAAAGCATACGTCACCCTGAAAGCTGGCCAAGATGTTGAAATGGCTGACTTGGGCGATACCGCTGAAAGCGCAGCGGAATAAGGACGAAAATTATGCCGATTCAAAAATGTAAGCCAACGTCTCCAGGACGTCGCTTTGTAGAGAAAGTCGTTCACGACCATCTTCACAAAGGCGCGCCTTATGCTCCGTTGGTTGAAGCTAAGAAACGTACTGGTGGTCGTAACAACAACGGTCACATTACAACTCGTCACGTGGGTGGTGGTCATAAACAGCACTATCGTATCGTAGACTTCAAACGTAACAAAGATGGTATTCCTGCGACTGTAGAGCGTATTGAATACGATCCGAACCGTACCGCACACATCGCATTGCTGAAGTATGCTGACGGTGAACGTCGTTATATCATCGCGCCTAAAGGTCTGCGTGCTGGCGATAAAGTACAGTCTGGTAACGATGCTCCAATTCGTACCGGTAACTGCTTGCCACTTCGCAATATGCCACTTGGTTCTACACTACATAACATCGAACTGAAAATTGGTAAAGGCGCGCAGTTAGCACGTTCTGCTGGTACTTCTGTTCAATTGTTGGGTCGTGACGGTTCTTACGCAATTGTTCGTCTGCGTTCAGGCGAAATGCGTAAAATTCACGTTGAATGCCGTGCTGTAATTGGTGAAGTTTCTAACCAAGAAAGCAACCTTCGCTCACTGGGTAAAGCTGGTGCTGCACGCTGGCGTGGTGTTCGTCCTACCGTACGTGGTATGGCGATGAACCCAGTTGATCACCCGCATGGTGGTGGTGAAGGGCGTAACAAAGGTATTCAACCTGTAAGCCCATGGGGTCAAAAAGCTAAAGGGTACAAGACACGTACCAACAAGCGTACGACTAAGATGATTATTCGCGACCGTCGCGTTAAGTAACAAGTAAAGGAATCTGACTAATGCCTCGTTCTCTGAAAAAAGGCCCATTCGTCGATGCGCACTTGTTCGCTAAGGTTGAAGCGGCTGTTGCGGCTAATAACCGTAAGCCGATCAAAACTTGGTCGCGTCGTTCGATGATCCTCCCAGACTTTGTTGGTCTAACAATTTCTGTTCATAATGGTCGTAACCATGTTCCAGTAATTATTACTGAACATATGGTTGGTCATAAACTCGGTGAATTCGCGCCAACTCGTACCTATCGTGGTCACGGTGTTGACAAGAAGTCTAAACGTTAAGGTGCTATGATGGAAGTTACTGCTAAATTACGCGGTGCCGCTATCTCGGCACAAAAAGCTCGTTTGGTTGCGGACCTTATTCGTGGCAAATCTGTTGCTCACGCGCTTAATATCTTGAACTTCAGCAATAAAAAAGCTGCGGTACTGGTGAAAAAAGCTTTGGAATCTGCAATTGCAAACGCTGAACACAATAACAGTTTAGATGTAGACGACCTTAAAGTTTCTACGATTTATGTGGATGAGGGCATGAGCCTGAAACGCATTATGCCACGTGCTAAAGGCCGTGCAGATCGTATTACTAAGCGTACTTGTCACATCACCGTTAAGGTAGGGGTTTGATATGGGTCAGAAGGTTCATCCAATCGGTATCCGCCTAGGTGTTGTGAAACGTCATAACGCTAACTGGTATGCGAATCCGAAACAATACGCTGAATATTTGCTTAAAGATCTTCAAGTACGTGAGTTTTTAACTAAAAAACTTAAAAGTGCGATGATCAGCAATATTCTTATCGAACGTCCTACAGGCGCTGCTAAAGTAACTATTAGCACTGCTCGTCCAGGTATTGTAATCGGTAAAAAAGGCGAAGATATTGAGAAATTACAGCGCGAACTTACCAACATCATGGGTGTTCCAGCGCAAGTAAGCATCAATGAAATTGATCGTCCAGACTTGGATGCTCGTTTAGTTGCTGAAGCGATTGCTTCTCAACTGGAAAAACGCGTTATGTTCCGTCGTGCTATGAAGCGTGCGGTACAAAATACGATGCGTGCTGGTGCTAAAGGTATCAAAGTTGAAGTTTCTGGCCGTCTAGGTGGTGCAGAGATCGCTCGTACTGAGTGGTATCGTGAAGGTCGTGTACCTTTACATACACTTCGTGCTGACATCGACTACGCTACCATGCGTGCTGAAACAACTTACGGTACAATCGGTGTTAAAGTTTGGATCTTCCGTGGTGAGATCTTGGGTGGCATGAAACAAGTCATGAACCCTGCTCCAGCTGAAGAGCGTCCAGCTAAACGCGGTCGTGGGCGTGGTGAAGGTCAAGAGCGTCGTGGTCGTCGTTCGGACCGTGCTGCAGACAAGGGAGAATAATCCATGTTGCAACCTAAACGTACCAAATTCCGTAAAGTGCAAAAAGGCCGTAACACTGGTCTAGCACATCGTGGAAGTACAGTATCATTTGGTTCTATCGCACTCAAAGCTACTGGCCGTGGTCGTATGACTGCGCGTCAAATCGAAGCTGCGCGTCGTACCATTAGCCGTCGTGTTAAACGTGGTGGTAAAATCTTTATCCGTGTATTCCCGGACAAACCAATTACTGAAAAGCCATTAGAAGTTCGTATGGGTAACGGTAAAGGTAACGTGGAATATTGGGTTTGCGAAATCAAACCAGGTAAGATCCTGTACGAAATGGAAGGTGTGAACGAAGAACTGGCACGTGAAGCATTTACGCTTGCTGCTGCTAAGCTTCCGTTTAAAACCACTATCGTGACTCGGACGGTAATGTAATGAAAACTAAAGATCTACGTGAAAAATCGGTAGAAGAATTGAAAGCTTTGCTTGATGAGCAGCAGCTTAACCAATTCCGTCTTCGTATGGCGAAAGCAACTGGTCAGTTGGGTAAATCGCACGAAGTGCAACTTGCCCGCAAGGCGATTGCTCGCATCAAGACACTCCTTACCGAAAAACAGGGGAACGGACAATGAGTGAAAATACAGTCCGCACGTTAACCGGCAAAGTCGTAAGTGACAAAATGGACAAGTCTATTGTTGTGCTTATTGAACGCCGCGTTCAACACCCGTTGTATGGCAAACTTATTCGCCGTTCAACTAAATTACACGCTCATGATGAGAACAACGTTGCTAAACTTGGCGACCTTGTAACCATTAAAGAAAGCCGCCCAATTTCTAAAACCAAGTCATGGACATTGGTTGAAGTTGTTGAAGCAGCTGCTGAGTAATTAGACGTTCTTGTTGCATCATCGGACAATTTCAAGTACTCTTTGAGCCTTTCGAAATTGTGACCGGTGATGCTCGGTTTTGGAGTAGGGCAATGATTCAAACCGAAACGATGCTCGACGTAGCAGACAACAGTGGTGCACGCCGCGTACAATGTATTAAAGTACTTGGTGGCTCACATCGTCGTTATGCTTCTGTTGGCGACATTATTAAAGTTACTGTAAAAGAAGCAATTCCACGTGGCCGTGTTAAAAAAGGCGACGTAATGAATGCAGTTGTGGTACGTACTAAGTTCGGTATCCGTCGTCCGGATGGTTCTTTGATCCGTTTTGATGACAATGCTGCTGTATTGTTAAACAACAATAAAGCTCCGATTGCCACTCGTATTTTCGGACCAGTGACTCGTGAACTTCGTACTGAACAGTTCATGAAAATTATTTCACTGGCTCCTGAAGTTCTATAAGAGGCAATCATGGCTAAGATTAAAAAAGGCGATCAGGTAATCGTGATCGCAGGTAAAGAAAAAGGCAAACAGGGTACTGTTCTGTCTGTTTCTGGTGACCGTGTTAAGGTTGAAGGCCTTAACTTGGTGAAGAAGCATCAGAAGCCAAACCGTGTAACTGGCGCTGAAGGCGGTATTGTTACTCAGGAAGCTTCGCTTCATATCTCAAACGTGGCAGTTTTTAATGCTACAACCCAAAAGGCTGACCGTGTTGGTTACCGCGTAGATGAAAACGGTGTGAAAACTCGCGTTTATAAATCTAACGGTGAATCAGTGGCGGTAGCGAAGTAATAGGTTGAATGGGCAATGGCCAGACTTAAAGCGCGTTACAATGAAGAAATCAAGACTAAGTTGAAAGAAGAACTTGGTCTTGCTAATGTGATGGAAACTCCTCGCATTACTAAAATTACCCTGAACATGGGTGTAGGTGCAGCTGCAACTGATAAGAAATTATTAGATGGCGCTGTATCTGATATGCAAGCAATTGCTGGTCAAAAACCAGTGGTAACACTTGCACGTAAATCAATCGCTGGTTTCAAAATCCGTGATGGTTGGCCGATCGGTTGTAAAGTAACTTTACGTGGCGACCAAATGTACGAATTCTTGGACCGTCTGATCTCAATCGCAATCCCTCGTATCCGTGACTTCCGTGGTTTCTCAGCGAAATCTTTCGATGGTCGTGGTAACTATTCTATGGGCTTGAAAGAACAAATCGTTTTCCCTGAAATCGATTTTGACAAGATTGATCGTATTCGTGGTATGGACATTACCATCACTACGACTGCTCGCACCGATGACGAAGGCCGTGCGCTTATGCGTGCATTCGGCTTCCCGTTCAAATAAGAGGTCGATATGGCTAAGAAAAGTATGATTAATCGCGAATTAAAGCGCGAGAAAACCGTTGCTAAATACGCTGCAAAACGTGCTGAATTAAAAGCTACGATTGCAAACGTAAATGCAAGCGACGAAGAGCGTTTTGAAGCGATGATGAAATTACAAGCATTGCCGCGTAATGCATCTCCAATCCGTCTTCGTAACCGTTGTGGTTTAACTGGTCGTCCTCATGGTTACTTCCGTAAGTTTGGCCTGGGCCGTAATAAACTACGTGATACAGTAATGCAAGGTGATGTACCAGGCGTTGTTAAGGCAAGCTGGTAAGGAGCGACTATAATGAGTATGCAAGATACCGTTGCCGACATGCTAACACGTGTTCGTAACGCACAAATGGCGAAGAAACAAACTGTTTCTATGCCGAATTCTAAGTTGAAAGTTGCGATTGCTAACGTACTTCAACAAGAAGGTTATATTTCAAATGTAGAAGTTGCTGATGTTGAAGGCAAACCTACTTTGACTATCACTTTAAAGTATTTTGAAGGCAAGCCAGTTATCGAAACTGTGAAACGCGTAAGCCGTCCAGGTCTTCGCCAGTATCGCGGTAAAGATAAACTTCCAAGCGTTAAGCAAGGTTTGGGTATTGCAATTGTTTCTACAAGCAAAGGCCTCATGACTGATCGCGCTGCACGTGCTGCAGGTATCGGTGGTGAAGTTATTGCTTTTGTTTCTTAATAGGTGATTCCTCATGTCTCGTGTGGCTAAAGCCCCAGTAACTGTACCTAACGGTGTTACAGTTACTCAGAACGGCCGGCAGGTCGAAGTGAAAGGCACAAAAGGTAACTTGTCTTTCAACCTGCATGCGCTGGTCGAGCTAAAACAGGAAGAAGGTCAGCTTCATATTGCTCCAGTTAAAGAGTCGAAAGACGCTTGGATGCAAGCTGGTACTGCTCGCGCTGTGTTAAATAACCTTGTAAAAGGTGTTAACGAAGGCTTCGAACGCAAGTTGCAACTGATCGGTGTTGGTTATAAAGCTGCGGTTAAAGGTGACGTTGTCAACCTGAACCTTGGTTATTCTCACCCAATCGATTATTCCCTTCCTGAAGGCGTAACTGCAGAAACTCCTACTGCAACTGAAATCGTACTTAAATCTGCGAATAAACAGTTGTTAGGTCAGGTAGCTGCTGACATCCGTTCATATCGTCAACCTGAGCCGTATAAAGGTAAAGGTGTTCGTTATTCGGATGAAGTTGTACTTCGTAAAGAAGCTAAGAAGAAATAAGGCGCGAGGTTCTGATGAACGAAAAGAAACAATCCCGTTTGCGTCGTGCGAAAAGCACACGCTTGCACATCCGTGCATTGGGTGCGACTCGTTTGTGTGTAAACCGCACTCCGCGTCACATCTATGCTCAAGTTATCTCAGCAGATGGTGGCAAAGTTTTAGCGCAAGCTTCTACTTTAGATGCCTCTCTACGTAGTGGTACTACCGGTAATGTTGAAGCAGCTACTAAAGTGGGTGCTTTAATCGCGGAACGAGCTAAAGCAGCTGGCGTTACTAAAGTTGCATTTGACCGTTCTGGTTTTAAATATCATGGTCGTATCAAAGCCTTGGCTGATGCTGCCCGTGAAGGCGGCTTGGAGTTCTAATCATGGCGAAAGTTGAACAAAACGAAGGTCTCGTTGAAAAGCTGGTTGCCGTTGATCGTGTAGCCAAGGTTGTTAAGGGTGGTCGTATCTTCTCTTTCACAGCATTAACTGTTGTGGGTGATGGTAATGGTCGTGTAGGTTTTGGTCGTGGTAAAGCACGTGAAGTTCCAGCTGCTATCTCTAAAGCACTTGAAGCTGCTCGTCGCAACATGATCACTATTGAACTTAACGATGGTACTCTGCAACACCCAGTTCGTGCTCGTCATGGCGCAAGCCGTGTATTTATGCAACCTGCATCAGAAGGTACTGGCGTAATTGCTGGTGGTTCTATGCGTGCTGTTCTTGAAGCAGCAGGCGTGCGTAATGTATTGACGAAATGCTATGGTTCTACTAACGCTGCAAACGTCGTAAATGCAACCTTTAACGGTTTGCGTGACATGACTACTCCTGAGAAAGTTGCTGCGAAACGTGGTCTATCAGTAGAACAAATTCAAGGGTAATCAGTCATGAAAACGATTAAAGTTACCCAGACTAAATCTTCATCGCACCGCTTGAAAAATCACAAGCTGAGCCTGAAAGGTTTAGGTCTGCGTCGTATTGGTCATACTGTAGAAGTGCAAGATACGCCTTCTAACCGTGGTATGATCAACCAAGTCTACTATATGGTTAGTGTAGAGGAATAAGCCATGACTCTGCGTTTAAATGAACTTGCACCTGCAGAAGGTGCTAAACGTGAAAACCGTCGTCTGGGCCGTGGTATCGGTTCTGGCGTTGGTAAGACCGGTGGCCGTGGTGTCAAGGGTCAAAAATCACGTAAGAGCGGTGGTGTACGTCCAGGTTTCGAAGGTGGTCAAACTGCACTTTACCGTCGTTTGCCTAAATTCGGCTTCACTAGCCAAATCGCTTTAAAAACTGCTGAAGTACGTTTGTCTGAACTTGCTAAAGTTGAAGGTGATATTGTTTCACTTGAAACTTTAAAAGCAGCGAATGTAGTACGTAAAGATATGTTGCGTGCTCGTGTCGTACTTTCTGGTGAAATTACTCGTGCTTTCACTGTACAAGGTGTTGCATTGACTGCCGGCGCTAAAGCAGCTATCGAAGCTGCTGGTGGCAAAGTCGAGGAGTAATCGCTAGTGTCTATGTCTCCTGGTTCTTCAAGTCATGTTAACATGATGAAAGGTCAACCTTTTCATGTGAAATACCGTGAAATTATTCGTCGAATGATGTTTCTGATCGGCGCATTGTTGGTCTTTCGGCTAGGAGCGCATATTCCAGTACCAGGCATTAATAATGCTGCGCTCGAAAACCTATTCAATGCAAACCAAGGTACGATCCTTGGTTTGTTTAATATGTTTTCAGGTGGGGCATTAGAGCGAATGTCTATCCTTGCGCTTGGAATCATGCCCTACATTTCTGCCTCGATTATTGTGCAGTTGATGTCAACCGTGATTCCAAGTCTTGAAGCCTTGAAAAAAGAAGGCGAGCAAGGTAAGCGTAAGATTAATCAGTACACACGGCAAGGTACGCTGTTGCTGGCTTTAGTGCAAGCAACCGGCATGTGTGCCGGCTTGATTGGTCAGGGGATTACCCTAACTTCAGGTTTGGCTTTTTATGTACCGGCTGTAACCTCTCTGGTTGCAGGGACCATGTTTTTGATGTGGCTTGGAGAACAGATTACCGAACGTGGTGTTGGTAATGGTATTTCCATGATTATTTTTGCAGGTATTGTAGCAGGTTTACCTAATCTGATTATGCAATCGCTTTCATCTGTAGATAGCGGCCAGACCAGCCTGATTGGCTTGGTCATTTTTGGCTTGTTATCACTTGGGGTGCTGGCGGCAATTGTATTTATCGAAAAGGCCCAACGCCGCATATCAGTAAACTATGCACAAAAACAGCAGGGCCGTCGTGTATTTACTGCTCAGCAAACCCACTTGCCATTAAAAATTAATATGGCAGGCGTTATCCCGGCAATTTTTGCCAGCTCTTTGCTGCTGTTTCCAGCAAGCTTGGGCCAGTGGGTAGGGAGTGCTGATCCAAATGCAGGGATGATCAAACGTGGTCTTCAAGACTTGGCTCTTGTATTATCGCCTGGACAGCCTTTGTATTTGGTGCTCTTTGGTGCGTTAATTATCTTTTTCTGCTATTTTTATACGGCACTTGTTTTTAGTCCAAAAGAAGTATCAGAAAACTTAAAACGCAGCGGAGCTTACGTGCCTGGTATTCGCCCAGGTGAGCAAACTGCTCGTTATTTAGATCATATTCTCAATCGTCTGACCTTCATCGGTGCGATGTATATTACAGTGATCTGCTTGATGCCGATGGTATTGCAAAGTTCATTTGGTATTCCGTTTTATTTAGGCGGAACCTCCCTGCTCATCGTGGTAGTGGTTGTTATGGACTTTATGGCCCAGCTTCAGGCTCATCTGACTTCGCATCAGTATGACAATCAGAGTTTAATGAGAAAAACGACTGCTCATCCTAAAGGATAAGCGCACTTAGAGGTTTCATCATGAAAGTACAAGCTTCTGTAAAGAAAATTTGTGGTAGCTGTAAAGTTATCCGTCGTAATGGGGTTATCCGCGTGATTTGCAGCGCTGAACCTCGTCATAAGCAGCGTCAAGGTTAATCTGATCAAGACCTGTTGATTTCAGTAGGCTAATTAGGTTAATATCCGCCCCTCAAGATTTTTGTGGGGCGGTTGATTATCTCTACTGCCTTTTTGGAGAAAGTGAATGGCTCGTATTGCCGGTGTAAACATTCCGGATAACAAGCATGCTGTTATCTCCCTCACGTATATCTTTGGTATCGGTCGCCACACTGCTAAGAATATCTTAGCTGCTGCAGGCATCACACCGACTGTCAAGATCCGTGAATTGGATGATGCTCAGCTTGATGCGATTCGTGCAGAAGTTGCCAAGGTTCCAACCGAAGGTGATTTACGTCGCGAAATTTCCATGAACATTAAACGTTTAATGGATTTAGGCTGCTACCGTGGTCTTCGTCATCGTCGTAGCTTGCCTGTCCGCGGTCAACGCACCAAAACTAACGCACGTACCCGTAAAGGTCCGCGCAAACCGATTAAAAAGTAAGATTTCTGGAAGCTAAAAGATGGCTAAAGATACTCGCACACGCAAGAAGGTCACTCGTACCGTCTCTGAAGGTGTTGCACACATTCACGCGTCTTTTAATAACACCATTGTGACTATTACCGATCGTCAAGGTAATGCACTGGCTTGGGCCACTTCAGGTGGACAAGGCTTCCGTGGATCACGTAAATCAACTCCGTTTGCTGCTCAGGTAGCTGCTGAAGTTGCTGGTAAAGCAGCTTTGGATTACGGTTTGAAAAACCTGGACGTCCTTGTAAAAGGTCCTGGTCCTGGTCGTGAGTCTGCGGTTCGTGCATTAGGTGCAGTGGGTTATAAGATTAATAGCATTACCGATGTGACGCCAATCCCTCACAACGGTTGTCGCCCACCTAAAAAACGTCGCGTGTAAGGAGAAACATTCATGGCTCGTTATATTGGTCCAAAATGCAAACTCTCTCGCCGCGAAGGGACAGACCTGCAACTTAAATCTGGCGTTAAACCTTTTGACGTCAAAACTAAAAAACATGCTAAAGCGCCTGGCCAACATGGGCAATCTCGCGCTAAGCAATCTGAGTACTCACTACAATTACGTGAAAAACAAAAAGTACGTCGTATGTACGGTGTGTTAGAGCGTCAATTTAGTAATTACTATAAAGAAGCTGCTCGTGTTAAGGGTGCAACTGGTGAGAACCTGTTGAAGCTGCTTGAAAGCCGCCTTGATAACGTTGTTTATCGCATGGGTTTTGGTTCTACACGTGCAGAAGCTCGTCAGCTTGTAAGTCACCGTAGCATTACTTTAAATGGCCGTCGTGTAAACATTGCTTCTATTCAAGTAAAAGCTGGTGATGTTATTGCGGTTCATGAAGGTGCTAAACAACAATTACGTATTAAAAGCGCAATTGAATTAGCTGCTCAACGTGGAATTCCAGCTTGGATTGAAGTTGATCATTCTAAGTTTGAAGGTACGTTTAAAGCTGCGCCGGATCGTTCTGATTTACCTGCTGAAATCAACGAAAGCTTGATTGTAGAATTGTATTCTAAATAATCCTTGAGGTAGCAATAATGACGCGTACTGCAAACGAGTTTCTAACTCCGCAAGCGATCAAGGTCGAAGCGGTAAGCGGGACCTCGGCAAAAGTGATTCTGGAACCTTTAGAGCGTGGCTTTGGTCATACTCTAGGTAATGCTTTACGTCGCATTCTATTGTCTTCTTTGCCTGGCGCTGCTGTGGTTGAAGTAGAGATAGAAGGTGTCGAGCACGAGTACAGTACTTTAGAAGGCTTGCAGCAGGACATCGTCGAGCTCTTGCTGAACCTAAAAGGATTGTCTATTAAGCTGTTCGATCAAAACGAAGCTTACTTAACATTAGAAAAACAAGGTCCAGGCGATATTACTGCTGCTGACCTGCGTTTACCTCATAATGTTGAGGTGGTTAACCCAGAGCATTTGATTGGTACACTAAGTGCTTCAGGCTCAATTAAAATGCGCTTGAAGGTTGCTCAAGGTCGTGGTTATGAGACTTCTGACTCACGTTTCCCGGAAGGTGAAACCCGTCCAGTCGGTCGTTTACAGTTAGATGCTTCTTATAGCCCGATTCAACGTGTGTCTTACACAGTAGAAAACGCTCGTGTAGAACAACGTACTGACCTTGACAAGCTGATCATTGATCTTGAAACCAACGGTACTGTTGATCCTGAAGAAGCAATCCGCAAAGCGGCAACAATCTTGCAACAGCAAATTGCAATTTTTGTTGATCTTCAGAAAGATCAGGCACCTGTGGCTCAAGAACCTCGCGAAGAAGTTGACCCAATTTTGCTTCGTCCAGTGGATGATCTAGAGCTAACTGTTCGTTCTGCTAACTGTTTGAAGGCAGAAAATATTTACTACATTGGTGATCTTGTTCAACGTACTGAGGTTGAGTTACTTAAAACTCCAAACTTAGGTAAAAAATCGTTGACTGAGATTAAAGATGTTTTGGCATCGAAAGGTTTACAACTCGGCATGCGTTTAGAGAACTGGCCACCGGCTAGTCTGCGTATGGACGATCGTTTTGCCTATCGTAGCCGTTAATTAAGTAGGACTATCACCATGCGTCATCGTAATAGTGGTGTGAAATTAGGCCGTACAAGCAGTCATCGTAAAGCGATGTTCCAAAACTTGGCTAATTCTTTGTTCGAACACGAGTTGATTAAAACAACTGTGCCTAAAGCAAAAGAGTTACGTCGTGTTGCTGAGCCTTTAATCACTTTAGCTAAAAACGATACTGTAGCAAACCGTCGTTTAGCGTTTGCTCGTACTCGTTCAGCAGCAACTGTTGGTAAGTTATTTACCGTTCTTGGCCCTCGTTACAAAGAACGTAACGGCGGTTATCTGCGTGTTCTTAAAGCTGGTTTCCGTGCAGGTGATGCTGCACCGATGGCTTATGTAGAGCTTGTAGATCGCGAAGTTCAAGCTTCTGCAGAATAATTTTTATTATTCAAAAAAGGGCCGGTTTTTAACCGGCCTTTTTTTATTGATTGTCTGACCAAATGTAAATTGTCCTCAACTGATAAGAAAAATAGATAAATTGCATAAACTTGACATTGCCTATTGTCAATTTTGTGTTTTAATAAAATAATCGTGTTCAACAAGGTTATAACAATAAAATGGATAAACACATTGATGTTCTAATTGTAGGAGCTGGTATTTCAGGCTTGGGTCTGGCTGCGCATCTTTCTAAAAACTGCCCCCAGCGCTCATTTGAAATTGTAGAAAGACGTGAAGGAATCGGGGGAACTTGGGATTTATTCCGCTATCCAGGTATCCGCTCCGATTCGGATATGTCGACTTTTGGTTATAATTTCAAACCATGGCGTAAGGCCAAAATTCTGGCAGATGGTGCCTCAATACGCCAGTATTTACATGAGGTTGTGGATGAATTTCACCTAGACAGGAAAATTCATTTTAAACACCGAGTAATTTCTGCGAATTATGATACGGCCCTTAAACTCTGGATAGTGGAAATCGAAGACCAGCAAGGTCAGAACCAGACTTGGTACGCTAATTTTCTACTCGGCTGTACCGGTTACTATAATTATGATGAAGGCTTTATGCCTGAGTACCCTGGACAACACCAGTTTAAAGGTACTTTGGTGCATCCTCAGCATTGGCCAGAAAAGCTGGACTATACTGGCAAGCGAGTCATTGTGATAGGTAGCGGTGCAACAGCTATTACTCTCGTACCCTCTATGGTGAAAGGGGGGGCGGCTCATGTAACTATGCTACAGCGTTCGCCTACCTATATTGCTTCAATTCCTTCTATTGATTTTGTTTATCAGAAAATGCGTGGTTTTCTTTCGGAAGAGATGGCTTATAAACTGACGCGTGCACGTAATATTGGTATGCAGCGTGCAGTCTATGCACTCTCACAGAAACAACCTAAACTGGTACGTAAGCTCCTTTTAAAATCGATCGAAATGCAGCTTAAAGGTAAAGTGGATATGAAACACTTTACTCCAAGCTATAATCCATGGGATCAACGCCTTTGTGTAGTGCCCGATGGTGACCTGTTTAAAGCTTTGCGTGAAGGTCATGCCAGTGTCGAGACTGACCATATTGAAAAATTTACTGAAACAGGAGTCCAGTTAAAGTCAGGCAAGCATCTGGAAGCAGATATTATTATCTCTGCAACTGGTTTGCAGATCCAGATTATGGGTGGAATACAGGGAACTGTAGATGGTCAACCGATAGATACCTCAGAACATATGCTATACAACGGTATTCTGATCAGTGACGTACCTAATATGGCGATGATTATTGGTTATATTAATGCTTCTTGGACATTAAAAGTCGATGTTGCAGCAGAGTATATCTGTCGACTACTTAATTATATGGATAAGCATCATTATGATGAAGTGATAGCGCCTACCGATCATAGTGAGATTGAACAGGATACTGTGATGGGTAGCCTGTCCGCAGGATATATCCGTCGCGCTGCCGACGTAATTCCAAAGCAGGGGAAACATGCACCCTGGCAAGTGACTAATAACTATCTGGCTGATCGTAAAGCCCTGAAACAGGCGGGTTTTGAAGATGGAATCTTGCAATTTACTAAGCGTGATAAACAGCTAGAACGTAAACCTAAACTGGTTTCATAATCCCAATTAAAAAGGAGCTTTAAAGCTCCTTTTGTAGTATTAGAATTTAGATTTTATAATGTTCTGGAAATTAACTCTTTCATGATTTCATTGGTACCGGCATAAATTCGGTTAGCACGGTGATCAATATAGGCACGTGCGATTGGATACTCCAGCATATAGCCATAACCACCATGCAGCTGTAAACATTCATCCACGACTTTTGAATACATATCAGAAAGCTTGTATTTGGCTGCTGCTGCTGCATCAATACCTAATTGTGCTTCAAGCTGCAATTGCATACAGCGGTCCAGGTAGGTACGGCCCATGTCAATTTCTGTACGCAATTCAGCGAGCTTAAATCGTGTATTTTGGAAAGTTGCTATCGGTTTACTGAAAGCTTTGCGTTCTTTTGTATATTGTACCGTATGCGCAAATGCAGCTTCAGCACCAGCTTGGCAAATGATTGCTACCAGCATACGTTCCCATGCCAGCTCTTTCATGAGCATCATAAAGCCCATACCTTCCATGCCCAGCAGATTTTCTTTAGGTACCCGGACATTATCAAAAAATAGCTCACAAGTATCTTGGCCTTTCATACCAATCTTATTGAGCGGTTTACCTTTACTAAAACCTGGACGGTCAGCCTCTACCATAATCAGAGACAGGTTTGCTGAACCTTTATCACTGTTCCCGGTTTTACAGACTACAATTGCCATATCGCAAAGATAACCATTGGTAATGAATATTTTCGAACCATTGATGACATATTCATCCCCATCCAGTATCGCCGAGGTACGTACTGCCTGAAGATCAGAACCAGTACCCGGTTCAGTCATGGCAATAGCAGTTACTACTTCGCCGGTAGCCATTTGTGGCAGCCAGTACTGTTTCTGTTTTTCATTACCAAAGTTATTAATATAATTCGCTACAATATCAGAATGCAGAGAAAAACCGGTCGCTGAGTCACCCGCATAGGCCTGTTCTTCAATCAAAATCATACTATAAAGCCGGTCTACACCAGCGCCGCCATATTCTTCTGGCATGGTCGGGCAAAGCAGACCCAGAGCTCCAGCTTTATTCCATAAATCACGATCTACATGCTGCTGTTGCTCGTATCGTTCTGTATAAGGGATGACTTCCTTTTCATAAAATTTACGTACAGTCTCACGAAATGCATCATGATCAGAATTAAACAGATTTCTAGGTAACATGGGTGCAAGCGGACGAATAGCAGCAGATTGCATTTTTTGTTTTATCCTTGTGTGATATTTTCTTTTAAACCTAAACAGCCCGGCTTTTTTGTACAATAGGCCAAATGCTCAATCACCATCAAAAAATTGATGGTTTTCGCCATTTTATGGAAAAGCTGCAAATTTTAAGAGTGGATCAGTTAAACTATTCTGAAATTATTCACTTGGGGATAGAAAATGTCTGAAGAAATGACTTTGGAAGAACGTAAAGTAATTTACCGTGCACGCCGGGGACTAAAAGAAATTGATGTATATTTTGACCCTTATGTAAAACAATATTATTTACAAGCTGATGCGGAAGAAAAAGCCACCTTCGCCGAGCTCGTCGCACAGGAAGATCCTGATCTTCTAGACTGGTTTATGGAGGTTTCTGAACCTCCACGTCCGGAGATGAAACAGCTAATTATTAAACTTAAACATTATGTCCATGGTTAAGCAGTGTTTTAAGCTGAAACCTAGCCGCATGGCTATTATGGTTCAGCTTTCTTTACTACTCGGTTTGCTGATTTTGTTCTATTCACTACTACCGTTGGGGCTATGGCTACTCTGTTCTGTCATTGGTTTGATAAGTTATAGCTTATTTTTAAAAGCGCCGCGTCCTGTACGCTTTGAATATCTAGATGCTGAAGAATGGACTCTTCAGTTCTGTAAAGCTAAACACTTAGATCGTGTTGTGATTCGAAAGATAATTGATCATCAACTTTATATTGTAATTTATTTTCAGAAAAATCAGGTTAAACCCTTGGTTATCTGGAGTGATCAATTGTCTCTTGTATACTGGAAAAAATTAAAAATGTTAGCCAAGCTGTATTAGTAATATTAAAATATTGTTTTAATTTACTTTTTTGTTTATGTAAATTATTTATTAATCCGATTATTAGGTGAGTTGCTGTTCATCAAATAAATTATAAAAATTTTAATTTGTCTGACAATTCTTCATGTCTAGTTGCCAAACATAGGTTAAATTGATTCACAAGCAGTTTTTAATATCTTTACTTTTTAAGATAACACTAGATTAAAACGCTGCATCAAATTTAAAAAATTACAAATGAATTTGAATGTAGGGTTTGCACTGAATATGTCCAGTTAATAAGTAGCATGTGCTGAACCGTCGCAATGCTACTTTTTTTTGCCTAAATTTTTTAAATTTCCTGATTCAGGTCATATTTAATCGTACTTTTTACTGGCACAGTTGCAGTGAAAATTAGAGTAATTACTCTTCTCTTCAGATTTTGCATCTGATATGTTGAGCTAAATCATGGATATAACAAAATTAAAAAGAGGACAGGAAGAATGTTAAACGTCCAAAAAATTGGCCAAGGCATGGCACTCGCAGTAATGGCAAGTTCTTTATTTACCGGATGTTCTTATGCAGTAAAGTCTGGGACAAATCTGGCCTTGGGCTTTAGTGAGCGGCACATCGTGCCCCCAATACTGGCTATGAATGATTCGGATATGGTCTGTAATTCTGGTAATGCTTTAACACCGGCAATTATGGCGACTAAAGATATGGGGGGAGATCCTACCCGCATAGCTGTGTTGCTTTACACGGCTTCTGGCATGTGTGCGGAAAATCAGGCTCTTGAAGCCGAGCTGCGTTATTTGCGTGCATCAAAAAGTGGTAACGTGACCGAAGCACAGGATGCCCGGATTGAGCAAAAACGCTGGGCTGCAAATGCTGCACAGCGCCAGTATACAGCGTATCAACTATTTGCAGAGCGCTGGGAAGCAAAACATAAAGCTACCCTCGGTGACTCATGTCCGACCATGCGTAGTGACCTAGACCAGACTGTGTATTTGCTGGGAATGATCAGCGGCTTGCAAGCCATGACTAATGATATTAATTCGGGGGGTGAAGCCAATGTACCTAAAGATATTGCTGCAATTGTAGAGCGCGGCATGACTTGTCTAGATAATAACAAGTTCTGGGGCGCTCCGCAGGCGACCCGCGCCGTGATCTGGACCCTGTTACCCGGTTCAGGTGATGGTAAACCCGACCCGTATCAAACCTTAAAACAATCGGTGCAAATTGGAGAGCAAAAAGGCGTGCGCATGTCACATGCATTATATGCAATCGCAGCACAGGCATCAGGTGATGATAATAAAATCCGTGATGCATTACGTACCTATCATGCCTCACTTGCTGAAGACAAACCGGTTAATCCGGATTACCGTTTAATCGATACGATGGCAGGAATGATGGTTCGCGGCATTTCTGATCGTTACTGGACTGAGAATACCGGAGTACGTACTGCTGAAGGCGGGATGAGCAGTTTCTGGGATGAGCAGCAATCTGGTAATGAACTAGAGGACCTGTTTGAAGGGGGAGATACAAATGGCGTGGAGGACTCTAGCGATATAGAAGTCGAAGCATCAGATACCCCAAACGAAACTAAACAGGGCAATTAACAGTTCAAAAAGGGCAGAACATGATGCTAGCATAATCTGGATTTACCTATATTTGAACATGGCGAGTATAAGGGCATATGACTATAAACGACTGGAATTTAATTAAGAAGTTAGTTTTTATAGCCAGCTGTGCCTCAATTTCAGCCTGTTTACAGGTATATGCGGATTATTTTATTTATTGGCGTGATCTTGTATTTAGAGAGCCGTGGCGTTTATGGTCTGCCCACTGGGTTCATGTAGGCTGGATACACTATTTACTGAACATGCTGGCATTCTCTTGTCTGCCTTTTATTTTTCCCCATATTCGTATTCGCAATTTCTTTTTCTTGCTGATCGTTTTGGCTCCACTCATCAGCCTGAGTTTTTATTATATTTTACCCTCAGTTGAAGCCTATGCAGGTCTATCCGGTGTCTTGCATGGGTTATATGTAGCAGGCGCAGTCATCTATAGCCAGTATAAAAGAGAGCGTAAATTTGCATTATTAGTGTTCAGTCTGATACTGGCCAAACTACTTTGGGAAAATACAATAGGTCAGCAGGGAACAGCAGAGCTAATTGGCAGTCCCGTACTGGTTGAAGCTCATCTGCTAGGCGTATTCTGGGGCACTATATTGGCCTTAATTGCTCTGGTATACCGCAGGAGGAAAATTAAAATAGGCATGGCAATTTAGAAAAAGAGCAAGGATCGTATTTAACTACTTTTTACAGTTTCATCATAAATAGCGTAACCGTAGTGTGGATAAGGATATATCCACATTAAAGAAATAAAAAAAGAATTTTATGCCTAAGCATTGCTGAAGCATAAACACAGGATAAAAGTGGAAAGAACATGCAACCAACACAAAAACAAACTGGCTTGGGTCGCCTAAGCTATATCTGGACAGAGTGGATTTCCACTTTTGTTATTCTTGTTTTGTTACTGCTTACACTGGTGATTGGGACCGGTGAAATGATTCATGGTCAACTGCTACGGATGGGAGAACGTCTGTATGGCGATCCTGCAAGTGGAATGCAATATTCGTTTTTACGGGCTGAACCAGAAAAGCCAACCTGTGAACGTCATCCTGATATTGATGCACAGGTACAAAAACAGATGCAGGCCAATGCAGCAGATGAGTTCGCTGATATTTTCGGCACCGCTTCAGAGGCTGATGTTAGGGCTTCGATCTTGGCAGGGCAGCAACTCTGTGAAGAAAAATATCAGTTCCATGATCGGGCAGTTACCTATATTGATGACCACAGTACCCTCAGAACATACCGGGCTGTCGAAACTTCATTTTTCGGAGTTTTTCAATTTGGAACCGAAAACCGTGCTCTAATTCTAGTTATTATGGTGGTATTTGCTGCCATCAGCGCGACTTTAAAAACTCATCATATTGGTTTGCGGAGTCCTGCTACCCGAATTGACTATAAAGTATATTCGGTCTTCATGCTGGCGGCGAATCTGTTACTCACTTCATCTGCTTTAAGCCAATATCATTCAATGATGAATGCCGGAGTTGAAATTGGCCGGGAAATCCAAATTATTTATGGGCTGTGGATTACCCTGTTTGGTATATTAAGCCTGATCAGCTTATTTTATCTGTTTAAGCCTCCTAAACCGTCACGTGAAGGCGGCAGCTTTGGTCTGGCATTTCTAAGTGTGCCTTTATATGCCTATATGGCAGTAATTACTGGGGTGGCCTTTACTTTCTTCATGGACTATCCGATGGGTCAGGGAATTTATCTCGGACAATTGGTGGAGTTCTCCAGTATCTTTTTAAATTTGGCTTTATTTATCTGGGCAGGGATGCTGTTAAAACAGACCCAGATTGTAGATATGTTCCTGAATATTTTACGTCCATGGAACTTGGCTCCAGAAACTTTGACCTGGTTAATTTTGCTGGCTGCTGCTTTGCCTACAGCTTATACCGGTGCATCAGGAATTTTTGTTATTGCAGCCGGCGCAATTATATATAAAGAGGTTTGGCTTTCAGGTGGGCGCCGACAGTTCGCACTGGCTGCAAGCGCCATGTCTGGCTCACTTGGTGTAGTATTACGTCCATGTCTGTTGATTGTAGTGGTCGCTTCACTGAACAAGGAAGTAACGACTGACTTGCTTTATCACTATGGTTTATATGTATTTTTATTGACTTCGACACTGTTTCTCGTTATTTCACTCTTCTTTGCCGAACGGAAATTTCGGATTGCTGCGCCAAGTGTCGCTTTTCCAAAGTCATTTCGTGCTATAGGCCCGGTACTACCTTATGTACTGATCTTTGTATTGATCTGGCTATTTTACAAATATATCCTGGCAACCGATCTTAATGAATTTACAGCGCCAGTCATGATGCCCGTAATTCTGCTTATGATTGTTCTGTTTGATAAGTTAAGGCAAAGCCCGGAAGCTGTTACTACGGTAGGCTACAATCCTGCTGTAGACCGTTATGCAGTAACAATGGGAGATCCTGCTACGCTGGCTACAGTGAACACCGCTATACCTGCGACTGAATACCATCAGGTGGTTACAGCTAACGCAACACAAGGAATGTCTGCTGATCATAGCGTAGCAAGATCAGGTCCGGTAAAAGAACCCCAAGTAGGTTTTAAGCGTGCTTTGCATTTATCTACCAGTGAAACAGTGGGCCATATTGGTGCCTTAGTAATTCTCATGGCACTGTCAGTCAGTGTGGGTGGGTTTCTGGAACGCATTGAGATTATGAGTGCTTTCCCAACCGATATCAGCAATACCTTTTTAGTGCTGACAATGATTGTTGCTGTCATGGTATTTGTTGGCATGATTATGGACCCATTTGGGGCAGTCATTCTAATCTCAGCTACAATTGCGCCCGTGGCTTATCAATATGGTATCCATCCTGTACATTTCTGGATGATTGCTTTAATTGGTTTTGAACTAGGCTATGTCACGCCACCTGTTGCCTTAAACCATCTCCTTGCCCGTCAATCTATTGGTGATGAAGAGGTAGCAGATGCGGATGCAGAAGTACGCCATAAATCATTTTACTATCGTTATGAGCGGTGGATATTACCAGTTATTGTAATGTTTCCTGCGATGCTAATTATTACTTTCGCGCCTTATATTTTTAAGCT